>NZ_CP020478.1:1500000-1758726 GCF_002080395.1 Campylobacter helveticus
AAGTTATCAGCAATCGCAGCGTTGAAGTTGATTTGTGCTCTGTATTGGTGCATTTGCTTATCAGTGATAAGACCTGACTGATTAACAAGACCAGCTTTATCTTTGTCATCGATATTACCAGCTCTATAGCGGTATCTTAAAACACCTGATACATCGATATCTTTAATCGCTTCTTCTAGTGGAGTAGCATTAGCCACTGAGAAAGCACCCGCAGCAAGAGCTGCAACTAAACTAAGTTTAACTAGTTTCATGAGAATTCTCCTTAAAATTAAGATAAAAACGACGGAATTATAGCATATAAACGCGTTTTTTTACTTAAATAAGACTTAAATTAAAAGAAATATGGAGAAAATCAAAAGGTGAAATAAAGCCCCAGCTCTTAAAACTAGGGCTTTTAAGGAGTTCTTATGAATGTTTAATTTACACGATGAAATGATAAATTTAAAGGTTTAATGATAAGTAAATAAGCCTATATTTTGCGAATAAGTATCTCATCATCTTTCGCCTCTATGCAAATTTCATCATTAAGGCTTAGCGCATCGCTTAAAATCATATCGCTTAATTTATCTTCTATCTTATCATATATGGCTCTTCTTAGAGGTCTTGCTCCAAAGTCAGGGTCAAAGCCCTCTTTGGCGATGAGTTTGGCGGCTTCATCGCTTAAAGTCGCTTTTAAGCCTTTGTTTTCTAGGCTTTTTTGCAAGTCTTTGAAAAGTAATTTCACTATCTCATATGCCTCGTTTTGCCCTAGTGGGTTAAAGGTGATGATGTCATCGAGGCGGTTTAGAAATTCAGGCTTAAAAAAGCTTTTAAGCTCGGCTTTTACCGCTTCTTCTTGTTCTTTTCCTTTTAAATTCATAATGGCATTTGAGGCGATGTTTGAGGTTAAGATGATGATGGTGTTTTTAAAATCTACACTCACGCCCTTGCTATCAGTCGCCCTTGCGTCATCTAAAATTCCTAAAAGTATGTTGAAAACATCTTTGTGTGCCTTTTCCACCTCGTCAAATAAAATCACACTATAAGGCTTTCTTCTCACGGCTTCAGTAAGCTCTCCGCCCTCTTCGTGTCCTATGTAGCCCGGAGGCGCACCAAGAAGACGGGAGACGCTATGCTTTTCCATAAATTCACTCATATCAAAACGAATCATCGCCTTTTCATCGTCAAATAAAAACTTCGCTAAAGCTTTGGCGGACTGCGTTTTACCCACTCCTGTAGGACCTAAGAATAAAAAGCTTCCTATGGGTTTGCTGCCCTCGTTTAACCCTGCTTTGTTGCGTTTTATGGCTTTTGCTAGGGCGTTTAGGGCTTCATCTTGTCCTATGACGCTTTCTTTTAAGTGCTTTTCGACTTCTAGGAATTTTTGCTTTTCGCTTTTTAGCATTTTTTGCACACTAATGCCTGTCCATTTACTTAAAATTCCTGCGACTAAGTCTTCATCGACTTTATTTTTAAGCAAAGTGCCGTTTTGGCTTAGAAGCTGCCATTTTTCTTCAAGAGCGGAAACTTCTTTTTCTAGACTTGGGATTTTGCCATATTCTAGCTCGGCGGCTTTTTGGAATTCGCCTTTGTTTTTAGCGAGGGTGGCTTCGCTTTTTAGGGTGTCGATTTCTTTTTTCTTTAAGCTTATGCTATCAAAAACGGCTTTTTCGTTTTCAAATTGTGCGTTTAGGGCGTTTTGCTTTTCCTTTAAATTTGCAAGTTCTTTGGCTATTTCGTCTAATCTTTTGGCGTTTTTTTCATTTTCTTCCATTTTAAGCGCTTCTTTTTCGACTTCTAAGGTTTCTAGCTCTTTTCTTACCTTTCTTAAAGAGCTTGGCTCACTTTCTATTTGCATTTTAAGCTCGGCGGCGGCTTCGTCGATTAAATCAATGGCTTTATCGGGTAAAAATCTATCATTAATATAACGCTTAGAAAGCTTGGCGGCGGCGACTAGGGCGGAGTCTGTAATGCTTACATTATGATGAATTTCAAGCTTTTCTTTAATGCCCCTTAACATCGCTAAGGCTTCATTGACACTTGGCTCATTCACACTTACAGGCTGAAAACGGCGTTGCAAAGCGGCGTCTTTTTCAAAATACTTGCGGTATTCTTTAAGCGTAGTCGCTCCTATGGTGTGAAGTTCGCCTCTTGCTAGGGCTGGTTTTAAGATGTTTGCCGCGTCCATACTACCCTCACTCGCCCCTGCTCCAACAATGGTATGAATTTCATCGATAAATAAAATCACATTTTCGCTTTTAATGACTTCATCGACCACGCTTTTAAGCCTATCTTCAAATTCGCCTCTATACTTTGCCCCTGCGATTAAGGCACTCATATCAAGGGCGATGAGGCGTTTATTTTGTAAAGAAGTGGGGACATCTTTTTTCACTATCCTTTGTGCTAGGGCTTCCACAATAGCTGTTTTACCAACGCCTGGCTCACCTAGTAAGATAGGATTATTTTTACTTTTTCTAATGAGAATTTGCATTGTTCTTTCTATCTCTTCTTCGCGACCTATAATGGGGTCAAGCTTGTTTTGAAGAGCCTTTTCGGTCAGGTCGATACCAAATTTATTAAGAGAATCTAGCGTTTCATCGCCGCTTTTGCTTTCTATCTTACGCCCTTTTCTTAAAAATTCAAGCTCTTTTTTTAGCTCGTTTAAATCCATAAATTTAGCCAAAAGCTCTTTGATAGGGGAGCGAGAGCTTTCTGCGATGAGCCAAGTATCGACACTTAGATAATTATCACCATTTGCACTCATCAAGCCTTTAGCATTTTCTAAAGAGTTAATAAAATCGTTAGAAAATCTTATATTTTCTTTACTGACATTAGAACTTGTCGCTAGGGTGGAAATTTGACTTTTAATTTCAAGCTCTAGGGCTTCTTTTGAAATGTTTAATTTATTACAAATTTGACTGAGCAAACTAGAGCTATCTACCGCTAAAGCCCACAAAAGGTGTAGAGGCACGACCTCGCTATTTTTAGAATGTATCGCTAAGGACACTGCACTTTCGACATTTGAAAGCATAGAATCTGTGAGAAAATCTTGTAAATTTGCCATAATGTTTCCTTTTAGTTTTATATGAGGGGTATTATATAACTTTAGTCTATTAATGTCAAGTTTTTTTAATAAATTTTTTTAATTTACTTTACAAACATATCAATAGCCTTATTTAAATCCTCTAAACTTTTGTGATTATTATCTTCTAAGGCGTGTATGAGGCAATGCGATAAATGCTCTTTTAAAATGGCGGTGGCGGTGTTATTGACGGCGGATTTTACGGCGGCAAGTTGGATTAAAATTTCACTGCAATCTTTATCGTTTTCTACCATTTTTTTAATCGCCTCTAAATGCCCTATGGTTTTGGCAAGGCGGTTAGAAATTTGCTTGATGTGTTTGGCGGAGTGATGATGTTTATCCATAAAAACAACTTTCATTTGAGATTTTTGGCATTTTAACATAAAATAAAAAATTTACTTGTATTTACAAATTTTTATTAAAATTCCGCTTTAAATTTAATGAGGAGTTAGGATTGAAAAATAAACGATTTCTCGCTGCTTTAGCGGGGGTAATGGGAACATTAATTTTAAGCTTTAGTCTTGTAAATGCTTTGTATGCTGATAATAAAGCTGAAGAAATGCAAAAACGCCTTGAAGCCTTAGAGAAACTTACAAAAACGCTTCAAATCGTCGAGCAGTATTATGTCGATGAGCAAAATATTAGCGATTTGGTCGATAAATCACTCTCAGGACTTTTAACGAATTTGGACGCACATTCTTCTTTTTTAAATGAAAAAGATTATGATGATATGAAAATGCAAATGAGTGGCGAATTCGGCGGACTTGGCATCACTGTGGGGATGAAAGATGGGGCATTAAGTGTCGTTTCTCCCATAGAAGGCACCCCTGCGGATAAAGCGGGGATTAAATCAGGCGACATTATCCTTAAAATCAACAATGAAGCAACTTTAGGTATGAACTTAAATGATGCCGTAGATAAAATGCGTGGAAAGCCTAGCACCAAAATCACCCTAACCATTTTTAGAGAGGGGGCGACTAAGCCTTTTGATGTGAATTTGATAAGAGAAATCATAAAAGTCGAAAGTGTTTATAGTAAAAAAATAGAAAATGAAGAAATTTTATATCTTAGAGTTACAAGTTTTAATAAAAATATCGTTGAGGAAGCGAGAAAAGAGCTTGAAAAATATCCTAATAATAAGGGCGTGATTTTGGATTTAAGAAATAATCCGGGGGGGATACTTAACCAAGCCATTGGATTAACAAATTTATTTGTCGATAAGGGCGTTATCGTCTCTCAAAAAGGTAGAAATGAAAGCGAAAATAAAGACTATAAAGCCGACCCTAAAAACAAAATTTCCAACTCTTCTCTTGTCGTTTTGGTCAATGGCGGAAGTGCGAGTGCAAGTGAGATAGTCAGCGGAGCTTTGCAAGACTTTAAAAGGGCGATTATCGTGGGAGAAAATACCTTTGGTAAGGGTAGCGTGCAGCAAACCATACCGCTTAATAAAACTGAAGCCTTAAAGCTTACCATAGCAAGATACTATCTTCCAAGCGGACGCACCATCCAAGCTGTGGGTGTAAAGCCTGATATAGAGGTTTTTCCGGGAAAAGTCCCAACTAAAGAAGATGGCTTTAGCATTAAAGAGAGTGATTTAAAGCAGCATTTAGAGGGTGAGCTTGAGAAATTAGAGAAAAAAGAAGATAAAAAAGATACAAAAGAAGATAAAAACCTCATCACCCAAAAGCAAATTTATGAAGACGCACAGCTAAAGGCGGCGATTGATAGCATTAAAATTTTAAACATTAAAGAAGGAAAGTAAAATGGAAAAGGGAGAACTGCTTTATGAGGGCAAGGGCAAGAAAATGTTTAAAACCGATGATGAATTTTTACTCATCACGGAATTTAAAGATGATTTAACCGCTTTTAATGCAGAAAAAAGGGGTAATGAAGCGGGTAAGGGGGCGCTTAATTGTAAAATTAGCACCGAGCTTTTTCACCTTTTGGAAAAAAATGGTATTCAAACGCATTTAGTTAAGACCCTAAGCGAAAACGAACAACTTGTAAAAAAATGCCAAATCGTGCCGATTGAGGTGATAGTGCGTAATGTCGCCACAGGCTCTTTGACCAAAAGACTGGGAATTAAAGAAGGCACAAGCCTACCTTTTGCTTTAGTTGAGTTTTGCTTAAAAGATGATGCTTTGGGAGACCCGTTTATCAATGATGAGCATTGTTTGCTTTTAAATTTAGTCAAAGATAAAGCACAAATCGAAGAGATAAAAGAAATGGCAAGGAAAATTAACTCCATACTTTTAAACTTTTTTGATAAGAAAAATTTAAGACTGATAGACTTTAAAATCGAACTTGGTATCGATAAAGACGGCAAATTAGTCCTAGCTGATGAGATAAGTCCTGATAGCTGCAGATTTTGGGATAAAGCGACAAATGAAAAGCTTGATAAAGATAGATTTAGGCAAGATTTAGGCAATGTTAAAATGGCTTACGAGGAAGTGCTAAAAAGAATTTTGAGTTAAGGGGCGAAAGTGCAAATAACTATCAATGTATTTTTAAAAAATGGCGTTTTAGACCCACAGGGTAAAGCTTTAGAAAAGGCTTTACACTCTTTAAATTTCTCTGGGGTTAAAGAAGTGCGTGTGGCAAAGCAAATCAAAATCAACCTAGAGGAAAATGACACAAAAAAAGCTAAAGAGCTTGTTGCTAAGATGTGCGAGGAACTGCTGGTTAATAGCGTGATAGAAGATTACGAAATTCTACTTTAAGAAGAAAAGATGAAAGTTGCGATTATAAGATTTTTAGGGACAAACTGCGAATTTGACACTCAATATGCTTTTGAAAAACTTGGTGCTAAGGTGCAGCTCATTTGGCACGAGGAAAGAGATTTTGAGGCGGATTTGGTGGTTTTGCCCGGCGGATTTTCTTATGGAGATTATCTGCGTTGTGCTGCTATTGCAAAACTTTCTCCTGCAATGCAAGGCGTTTTAAAACACGCCAAAAAAGGCGGTTTCATACTTGGAATTTGCAATGGCTTTCAAATCTTGCTTGAGGCTGGGCTTTTAAAAGGTGCGATGAAACATAACGAAAACTTAAGTTTTATCTCTAAAAATCAAAATTTAAGGGTCGTTTCTAACAACAACGCTTTTTTAAAAAAATTTAAAAATGATGAAGTCATTAATTTGCCTATCGCACACGGCGAAGGGAATTACTACGCAGATGAAGCCACGCTTAAGTATTTAGAAGATAAAGACCTCATCACTCTAAAATACGAAAATAATCCAAACGGCTCTTGTAAAGATATCGCAGGAATTTGCGATGAAAATAAAAAAATCTTTGGACTTATGCCACACCCAGAGCGTGCTTGTGAAAAACTTTTGGGTAATGATGTGGGGCTTAAGATGTTTGAGGGATTTTTATCTTGAAAATTTTAAGCTTTTTACTTTTACTTTGCGTTAGTTTATGGGCGGAGACTTCTGTTTTTGACGGACAACAAAAAGTCATTTCTAAAGAACTTTATCAAAATATCGCCCCAAGCGATGAAAGCACAAATTATGAAAAAAATACTTATGAAACCTTTGTGGCACGCTCGACTTTAGTGCTAACAAGCGAAGAATACGCGCAAAATTTTTACATAGGAGAGGTTTTTAGCATAGAACTTTATGCCAAAACTTTAGAAGATACGGAATTTGACTTTAACATTTCCCTAATTAAAAATGAAAGCTTAAATTTTTTAAACCCAAAAAGTCCATTTGAAAAAATTTCTAACGATACTTATAAAAATACGCTATGGTTTGAAGCTAAGGACGCTAATGCAAATTTAGAAGAAATCATAGTGGAAATGCTAAGAAATGAGCAAGTTTTTCAAAAAGCTAGTCTTAAAATCAATCCTATCCGTTTTCATAGTCCCAAAAAAGATAATATTTTTTCTCATATCGTAGCAAGTTCTTTGGAGGTTAAGCAAGTTAAGACAAGTTATTTTGACGAAAAAAATGTCATTATGATGCTTGAACTAAATGCAACAAATGCAAATCTTAAAGGCTTTTTTGTAAATGGGGTGCAAAAGCAAGGTATTGAAAATTATAAGGGAGATTTTAATGTTTCAAAAGCATTTTATTATGCTATTTTCCCTGCAAATAAAGACCATTTCGAATTTTCTTATTTTAATAAAGAAGATAAAAAACTCGAAAGCTTTGACATTAAGCTTCAAATTAGCGATGATGAAATCAGCACTCAAAGCGACTTAAATCCCACAAATAAAGATTTTAACGCTTATAAACAATATGCTTTATGGGCTTTGGCTTTTATCTTAGCACTCTTTTTCGTTTTTAAAAGGAATTATTTCATCTTAGCTTTTGCCCTGCTTAGTTTTGCGTTGAGTTTTTTGGTTGATACGAACACGCACAATGGGCTTTTAAAAGCAAATGCGAGAATAAAAATTTTACCGACTGAGCCATCGACTTATTTTTACACAACAAGCACTCAAGAAGAAGTAGAAATTTTAGGAAAAAGAGAAAATTACATTAAAATTTTACTTAGAAATGGCAAAATAGGCTGGGCTAATGAAGTGGATTTACTCAAAAATTAGAGCTTTAATTTTTTGGATTTTCTTTATTTTTAGTGTAAGTGGCGTCATCATAGCCTTTTGCTTTACGCAAAATCAAAATACAATTTGGAAAATTCGCCGTCTTTGGGCTAAAACGCAAAAGCCCATACTTTCCTATAAAATCGAACTTTTAGGCGAATTTGATGAAGAGGCACAGATGATTATAATGAATCATCAAAGCGCCCTAGATATCATCGCACTAGAAAGCATTTATCCTAAAAATTTATGCTGGATAGCCAAAAAAGAACTCGGTGAAATTCCTGTTTTTAAAATCGCCATTAAAAAGCCTAAACTACTTTGTATAGATAGGAAAAATCCAAGAGATTTAGTGCGTGTTTTAAAAGATGCAAAAGAAAGGCTTGAAGCGGGAAGAATTTTAGCAATTTTTCCTGAAGGCACACGCTCAAAAAATGAAAAAATGCTTAAATTTCAAAGTGGGGCTAAGATTTTAAGCGAAAAGCTTAATTTGAAAGTTCAGCCCGTTCTAATCGTAGATTCTGCTAAAATTTTGGATACAAAAAATTTCAGTGCAAGAAGCGGAGTTTTAAAACTCATACCCCTACCGCTTGTAGATTTAAATGATGAAAATTGGCTAGAAAATACGAGAAAAACAATGCAAGAACGCTTAGAGCAAGAAAGAGCTTAATTTTATTGTAAAAATTTTGTTACAATGCGAAAAATTTTTAAGAAAGGATAAACAATGCAGTTTCAAACTGAAGTCAATCAACTCTTGCAACTTATGATACATTCTTTATACTCCAATAAAGAAATCTTTTTACGCGAACTTATCTCAAATGCTAGCGATGCTTTGGATAAACTTAATTTCTTAAGCGTAAGTGATGATGCTTACAAAAGCTTAAAATTCGAACCTAAAATCGAAATCAAACTCGATAAAGAGAAAAAAACTTTAATCTTAAGCGATAATGGTATAGGGATGAATAAGGAAGATTTAATCAATCACCTTGGAACAATCGCTAAAAGTGGCACAAAAAGCTTTTTGGAGAATTTAAGTGGAGACGCAAAAAAAGACTCGCAGCTCATAGGGCAATTTGGCGTAGGATTTTACTCGGCTTTTATGGTTGCAGATAAGATAGAGGTTTTAAGCAAAAAGGCTTTAGAAGATAAGGCGTATTTATGGACTTCTGATGCAAGCGGCTATGAGATAGAAGAGGCACAAAAAGACACGCAAGGCACAAGCATCACGCTTCATCTTAAAGACGAAGAATTTTTAGAGCCTTACAGGATAGAAAATATCATAGAAAAATACTCTAATCACATTCAATTTCCTATCTTTATGGAAAAAGAAGAAATTGTTCCTTTAAGCGAAGAAGAACAAAAAGAAAATAAAGAGCCAAAAAAAGAACTCGTAAGCTCACAAATCAACAAAGCAAACGCCCTTTGGACTATGCAAAAATCAAGCTTAAAAGCAAAAGATTATGAAAATTTTTACGAGCAGAATTTTCACGACACTAATAAACCTTTACTTTATATCCATACAAAAAGCGAGGGTAAGCTGGAATACAATTCTTTATTTTTTATCCCGCAAAATGCCCCGTTTGACTTATTTCGCGTGGATTATCAAAGTGGCTTAAAACTTTATGTCAAGCGCGTATTTATCAGCGATGATGACAAAGAGCTTTTGCCGACTTATTTGCGTTTTGTAAGAGGGATTATCGATGTGGAGGATTTGCCTTTAAATGTAAGCCGTGAAATTTTACAAGAAAATGCCATTTTAAAGGGCGTGAAAGAGGCAAGTGTTAAGAAAATTTTAGGTGAGCTTGGCAAACTCAAAGAAAAAGATAAGGAAAAATATCTAAGCTTTTTCAAAACCTTTGGAAGAGTCTTAAAAGAAGGGCTTTATGGCTTTAGCACAGAAAAAGAAAATTTATTGAAATTAATGTATTTTAAAAGCTCAAAAGGGACAGATTTAAGAAGCTTAGAAGAGTATAAAAATGACTTGCAAAATGAACAAAAAGAAATTTTTTATATTATCGGCAATAGTGAAAGTTTGCTAAGAAATTCGCCATTGCTTGAAGATTATAAGGCTAAAAATATCGAAGTTTTACTACTTGATGATGAAATTGACAGCTTAATTATGCCTATGATAGGCGATTTTGAGGGCTTAAAATTTACAGCCATTAATCAAGTCGAGGATAAAAACGAACTCAGTGAAGAAGAAAAACAAAATTTTGCACCTTTCCTCGCGAAATTTAAAGAACTTTTAAAAGACGAAGTGGAGGATGTGAGGCTTACTTCAAGACTTAAAGATAGTCCAAGCTGCATAGTGTATGATAAAAATAAGCCTGATTTTGCAATGCAACAAATCTTAAAACAAATGGGGCAAGAGCAAAATATCAAGCCTATCTTGGAGCTAAATCCTAAACACGCCATATTTGCAAGGCTGAAAGAAAATGAAAGCTTCTTGCCAGACATCGCCATTTTAACCTTAAATATGGCAAAGTTAAGTGAGGGTATGGGTGTAGAAAATGCAAACGAATTTAACGCAAGTCTAAGCAAAATCATCACTAAGGCTTTAGCGTGATAGAGCATATCTCCCCAGAAATTTGGAACGAAAACCTAAACTCTTATCAAATTTTTGATGTGAGAACGCCAAATGAATGGCAAGAGGGGATTATTAGTAATGTAAAATGTGTTGCCTTACTTGACAATGCTGGACTTTTAAATGCAAATTTCATAGAAGAATTTAAGGCAAAATACCAACAAGATGGCAAAGCCTTAGCCTTTATCTGCCGTAGCGGACACAGAAGCGAAATGGCGGCTAGAATGGTGCTAGATGAGCTTGAAATCAAAGGCGTAAATTTAGACGGAGGCATTTTAGCTTATAGGGGAGAATTTGTAAGGTGATAGGCTTTTATCTTTTAATCGCGGCACTGAGCTTTTTGGCGCTTTATTTTGCGGTCAAAAAACTTACGCTTAATATCGATGAAAACAAACTTTTAGAGCCGATAAAAGCGGAGATTTATCCTAAATTTTGCGACCACATTGATGAAGAAATAAGAGCTTTAAAAGAGGGTGTAGAAAGCGAAAAATTAGAGCTTGTAGAAAACGATAAAAAAGAGGAATTTTTGGAGCTACTTGGTGATTTAAGTAGGGAATTAACTTTTATACAAACGATGAATTTAAGCAAGAAAAACGATAAAATATGGCAAAGTGAGCTTTTTGACTTTTTAAAGGAACTTGAAAACTTAATCTTACGCTATCTTAAAAATGCAGAAACTTTAAGCGATGATTTAAGAGAAAGATTAATGGACGCATTTGAAAAGCTAAAAGCCTAAAGGAAGTAATTTGCAAGAAGAAAATAAACGCGATTTAAGATATTTAAAACAAATTATAGCCATAATTTTCATCTCCATTTTAACCTACATACTCATCGTTTATGATGAAGTGGCAAATATCTTAGCTGGTGTTGCTATCTTGCTCATTGGTATGATGAATTTAAGCGGAGGGTTTAAGACTTTTAGCGGTGGTTTGCTTGAGAAAATTCTAGCTAAAAGCACAAACACTACACCAAAAAGCGTTATTTTTGGCACAATTAGCACTATTATTATGCAGTCTTCCTCTCTCGTTTCCATCATTACCATTTCTTTTCTTTCGGCTGGGCTTATCTCTTTACTTCAAGGTATCGGCATTATTTTTGGAGCGAATTTGGGAAATAGCGCTGGTTCTTGGCTCATCGTGGGTATCACGAGCATTAAAATTTCAACATTTGCTATACCTATGCTCATTATCGGGGTTTTGCTTTTTTTTCAAAAAGATGTAATTTTTAAAGGAATTGGACAAATTCTCATCGGTATAGGATTTTTCTTTTTGGGGGTGGATTACATTAAAAGTGGATTTGAGGAGGTGAAAGAAATTTTCAACCTTTCGCGTTTTAATGTGGAGGGTATGAAAGGCGTTCTTGTATTTACAGCACTTGGAGCGATTTTAACAGGTGTGATACAATCTTCCCACGCCACTTTAGCCATCATCATCTCAGCCCTTCTTTCAAATCAAATTTCTTACGAAAATGCTCTAGCAGCAACCTTAGGAACTAGCGTTGGTGGAGTGGTAACAGCACTACTTGCTTCCCTTAGCACAAACATCGAAGGGAAAAAACTCGCCCTCGCAAATTGCATTTTTAATTTTGGCATTGCATTGATTGTTTTGGTTATTTTTCCTTATTTTGTCATTATGGTTGATTTTATCGCCAAATTTATAGGCATTAGCCCTGATAATTTTGCCCTTAAAACTGCTGTCTTTCATACACTTTTTAACCTCATAGCGGTTATTTTATTTAGTCTTTTTATCAAAAATATTGTCCATTTTTTAGATAAATACATTAAAGCTGCAAAAGATAAAAACAAAGATAAAGCCCTCTATCTAGACCCTAATCTCACACGCTATCCGGACACAGCCATTGAGGCTTTAAGAAAAGAAAGTGAGCATCTTTATAATAATACTTATGCAATCATCGCCCACACCATAGGTTTTAACCGCAGAGACATTCGTTCAAATTTAAGCTTTAGTGAAATCATTAAAACAAAAAAATGGTTTAAACAAAATGTGGATTTAGACTATCTATATCAAACAAGAATTAAAGTGCTTTTTGAAGCCATTATGGAATTTTCCGCAAAAGCTCAACTCCATATCAAAGATGAGGAAAAAAACGAACGCATTTTTGCTTTTAAAATCGCCGCTAAAAACCTCACGGAAGCCACGAAAAATCTCAAAATCATTCAAGCTAACATTAAAAGAAATTCCGCTTCTAAAAACGAAAATTTAGCGAATGAATACAACACAATAAGAAAAAATTTAGGGGAACTTTTAAGAAGTGTCGAAGAACTTCGTTTGGTGGAAGATGAAAAAGCCTATCTTATCATAAAAAATTTCGCTAAAGCAAAAGAAATATTAAAAGAAATCGACAATGAAGCTCTTAAAAAAATAGAAACTCTACTCGCAGAAAACAAAATCACCACAGCGGAGGGCATTTCTATACTTAATGACACGGCTTTTATCGCTAAAATTGCTGAGGAAATTATCGAGGCTGTTGAAATTATCTTTGCCAAGGAGGATATTAAGAAAAAAGAAGACGAAAAACAAGAAACAATTTAAGCTTCGTGAAAAACTCGAAGTATTAGAAAGATTAGAAATTGAAATGAAAGGAAAACAATGAAAAGATGTTTAAGTTTGGTTTTAGGCGTTAGTGCGATTAGCTTGTTGACTTCTTATGGCTTTGCTAAAGAACAAGTTGTTAAAAGTATGAGGACACTGAGAATAAAACTTGGAGTTATTATAGAGCAAATATGCCTGAGATGAGACAAAAAGCTGAATGGTGTATTAAGAAAAGTGGAATTACAAAGGCAAATGGTGGAAATGTTCTTAAATATAATCAAAAGAGTTTTACATTTACCAGAATTGATGCTAGAGTGGGGACTATTTTAAACCATTTGTTAAAATCAATTTACCCTATATCTTCCTGATGGTGAAACTTTAAAGATAAGTTATTTGGATTATCAAAATTGTAAAAACGCACTTCATCTTTACTTTACTGAAAAAGCAATTAAATTTGGTGGCTATGAAAAACCTCCTCTTGCAGAGTAGTAAAACAAAAACTAGAATAGGTGGGGTGTGGGTATTTTCCCACGACTTCACTTATCTATACTTTTAAAGAAATGATTTAAATTAATTGCCAAATAAAGCAACAAACTCATCATCACATAAATAAATACCACTAAACTCATCACCCCAACATTATCTACATTAAAAAGCACATATTCTATTTGGTTTGGCAAGTCAAAATAATAAAGCATTACATTTAAGCCAAAACCTAGAAAATTAATAAGCACGAACCATAAAACAAAGCTTTTAAATGCTTTTTTTCATTTTTATTTTAGATATATTTTGAGTTTTTAGAAGAAAGAATGCTCGGTGTTAATGTAAATTACTTTCATTTTTATCTTTTGGAAAACCAACCATATAAGCATTGACACAATCTTGACTAATAATAGCTTTATCGCGGCACTCTAAGGACCTTTGTTTGGCTATTTGAGGATTTTGCTTATAATACTCAACAGATTTAGTTTGCTCACAAGCAACAAAAAATAAAGAAGCACTTAATAGGAAAAAATTTTTCATCAATCCTCCTTATAAGAAAAAATAGGCAAAGACCACTGATATTTAATCGCCAAAAGCCTCGCACTAACACCAACAAGAAGTGTGATAATGGTGCAAATTAGTGCATCAAGCTGCACCCAAACCTCCAAAGCATAATAAAGCGCACCAGCGATAATCGCAATGCCCGCATAAATTTCTTTTTGAAACACTAAAGGAATTCGCATACATAAAATATCACGCAAAATCCCTCCAAATACACCCGTAATCACAGCAGCAGAAATCGCAATAATCCACCCATAATCCTCACTAATGGCAATTTGCGCCCCAAGTATGCTAAAAACAACAAGCCCCACCGCATCAAGAGTTAAAAAAAGACTCTCAAGCCTTGTTACAATACGCGGAATGCGTGTAGCGATGAGCGCACAAAAGCAAATTAAAATAATATATTCAGGATGCTTAACCCAAGTGAGTGGATAATGCCCCAAAAGCACATCTCTAATACTCCCACCTCCAATAGCCGTTACCAAAGCGATAAAAATCACCCCAAACAAATCCATTCTATGTCGCCCAGCCGCCAAAGCCCCCGTCATACCCTCAGCCGAAATTCCTATAATATAAAGCGTGGTTAAAAGCATTAAAAAGCTTCACAAGAAATTTTATAAGCTACGATGTTTTCATCATCAACATTATGATTTGGCACTTTATAGCATTCTTTGTAATTTTTAGTTTTAAAAATTTTGATGTAAAAACTAGGGATAGCGATGTGATTTTTAATGCGTTTAGGGTTTTCATTATAAAGTATGAGATTTAAAACATCCAATTTTTGAAATTTAAGGGCAAGTTTTCTTTCTCTTTTTTCTATATCATTCCAAATTTTATTATTAATTTGAAAATTTTGTGGGGTAATATTACTCATCAAAAATACAGCCTTTTGCGAAGCAACGGAGTAGCTAAAAGAGGCGTTTGGCGCTATATGTCCTCTACTATAAGAGCTATTTTTATAATCTTCCCACCGACTTCTATATTTTTTAGCAAGAGCAAAGTCCTCTTCAAATCTTGGTCTTTTTTTGATTTGCTCTAGTTTTAAATTTTCTGCTTTCACTTCATATGCTAGGGCTTTTGAACCCTTTAAATTATAATCGTAACAATTAATATAATAAAATTTATCCAAAATAATAGAGCAATTTAGTTGATTAAAATAGCCCTTAAATTCCTCATCTAGCTCATATTTTGCAAAAAGGCTAAGGGTAAAAATGGTTAGTAAAATTAAAATTCTCATTCCTTTTCCTTTAATTTTTTATCTTTACTTTTGCAAAGCTCGTATAAAAAACACAGATGACACAAAGGATTTTTAGCCTTGCAAGTATAACGCCCAAAAAGCACCATAGCTTGATGAAGATAATTTAAATTATCTTTAAAAATTCGGCTTAAATCCTCCTCCGTAGCCTCCGGAGTTTTTGCTTTGCTTAAACCTAAGCGATGTGAAACGCGAAAAACATGTGTATCCACAGCCATAAAATTCGCCCCACACCACTCAATCAAAACCACATGAGCTGTCTTTTGCCCTACGCCTGCTAAACTTTTTAAATCTTTCTCGTTAAGCGGAATTTCACCATTAAAATTTTCACAAACTGCTTGAGCCATTTTGATAAGATTTTGCGCCTTATTATTAAAAAAAGAGCAACTTTGTATATAGCTTTTAACACTAGCCAAATTTGCTTTGGCTAGACTTTTTACACTTGGAAAAGCCTTAAAAAAAGCTGGGGTGATAAGATTAACCCTTTTATCCGTGCATTGAGCAGAGAGCATCACGCAAACTATCAGCTCATAAAGATTGGAAAACTTAAGTTCAGTAACAGGTTTATCAAATTTTTCTAAAAAAAGTTCTTTAATGGCTAAATTTCTTTTCATTTTTTTATTTTAGTTAATTTATTTTAAACCAAGTTTATATATAATCACTTCATCAATCAATTTTCCAAAAAGGATATTCTATGAAAAAATTTTCTTTAGTTGTAGCTACTTTAGTGGCTGGTATAAGTTTAAATGCTGCTACTGTGGCAACCGTGAATGGTGAGAAAATCAGCGATACAGAAGTAAGCGAATTTTACGCACCTATGCTTAGAGGGCAAGATTTTAAAAAGCTACCTGAAGCTCAACAAAAAGCTTTAATACAACAATACATTATGCAGGATTTAGTTCTAAAAGATGCAAAAAAACAAAATTTCGAAAAAGACCCTATGTATATTAAAGGGCTTGAGCGTGCGAAAAATGAACTTTTATTAAGTCTTTATCAAAATAAGATAATGAAAGATATCAAAGTTGATTCTGATAAGGTAAAAGCATTCTATGAGCAAAATAAAAATAAATATATCAAACCAGCGAGAGTAAAAGCTAGACATATTTTGGTCGCAAGTGAGCAAGAAGCTAAAAATATCATTAGCGAACTTAAAGGTTTAAAAGATAAAGAATTAGAGAAAAAATTCGCTGAAATCGCAAAAGCAAAGTCAATGGACACAGGCTCAGCGGCTAATGGAGGTGATTTAGGTTGGTTTGATGAATCAACTATGGTTAAGCCTTTTACAGACGCAGCTTTCTCTCTTAAAAAAGGTGAAATAACTAAAACACCTGTTAAAACAAATTTTGGTTATCACATTATCTTAAAACAAGATGCAAGAGCAAAAGAACAAATCGCATTTAAAGATATGAAACAAGGTATAGAAAATCAGTTTAAATTCGAAGAATTCCAAAAAAGAATCAATCTTAAAGGACAAGAACTTTATAAAAATGCAAAAGTGGAAATTCAATAATGGGACTCTTAGACATCGTTAAAGCAGGCGTTATAAGTGGAGATAAGCTTAATCTCGTTTATAACTATGCTAAAAGCGAAAATTTTGCTATCCCTGCGGTAAATGTCGTGGGGAGTAGCTCTATCAATGCCGTTTTAGAAGCGGCAAGAAGAGTTAATTCTCCTGTTATTATTCAATTTTCTAATGGTGGAGCAAAATTTGTCGCGGGAAAGAACTGCCCAAATGGCGATGTTTTAGGTGCTATTAGTGGGGCTAGACATGTGCATTTGCTTGCTAAAGCTTATGGTGTGCCTGTCATTTTACACACTGACCACGCTGCAAGAAAATTACTCCCTTGGATAGATGCTCTTATTATCGCTAACACTGACTTCAAACGAAATCACGGACACGCTCTTTTTAGCTCTCATATGTTGGATTTAAGTGAAGAAGACTTAGAGGATAACCTCCACACTTGCGAAGCTTATCTTAAAATACTTAGTGAGCTAGGAATTTCCTTAGAAATTGAGCTTGGCTGCACAGGTGGCGAAGAAGATGGAGTGGATAATACAGGCATTGATAATGCCAAGCTTTATACCCAACCAGAAGATGTTGCTCTAGCTTATGAAAGATTGATGAAAATCAGTCCAAATTTCTCTATTGCGGCAAGTTTTGGTAATGTGCACGGAGTCTATAAACCCGGCAATGTAAGCTTAGAGCCTGAAATTTTAAAGAATTCCCAGAATTTTGTGAAAGAAAAATTTAAACTTACAAACGAAAAGCCTATCCATTTTGTTTTTCACGGCGGAAGTGGGAGTGAATTAAAAGATATCCAAGAAGCAATTAGCTATGGTGTGGTTAAAATGAACATTGATACCGATACGCAATGGGCTTTTTGGGACGGGGTGCGTGCATACGAGGCAAAACACAAAACCTTTTTACAAGGGCAAATAGGCAATCCAGAAGGTGATGACAAGCCAAATAAAAAATACTACGACCCACGCGCTTGGCTTAGAGCTGGGGAGGAAAGTATGATAAAAAGACTTGAGGATGCCTTTGAGCATCTAAATTGCATTAATAAAAATTAAAAACCAACCCCTTATAGGTTGGTTTTATTTTGAGGATTTTGTCCTTAAAATAAAACTTATTTACAAGGCTCTTTTATGGAATTAAAATCGCAAGAATTTTCCGATTTAGTTTTACCAGAAAGCAAAGAAAAAAAAGGCTATTTAGTTTATCTCAAAATCATTCTTGTGCCTACTTTTCTCTATGCTTTTGTCGTGCTTGGCTATTTAAAACAAATCAATTTTCAAGTCGAATTTCACACGCTTATAATGACTGGAGTTATTTATCTTACCGCTTTGATTTTTGCAAGACATAGTGCAGAATACGCCTATAATATCTTCGAACAACAAAAAGATGAATTTAAACAAGCCTTAAAACGCCACATTATGAAGCACTTTCTTAGCATAGGCAAGGATACAAAGTCTAATGCCAATTTTGACGACTTTGCCAACGCCTACATCAAAGGCACACGCAACGAAAATTTTGCTTCAGTAGGCTCTGCTATCTTTCCTATGATGGGAATTTTAGGCACATTTATTAGCATAGCTCTTTCTATGCCAAATTTTAATTCCTCTAACACAGAAGCACTAGAACAAGAAATCGCCCTACTTTTAAGTGGGGTGGGAACGGCTTTTTATGTTTCTATTTATGGAATTTTCCTTGCTTTGTGGTGGATATTTTTTGAAAAATTAGGTTCAAGTAAAATTCAAAGGCTTTTAAATCGTCAAAAAAACTCCACAGCAGGTTTCTTTTGGACCAAAGAGGAACTTGATTTAAAATATTTAAGCGAAAGTTTGCAGCATTTTGACAAGATAGGGACAATTTTTAAGCAAGTTAGTAGTGATGATTTTTTTAGTGAGCTTGATAATACCATAGAGCGCAAATTTGGTTTGTTTCAAGATATGTTAAATATCGAAGAAAAGGCGATTAGGCTTAGTAGTGAGCATATTAAACAAAGTATGAGCGAAATCGCTAAAATGCAAAGAGACCAAAGAGATTTAGGTAAGCTTTATAGTGAAATGCTAAACGGCGTAGGTTTGCTGAATCAAAATTTAAAAGAAGTTAGCACCAGAATGAGTGAACAATACAACAGGCTTCTTAATATAAGCTCCGAAAAAATTACTCATCTCGACAAAACTTTAGAAAATTTCGATGATAAAATCGAACGCTTTGCTAAGAATTTTGAACTTTACGAAAAAGCAATGTTAGAAAGTCAAGAAAAGGTCTTTAATGGCTTTAAGACGAGTCTTTTTGAAGGTATGGAAAAATTCAAAGAAATTTATGAAGAAGAAAAAAATATCGATGAAAAGATAGAGTTGATGAGCGAATTTAAAAAAGAACTCAACGCCTTAGACGGCGAAACAAAAGAAATCATCGCTAAGCTTGAAGGTAAAGATAGCTTAGAAAAACCACAAGGTGAAGAAAACAACGAAGAAAAAAATGATGAAAAACAATAAAGAAGAGGGGAATTTCTGGATTGCTTATGCTGATTTAATGGCTGGGCTACTTTTTATTTTTATCCTTTTAATCGGTGCCATAGTTGTCAAATATGTGCTTACGCAAAATGATTTAAGAAAAATAAAAGAAAATCTAAACACCCAAGAAGCAAATTTAGAACTTAGCAAACAAGCCTTAAAAGATAAAGAATTTATCGTTTTTCAACTCAGTAAAGAATTAAATTCCACAGCAAACACACTCAATCTTATCCACACTCAAAAAGCAGAACTTGAAAATAATATCAGCGTTTTAAGTAAGGATTTAAAAAATAATATCGATGAAAAAGACAAACAAATTCTTATCTTACTCAATCAAATTGAACTCAAAGAAAAAGAGCTAAAATCACTACAAAAAGACTTTAAAGAAGCAAAAGAAAGGGTGGAAAATCTAAGTCTCATAAGAGAAAATTTAAGCAAAGAACTTCAAAAAAAACTTGATGAAAATATCAGCATAGACCAAAAAACAGGTGCGATTTCACTGCCCGCAGAGGTGCTTTTTGATAAAGATTCTTTTATCTTAAAAGATGAGGCTAAACTAAGCCTTAAGAGAATTTTGAGCGGATATTTAGCGGGGATTTTAGAAGATGAAAATATCAGCAAAAATATAGAAAATATCATCATTGAAGGACATACCGATAGCGATGGTTCTTATATCTATAATCTTGATTTATCACAAAAAAGAGCTTATGAGGTGATGAGCTTTATCCTAACTTTTTATAAAGATGAGAGACTGCAAAAGCTTTTGATGGCAAGTGGGCGTTCTTTTTCCGTGCCTATTTTGAAAAATGGCATAGAAGATAAAGATTTAAGTCGTAGGATAGAGATAAAATTTAGCCTTAAAAATGACGCAGCATTTAAGGAACTTGAGAACTTTTTTGAATTCCGCTAGTATGCTCGAAAAGCTTCATTTTATAGGGCTTGAGTTTTATCTCAAACGCGATGATTTGCTAGGTGAGCTTAATGGTAATAAGGCAAGAAAATTAAGCTTTTATCTCAAACAAAACTATCCTAAAAATCAACGCTTTATAAGCTATGGAGGCTCTCAAAGTAATGCCCTAGCCGCCCTTAGCATTTTTGCAAAAAATTATAAATTCATATTTGTATGTGAAAAAATTTCAAATTTTTTAAAACAAAATCCTTGCGGAAACTACGCCTTTGCTCTTCAAAATAATGCAGAAATTTTAGAAAATTTACATTTTTCAAGCCATAGGGAGATGGCATTAAGTTTATGTGAAAAAAACGATATATTTATCGAAGAGGGTATCGCAAATCAAAATGCCGAACTTGGCTATATGGAACTTGCGAAAGAATTAAAAGAACACTCCAAAGAGCTTGGTGTAAAATTTGATATTTTCCTACCCTCAGGCACAGGCACTTCAGCAACTTTCCTAGCAAAACATAGCGAATTTAGAGTTTTTACCTGTGCTTGTGTGGGAGGAAGTGCTTATCTAAAAAAGCAAATTTTAAAGCTTAACTCAAAGGAAGATTTTTCTAATCTTTTCATTTTAGAACCCCCAAAGAAATATCATTTTGCCAAGCCTTACAAGGAATTTTACACCCTTTATAAGGCTTTAAAGCAAGAATGTGGGGTAGAATTTGACTTGCTTTATGATATGGTTGGTTTTAGCACCCTAATGCATCATAAAGATAAACTTAAGAACATCCTCTACATTCATCAAGGTGGCACTTTGGGTAATGAAAGTATGCTTTTAAGGTATCAATTTAAAAAGTTTAATTAATCATACCAAAATAAAAAATCACGAGGATTATCAAAGGCACGACAAATTTAACATAATAAAACCACACGCCAAGCCACATACTTTTTAATTTACCCTCATTTGAAAGTTCTTTTAGACACTCTTCTTTTTTTAGCACCCAACCCACATAAATACAGCACAAAAATGCCGTCAAAACAAAAAGTACATTTCCACTAACAAAATCAAAAGTATCAAAAATGTTTTTGCCCTTTATCAAAACTACATCACTTAAAGGTCCATAGGTCAAAATGCAAGGTAAATTTCCCAAAACAAAAATCACGCCTAAAGTAAGGTTAATAGCCGTATTTTTCTTAAGCTTAAATTTTTCTTCCAAAACGCTAATAATTACCTGATAAATAGGCAAACTAGTCGTAAGTGCGGCGATTAGTAAAAGCACAAAAAACAAAGCACAAATGAGAGTGCCAAAATGGATATAAGAAAAAGCTATGGGTAAGGTCTCAAACACTAAAGACGGACCTTTATCGGGCTCTAAATGTGCCGAAAAAAGTGCAGGAAATATCATAAATCCAGCTAAAACAGCAATGAGAGTGTTTAGAACTCCCGTATAAACGGCTGTTTTTATCATATTTTCTTTTTTATTAAGATGGGAAGAAAGCGTTATCATCACACCAAAACCAAGCGAAAGGGCGAAAAATACCTGCCCCAAAACATCGATGAAAAGTTTGGGGCTAAGTTTTGAAAAATCAGGCAAAAGATAAAATCTTATCCCCTCCATAGCACCATCAAGACTTAAATTTCTCCCCACAACTAAAACAAGGCAAATAAAAAGCATAGGCATTAAGAATTTCACAGATTTTTCAATCCCATCGATAATTCCACGCCTTAAAATAATATAATTAACTATCACAAAAATCGTTGTGAAAATTCCTATCCCAAGAGGATTAAGGGCAATATTTTGCGTGTAAAATTCGTGGGTATATTCTTTACTAACAGGATTTGCAAGGTCAAAATTTCCAAATAGCAAAGAAAAAATATAGACCAAAACAAACCCTCCAAGCACCATATAATAAGCCATTATCCCAAAGCTCCCCAAAAGCCCCATATAGCCTACACTCTGCCATTTTCCTTTAAAAGCATCGACGCTATTTTTCATCGATTTTCTACCGATAACATTTTCAACCAAAATCACAGGAATTCCAATGAAAATCATAGCAATGCAAAAAGCCAAAACATAAGCTCCACCGCCATTTTCTCCCACCAAGTAAGGAAAACGCCAAGTCGCTCCAAAGCCTATGGTTGCACCTGCAACTGTTAAAATGTAGGTTAGGGTATTACTCCAAGTTTGTCTTTGCATTGCTTTATCCTTTTATAATTTTTGCATATAACTCATATCATATTGATTTTTAAGCCTTAAATCAATACTTTTTTGCCAGTTTTGACTCAAAATGTCTCTAAGTTTTTCTATTTTCTCTTTAAAATTTAAATTTTGACTCAAAAAGTCTTTAGGTTTGTAAAAAAATCGATTTAAGTCCATAATGCTAAGTTTTGCCGAATTTTTTTCCAAAATTTCAAGTTTTTCGCCCACTTTGCAAGTCCCCTCTTGCAAAACTCTATAATACCACCCGCTTAACCCGCTTTCAAAAATTTCTGCACAAAAATCACTTTTTTGATGAACTTTTGAAATTTTTACACAGGGTAAGCGTGGCTCACTCACTTGCAAAATGACACTTCCTAAACGATGGATATCTCCCACACAAACACTTTTTTCATCAACTCCACTCAAGCTTAAATTTTCTCCCATAGCTCCATAATTAAGCTTTTTTCCTAGAAATTTTTCCCAAATTTCATAATGACTTATAGCATTCGCAAAAACAGCCTTTTGCGAACCTCCGTGATTTTTCATATCGGCTATTTCATTTTCACTAAAGCCTAAAATTCCTACAAAGGCATTTTGTAGATAAATATCCTTAATGAAAGCACTTTTAAATTTCTTGTAATCTTTAATCTTTCCCACCTGCATACTAACTAAAAGCATTCTCACAAATCCTTTTTTAAAAGCATATCTGCCTCAATATAGCCTGTGATTTTTTCCTGTCTTTCGCCACGATGAAAAAAGATAAGAACGGGCGGAGCAAAAACCTCAAATTCTTTCATTATTTTAAGCTGCGTAGGGCTATTTTCACTCACATCAATTTTAATTTTTTCATAATCCGCAAAGCTAGAAACAACCCTCTCGTCCTTAAAAACTTTTGAATCTAAAAGCTTACAATACTCACACCAAGAAGCCGTAAAATAAAGCAAAACTTTCTCTTCATTTTTTATTTTTTCTTTGATTTGGTTTAAATCTTGCAATTCTTTAAAAACTAAACCTTGTTTTTTTGTCTCTTTTGCACTTAAATTTAGAGGACTAGAAAACGATTTTGCCCCCAAAACACCCCCAACAAAAAGCATTAGGCTATAAGTTAAAACTAAAATCAAAAGAGCTTTTTTAATTTTTTGTATCACATTAAAAGCTGTGTCAAAAAGTCCCATAAAAACGACAAAAAATACGCCCAAAATACCATAGGCTATAAGTATGTAATTCAAAGGCACGACACGAGAAAGTATCCAAAGTGCCATAGCAAGCATTACAAAACCAAAGAAAATTTTAATCTTATCCATCCAAAATCCGGGTTTTAAAAAACCAAGTCCAAGCCCCACAAAAAGCAAAGGCACACCCATACCAAAACTTAGCACGAAAAGTGCCATTGCCCCTAGTAAAGGCGAACCTGAATTTGCAAGATAAAGCAAAGCTCCAGCCAAAGGAGCCGCCACGCAAGGACCTACGATAAGAGCAGATAAAAAGCCCATTAACGCAACGCCCACAACACCTTTTCTTTTATTTGTCTTTTGCTGGATGAAGCTTTGCAAAGCTTTAGGCAACTCAAAATTAACATTACTAAAACACACAAAAGCAAAGAAAACAAAAAGTAAAGAAAAGCCTATCAAAAGCCAAGTTTGCTGTAAAAACGCTTGAACACTCGCCCCCAAAAAACTAGCCAAAACCCCCGCTAAAGCATAAGCTAAAGACATAGAAAAAACATAAATGAAAGAAAGTAAAAATGCCGTTTTTTTACTCGGTTTTTCTGTATTTTTTGCAACAATGATGGAAGATAAGATGGGAATCATCGGCAGAGTGCAAGGGGTTAAAGAAAGCAAAAGTCCATAAGTAAAAAAACTAAACAAAACAAAAGCCAAATTCTCACTTTTCAAAGAAAAGGCGATTTGCTCTTCTTCGCTTTGCGTTTTTTGATATGAAGTTACTTCATAAATTTTACCCTTTTTATAAAGTGTAAATTCACGCTTTTGCGGAGCATAACATAAACCATCATTTGAACAACCTTGATAAGAAAGTGTCAATTTGGAAGTATTTTTAACATAATCATTTAACATCAAATTTGATAAAGCGATTTCAAGGGAGTGCAAATAAACCTTTTGATTTTGCTTAATTTCCCCTTGCGGGTAATTTAAAAAAGCTGAGACATCCTTATCGTCAATTTTAATTTTAAGTTGATTATGATAAAGAAAAGTTTTATCCGCTATATCAAATTTCAAAAGCAAGGCTTGCTCACTAGAGAAAATGTCAAGCTTAAAGGCTTCTTTAACACTCAAAACATTAGCAAAAGAAAATTGCAAAAAAAGCAAGGCTAGGACAATAAATCGCATTTTTACCTTATAAGTAATGATTTTTAAGCTTAATTCTAAGTTATTATGGTAAATTTAAACTAAACACCCACAAAGGAGTTAAGATGTCAAAAGAACACAACGAAGAAGAGTATGTAGAAGTCAAGGTAAAAAAAAGCACCTTAAAATATGAAAAAGACTTGGAAAATCTTCAAATCGAGCTTTTGAAATTTCAAAATCATGTCAAAGCTCAAGGCTTAAAAATTCTCATCATTTTAGAAGGACGCGATGGTGCAGGTAAGGGAGGGAGCATTAAAAGGCTAACTGAGCATTTAAATCCTAGAGGTTGTCGCACGGTCGCACTTGGAAAACCAAATGCCGTAGAACAAACGCAGTGGTATTTTCAACGCTATGTAAATCACTTGCCATCAGCAGGCGAAATCGTCATCTTTGACCGCTCTTGGTATAATAGAGCCGGAGTTGAATATGTAATGGGCTTTTGCACCCCAGAACAACACGAGCAATTTTTAAGAGAAGTGCCGCTTTTTGAACATATGATACATAAAAGTGGAGTAATGTTTTTTAAAATTTATCTTTCCGTCTCCAAAAAACAACAACAAAAACGCTTTAAAGAACGCCTTAAAAATCCTCTTAAACAATACAAACTTTCTCCAGTTGATCAAAAATCACAAGAATTATGGGGCAAATACACCATAGCAAAATACTCTATGCTCTTAGCATCTAACACAGAGGCTTGTCCTTGGACGATTATCGATTCAAACGATAAGAAAAAAGCAAGACTTAATCTTATACGCTTTATCCTTTCGAAAGTAGAATATCCGGGCAAAAAAGAGGGTAAATTTTCTAAAATTGACTCGAATTTAGTTAGAAGTGGCGAGGAAGAAATCTTTAAAATGGAAGCTGAAGCCGGGCAAAATAAAGACATAGAAAATGCCGAAAATGGTGGATATGAAGAGGAGCTTGATGATGCAACAAATTTTAAGCAAGATTGAAAACCTTACGCAAAAATACTATGCTGATATAGTGGAGCTTAGACACGCTATACATATGCACCCTGAGCTTGAATTTGAAGAGGAAAATACAGCAAATTTACTTTGCGAAATTTTAGACAAATATAAGATAAAATACAAAAGAAACATCGCCAAAACGGGCATTTTAGCACAGATTGATGGAGAATTAAACGCCCATAAAAAATGTGTGCTTTTAAGAGCAGATATGGACGCTTTGCCCGTGCAAGAAGAGACAAATTTGCCCTACGCTTCCAAGATAAAGGGCAAAATGCACGCTTGCGGACACGATGGACATAGTGCGGGACTGATGGGGGCCTTGCTGATCTTAAACGAGCTAAAAAGCGAATTTAGTGGGAGTGTGAAATTTATGTTTCAACCTGCTGAGGAGGGCAGTGGGGGAGCCAAGCCCATGATAGAGGCGGGGATTTTGGAAAATCCTAAGGTGGATGCGGTTTTTGGCTGTCATTTGTGGGGTGAGGGTCTGGAAAATACGGCGCAAATCATGAGCGGGGAGATGATGGCGGGGGTGGATGTTTTTGACCTAGAATTCATCGGCAGGGGCGGACACGGCGCGCATCCTCACACTACGATAGATCCCATCGTGATGGCGGCGAAATTCATCAGTGATATTCAATGTGCTATTTCAAGACGCTTAAGACCTGTAGATGCAGGTGTGATAACCATAGGAAGCATCCACGCAGGAACAACCTTTAATGTTATCCCACAAAATGCCCTTTTAAGCGGAACTGTGCGTTTTCTAAGCGAGGAAAATCAAGCTCTTTTACAAAAAGCTATCGAAAATACCGCCAAGGCTGTCGCTTTAGAATTTGGCGGAGAATTTAGACTGGATTATAAAAGAGAATATCCTCCCCTCATCAATGACGCGAAAATGGCTCTGCTTGCAAGGAGGGCCTTTGCGAAGGTTTTGGGCGAGGACAATGTGATAAGCGACGCCAAGCCTACGATGGGGGCGGAGGACTTTGCCTACCTCACGCAGGCGAGGAAGGGGGCTTACATTTTTGTGGGAATTTCTAAGGATCTGAAAAATCCTACCAGACATCATAGCAGCACCTTTTGCTGGGATGATGAAAATTTAAAGGTCCTGATGCAAGGGGACGCCTTGATGGCTTTGGAATTTTTAAATCAAGCTTAAATAATACCTTAAGATTAATTCTTAAGGTATTCTATATTTAATTTAGAACGAAGTTTATCAAAATAGTCTTGAATATAATTTTGTCTTTGTTCGTTAAAATAAACATTCATCACGCTATCTTTGATTTGCTCAAATTCAGGGACATTTGCTCCGCTTTTCGCCCTTACCTCATAAAGCTCGAAACCATTTCTAGAATTTAACACAGAGGAAAATTCACCGATTTTAAGTTGAGATAAAAGAGCTAAAAGTCTTGGGTCGGCATTATTGACATTTAAATTCACATTTTCACCCTTTAATGCAACCTTTTTTTCCGCTTTCATTTTCTCTAAAATATCTTGTTGATTAGAGCGGTAAATTTTAACATCGATAGAGGTGTAAAGGATAAATTTTTCTTTATTTTCTTCAAAAAAATTCTTTGCACTTTCCTCGCTAAAATCCGTCTTATTCATACTGGCTATTTTTTCATAAAGCTTTCTTTTTTCTAAATCCTTTTTAAGATTATGGCGGAAAAGCTCATAGCTTTGCCCTCTAGCTTTTAAAGAATTTTTAAACTGCTCCAAATTCATTTTATTTTGCGAAAGAATTTTAGAGACAGCCGCATCAACCTCAAGCTCATTAACAACAATGGCAAATTGCTTCATTTGAGAAAGTTCCATTTTTTCATTAATAAGCACCGCCAAAGCTTGCTCTCTTGGCACTTTTAAAACCTTCATCGTTTGCTCTATATCATAATTTGTAATAGGCTCTTTCTCTACAATAAGAGCGACAGAATTTAGCACTTTTGCATTTAAAACACCCACTAAAAATAACAAAATCATCAAAAATTTTCTCATCAAAAAACCTTTATTTGCGTGATAAAGCCAGATTATAACAAAACTAAGAAAATAAATGCCCTTAACATTAAGAAATTTCAATTATAATTTTCGGCATTAAATTTAAAGGTTAAATATGCAAGAAATTCTCACAACGCGTTTTGCCCCCTCCCCTACTGGATACCTACACATAGGGGGTTTAAGAACGGCACTTTATAACTATTTATACGCAAGAAAAAACAAGGGGAAATTTTTACTTCGCATTGAAGATACAGATTTGAAAAGAAATTCTAAAGAAGCCACAGAGGCGATACTTGAAGCCTTTAAATGGTGTGGTTTGGACTATGATGGCGAAGTAGAATATCAATCACAAAGAAGTGAAATTTATAAAAAATATATTCAAAAACTTCTTGATGAGGGCAAGGCATATTATTGCTATATGTCAAAAGAAGAGCTAGAAGAATTAAGACAAAGTCAAGAAGCTAAAAAAGAACGCCCAAAATATGATGGTAGATATAGAGATTTTAAAGGCACTCCCCCTCAAGGAATCGCTCCTGTCGTGCGTATCAAAGCGCCGCAAAATGGAGAAATCACCTTTAAAGATGGCATAAAAGGCAGGGTGGAATTTAAGGCTGAAGATATACTAGATGACTTTATCATCGCAAGAAGTGATGGAAGTGTAACTTATAATTTTTGCGTTGTCATTGATGATGCCTTAATGGGAGTAAGCGATGTGATAAGAGGCGATGACCATCTTTCAAACACTCCTAAACAAATCGTGCTTTATGAGGCACTCGGCTTTAAAATCCCTAAATTTTTCCATGTGGCAATGATACACGGAGAAGACGGCAAAAAGCTCTCCAAAAGACACGGGGCAACCGATGTAATGGAATATAAAAATATGGGAATTTTACCCCAAGCCTTGCTTAATTTTCTTGTGCGTTTGGGTTGGAGTCATAATGATGATGAAATTTTTTCTTTAGAAGATTTAAGAAAACTTTTTGACCCACATCACATCAACAAAGGTGCTTCCTCTTATAATTTTAAAAAGCTCGAATGGCTCAATGCTCATTATATCAAAACCCTACCTTTTGAAGAAATCAATTTTCAGCTTAAAGAACTTGGTTTTGACTTAAGTAAGGTGCAAAAGGCGGGATTTTTGCTTGATTTATTAAGAGAAAGGGCAAAAACCCTACTTGACATCATAAATTCAGCAAAAAGCATTTTAGAAGCACCGAAAAGCTACGATGAAACTGCGATTTTAAAATTCGTTAATGATAGCAATCTAAATTTGTTAAAAAACTTCGCCAACTCCCTTAACGCACAAAATAACGCAAAAGAATTTGAGGAATTTACCAGCAACTTCTTGGAGCAAAACGAAGCAAAATTAAAAGACTTAGCCCAGCCCCTACGCATAGCCCTAACAGGCGGTGCAGTAAGTCCTAGCATATTTGAAGTTTTAGAATTCTTAGGCGTTAAAGAGTGTAAAGAACGCATACAGGCATTTTTGAAATATAAGGAAAAATAATGAATTTAAAAGAAGAAGCTCTTAAATACCACCTAGGCGGTAAAATCAGCATACAGCCTAGCAAAGCCTTAAATACAAGCTATGATTTAAGCCTTGCCTATAGCCCCGGTGTCGCAGAGCCTTGCCTTGAAATCGCTAAAGATGAAAATTTAGCCTATACTTATACCAACAAATCAAATTTAGTCGCCGTAGTTAGCGATGGCTCGGCAGTGCTTGGACTAGGCAATATAGGCGCTATGGCTAGTAAGCCCGTGATGGAGGGAAAGGCGTGTTTATTTAAAAAATTTGCAAATATTGACGCTTTTGACCTAGAAATTAATGCACATAGCGTAGAAGAGATTGTAGCCTTTTGTAAGGCTTTAGCACCGAGTGTTGGGGGGATTAATTTAGAGGATATCTCCGCACCAAAATGCTTTGCCATAGAGGCAGCCTTGCAAGAGCTTGGCATTCCTGTTATGCACGATGACCAGCACGGCACGGCTATTATCTCTACTGCTGGTTTAATGAACGCTATGGAAATTAGCAATAAAAACTTTAAAAATATCAAAGTTGTCATCAGTGGGGCTGGAGCAGCAGGGATTGCCAGTGCGAAAATGTATAGAAATTTAGGCGTTGAAAATATTGTTTTAATCGACAGCAAAGGTGTTGTGAGTAAAGATAGGGCGGATTTAGGTATAGAAAAACTTGAATTTGCAAGGGATACAAAGGAAAGAACTTTAAGGGACGCTATGAGGGGTGCTGATGTATTTTTGGGACTTTCAAAACCTAATATTATCGATGAGGAAATGTTAAAGTCTATGGCACAAAATCCTGTTATTTTTGCTTTGGCAAATCCTGTGCCTGAAGTAATGCCGGAACTCGTCAATCAAATCCGTAAAGACGCCATAGTCGGCACGGGTAGGAGTGATTATGCTAATCAAATTAATAATGTCTTAGGCTTTCCTTTTATCTTCCGCGGTGCGCTTGATGTTAGAGCGAGTAAAATTACAGAAAATATGAAAATTTCAGCCGCAAAAGCTTTGGCGGATTTAGCCAAACTTCCTGTTAGCGAGAAAGTTAAAAAAGCCTACGCAATCAGCCATTTAGAATTCGGCAAAAACTATGTCATACCTAAACCTTTTGATGTGAGGGTTAAAGCTCTTGTTAGCACGGCTGTGGCAAAAGCTGCGGTAAAAGACGGGGTGGCAAAAATAAAAGAATTTGACGAAAAAGCCTATTTTCAAAGTTTGCAAGGATAGATGATGATTTTTGGAAAGATTGACTACATCAATCTTCTGCCCCTCCACATTTATCTTAAAAAATACCCCCTACCAAGTGGTATAAAGGCAAGTTTTGAGCGTAAAAAAGGCGTCCCAAGTAGGCTTAACCGCGCCCTTTACAAAAGGCAAATTGACGCAGCTATCATTTCAAGCATAGAGAGTGTTAAAACAAAATATCAAAATCTAAATCTTGGAATTTGTGCCAACAAACAAGTTTTAAGTGTTTTGGTGGAGAAAAAAACGCCAAATCAAAAAGATTCAAGCTCGGCAAGTTCCAATGCTTTAGCTACAATTTTACAACAAAAAGGCAAAGTTGTCATAGGCGATAAGGCATTAAAACTTTACTTAGAAAATAAAGAAAATTTCATAGACCTATGCGAAGTATGGCACAAAAAGACGAATTTGCCTTTTGTTTTTGCGCGTTTTTCTTGCACACAAAAAAAGGCACTTTATAAAAAAATTTTACTTCCTTTTGCAAAAAAAAGGATTAAAATTCCAAGCTACATACTGGAAAATTACGCCAAAACAAGAGAGATAAATAAAAAAGATATTTTATTTTATTTAGAAAAAGTGATTTATTATAAACTTGGAAAAAAGGAAAAAAAGGCTTTAGCAAAATTTACTAAAGCCGTGCGTTTTAAAACGAAATTTAGGACTTGAAATAAGTCTCTTTATCTAAAGCATTTAAATTCTTAGCCGTGCAAAGTGCTGAAGTCATCGCCCCTGAGACATTACTCGCCGTCCTTGCCATATCTACAATAGGGTCGACCGCCAAAACAAGACTTAAAAGCATAAAATTATCCCCAAAACCAATGCCCGCTAACATTATCGAAGCTGCCATAGTCGCACTGCCAGGAACTCCAGCTATGCCTAAAGAACCAAGAATTGCCACTAAAACTATCATCAAAATAAAGCCAAAATCAAGTTCCACGCCTAATATATGTGCTACAAAGACCGCTGCCATAGCAGGAAAATAACCCGCACAACCATTAAGTCCCGTAGTTGTGCCAATAGAAGCCACAAAATTAGCTACGGCTGGGGATACGCCAAGTCTTTCTTGTAGGGTAGAGATACTTAAGGGTAAAGTTGCAACGCTTGAACGAGAGCTAAAAGCAAAAAGCCAAACAGGGAAGGCTTTTTTAGCATAAATCAACGGATTTAAGCCTTGAGAAAGTAGCATTAAAAAATGCACTCCAAACATTAAAATCATAGCCACATAAGTGAGTATAATAAAAAGTCCTGCTGTCTTAATCGCTTCAAAGCCATTGCTTAGAATTACATTTGCCATCATACAAACTACCGCATAAGGCATAAAGCGAATCACAGTCGCTGTCATATTCATCATAATGCCATAAAAACTTAAAATAAGCTTTTGAAAGCTTTCAAAAGGCTGTGCGTATTCTTCTTTTTGACTAATATTTTTCGCACAAAGTCCAATAAAAAAGGCAAAAAGAACTATGGCAATGATATTTTCCTTACTCATAGCATTAACGATATTGCTAGGGATTAAATTTTGTAAAATACTTGTGAAAGTTGCGATTTCTCTAATTTGTCTAGTCCCTTCATTGACACTTAAACCCTCGCCTAAGCCAAAATTAAGTGCTAAACTAACACCTAAAATAGCCGCTAAAGCTGTGCTAAAAAGTATCCAAAAAAGACTAGTGCCAATCAAAGAACTAACCTTAATGTCTTGATTAATTTCTATAATGACCTTAATGATACAAGCAAAAATAAGAGGAATAACAAGCATTTTAATGAAGGCTACAAAAACAGAACTAAAAAAACCAAACCAATGTTTCGCCTCGCTAAACCAAATGATATTCTTAGCTTCATCACCGCTAGGATAAGCGGCTAAATGTTGCAAAATAAAGCCTAGTAAAATACCGATAAAAAGTGCGAAAAGCATTCTTAAAGAAAAATTAATTTTCTTATCACGCATCTTTTTAAGCGTAAAAAATGTAGCGAAAAGCACAGCAAAAATGACGAAAATTTGCCAACTTGAAAATCGTAAGAAGTGAGTAAAAAATTCCTGATTCATAAAAAGTCCTTTGAGAAATTATATTTTGAAAGGTATATTTTCATATTTATATACCTTGAAAGTGATTATGACAGCTTTTTGATTAAAATAGGATAAAAAAACTACGATTTATAAAATTTTAATCTTGCATACAGTGTTCAAAAATAAAGCGATGCTCATCAGGCAGTGCTTCAAACATAGTCCTCGCTAAAGCCCTTATCTCCCATAAAGCCGATTTTGAACTTCGCAAAGATAAGAAATTTTGCAAACTTCTAGCATTAATGCTAAAGGTAAGTTCTGTTTTATAGCTTTCAGGGAGGCAGTATTTAGCCAAATCAAGACTAATGCTTGTTTGCAAAATCACGCGTAAATTTTCAAGTGCTTTAATGCTAGCATTATCCACCGCCTCATTACCGCAAAGCACCAAATAACGCCTAGCGTTTTCAAAATCATTTTCCTTAAATTCACTTTCATTTCTAAGCTCTTTTAAGGTATAGCGCGTGCTTTTGACACTAAAACTCGCATGCCTATGACGGGCTAATTCTTGCAAACAAGCCCTTGAAATTTCTTGGATATAAAAATTATAATTTAAATGTTCCAAAGTCGAAGCGTGTTTAAATTTATTTCCCACTCTGTCAATTAATTCTTTATCCTTTTCTCCACCACAATCGCCCTTTTCAAAACTCTGCCAACAAGTGCGTGTGGCGTGAGAACAAACACTAAGAGGGGTATGAAAAAGTAGAGTTACTTGCATTATTTTCCTTAAAATTTTTTTCGAATTCTAGCTACTTTTTCTTTCCATTTTGTAATTTTCTCTAGCAAATTTCTCTTTTTTAGCTCGTTTTCTAACGGCTTAAGATTATTTTGAAGAGAGCTTTTTTGCCTCTTAATTGAAACTAAAACAAGACTTAACCACCGCAAATAAAGCCTTACTAAAGCTAGAATTTTTTGCCTTTTTTGCTCTTCACTTTGAGGCTGCAACACAAAAATTTGCATAAACTCAAGCTCAAAGCTATGCAAACTAGGACGCAAAATTTCAAGTAAAGCCCTAGTTTTAAGGATATTTTCTTTCAAATCATCAAGCTCAATGCTTAAAATTCTTAAAGCCTCATTATCTAAATTTTCATAATTTAAATTCCCAAAAAGCGCCTTAAGCCTTTCCTCCACTTTTTCGCAATTTTTTACCGCATTAAAAACTTTTGCAAAAGCTTTTAATAAAAGCTCATCTTGCTTATTTTTACTTAAAGGCTTTAAATTTGGCAAAAATTTTTGTGATTTTTCATTTAAAAACTCTTCGCAACACTCCCTAAAAGGCTTTTCTATCGCTCCTTTTATCCTCGCCCCACCCTCAGTAGCGTTATATACTCTTATCCCATTCTTTAAAGCCCTAGTGATAAAAAGCTCCAAAACTTGCTTAAATAAAAGCCAAATTCCGTGAGTCTCAACTTCTCCCTTGCCTCCATAAGCCTCCGCACTAAGCTTCTTATACATATTACTTTCAAAGGTGGAAGAATTTAAATAATCTTTAGGATGCGAATTCCCCTGTTTGTCAAATGCTAAATCCTGCCCTATAAAAATGATATTCTCAAATTTTAAATCACAAGCTAGATTAAAAGCCATATGTGCCACACTAGGACAATCTTCTATATAATCAAATTCCTTAAAATCACAATAATAAGCAAAGTCATAGTAGCGTGGAACTAAGATGTAAGAACGCTTGTTTTTTTCTAAATACTTAATAGCATTAGGATGCACAACAGCAGCAAGGATAAAAAGTATATCTTTATCAAATTCTTTAAAGTCATTATTAAAAAATTCCGCTGTTAAATCGATGCGTTCTAGCATAAAAACAAAATCTGGCTTAATGCCCTCTTTCGCAAGTATAGGGTAAGCACTATCGGCTGCGAAAATAACGGCTTTATCACTATAAGCTTTTAAAAGAGAAAGTTGCATCGATGCGTTCTAGCATAAAAACAAAATCTGGCTTAATGCCCTCTTTCGCAAGTATAGGGTAAGCACTATCGGCTGCGAAAATAACGGCTTTATCACTATAAGCTTTTAAAAGAGAAAGTTGCTTAGTAAGGCTTGGACCTGTGCTTACGATGATAGCAGTTTTGCAATTTTTCACATAGCTTTTTTGAAGCATTTTAAGACTAGGGTGATTAAGCATTTTAGGAAGGTTGCAAACGAAATTTTCAAGACCCATTAAAGCATCGTCGATGTCATTACCATAACACAAAGTGCTTTTTTCAAAAAATTGTCTCATCGCCAAATTTTTCATAAAAACCACACATTATTTCTAAACGATAAATTCTTGCAAAAAGATTCAAGCTCTCACAAAGGGCGTTAAAATCCGCTTCGCTAAATTTCGCAGTGTCAAAAAAACGCAATTTAGTCCCTAATAATTCTTTAGAAAAATCAAAAATATGTAAGATGTGCCATAAAATTTCAAGCTCCTTTTCAAAGACAATAATAAGTTTATGCGTAGGATTTTGAAAAAGAATTTTGAGTAAAACTCCATTACCTACGCCGTAAAAAAATAACACAGGATAAAGGGCGAAATTTTGCCGATAAAAAGCAGCCTTACTTTGAACTTCGCTTAAGGGGTTTAAATAGAGCTTATTACCCCCCCCCCCCCCAACATTTTCTAAATTGATATCTAAAACATCATTTCCTTGCATAAATGTATAAGATGTGCTTTTGATTTGACTTAATTTTGTTTTTAAAAATTCATCTTCGATAGCTTGTAAATTTGTCCCAAAAATCATTTCTTGCGTGGGGGTAAAGTGCATTTTATTTCCTTAAAAGTTATGCTGTGATTTTACTTTAAATAATAAAACAAAAAGTTTTTTCTCGTTATAATTACACTAAAAATAAGGCAAATCAATGAAACAAACTAAATATATTTTCGTAACGGGTGGGGTTTTAAGCTCTCTTGGCAAAGGCATAGCAGCAGCCTCTATTGCTACGCTTTTGAAAAATTCCAAGCTTAAGGTAAGCATTTTAAAAGCCGACCCTTATATCAATGTGGACCCTGGCACAATGAGTCCTTTTGAACACGGAGAAGTTTTTGTAACAGAAGATGGAGCGGAGACGGATTTGGACTTGGGGCATTATGAAAGATTTTTGGACGAAAATTTAAATCAAAATAATAATTTCACCACAGGCAAGGTTTATCAAAGCGTCATTGAAAAAGAAAGGCGCGGCGAGTATCTTGGTAAAACCATACAAGTCATTCCTCACATCGTAGGCGAGATAAAAGAGAGGATTATTAAAGCTGGAGAGGGCAAAGATGTTTTAATTGTAGAAATCGGCGGCACTGTCGGCGACATCGAGGGTTTGCCCTTTTTAGAAGCTATACGCGCCCTAAAGCTTGAAGTAGGTAAAAATAACGCGATGAATATCCACCTCACCCTCGTGCCTTTCATCAAAGCCGCAGGGGAGCTTAAAACTAAGCCCACTCAACACAGCGTTGGAGAGCTTAGACGCATAGGTATAAGCCCTGATATGATAATTTGCAGAAGTGAAAAGTCGCTAGGTAAGGATTTAAAGGATAAAATCGCCATTTCTTGCGGCGTGGATAAAAACTGCGTGATAGAAAGCGTGGATGCGGCTAGCATTTATCAAATTCCGCTTAATTTCTTAAAGCAAGACATCTTAACACCCATTTGTCAAATTTTAAACCTCAAAGCCCTAAAGCCTGATATGCAAAACTGGGATAGCTTAGTCAAAAGAGTCATCGCACCTAGCAATGAAGTGAAAATCGCCTTCGTAGGCAAATATGTCGATTTAAAAGAAAGCTATAAAAGTCTCACGGAAGCTCTTATCCACGCAGGAGCTGCTCTAGATACTAGGGTAGAAATTCGTTGGATAGATAGCGAAAAGCTTGAAAATTTAAATTTAGAAGAAAGCTTTAAGGAAGTGAGTGGAATTTTAGTCGCTGGGGGGTTTGGATTTAGAGGCGTGGAGGGGAAAATTAAAGCCATCACCTACGCAAGAGAACACAAAATCCCATTTTTAGGCATTTGCCTTGGTATGCAACTTGTTTTAGTGGAATTTGCTAGAAATGTTTTAAAACTTGAAGATGTCAATTCGAGCGAATTTGAGCCAAATTGTAAAAATCCTGTCGTTTATCTCATTGACGAATTTATAGATAATAATGGCAAAAAGCAAATTCGCACCGCTAAAACTCCACTTGGTGGCACAATGAGGCTAGGTGCTTATGAGTGCAAAATAAAAGAAAATACCCTGCTAAGTAAAATTTATAATCAAAAAAGCGTCAAAGAACGCCATCGCCATCGTTATGAGGCTAATCCTAAATTCCGTAAAGATTATGAAAGCAAGGGGCTGATAGTGAGCGGGGAAAGCGATGGCTTGATTGAAGCTGTGGAACTTAAAACTCACGATTTTTTCCTAGCCGTGCAGTTTCACCCTGAATTTACTTCAAGGCTTGAAAGGGTTAATCCTGTCATTTTAGGTTTCATCAAGGCAGCAAATGAATATCATAACTAAAAGGAACATTAAGCAAATTTTAGCTGCGCGTTTTGAAAAAGATTTGCATACTAAGCTTTGTGATTTACCCCTGCCTTGTTGCCTAAAGGACGCCTATAAGGCAGCGCATCGCATTAAAGAAGCGATTGAGAAAAATGAAAAAGTTGCTATTGTTGGAGATTATGATGTTGATGGGATTATTTCCTGTGTGATTTTGAGCGAATTTTTTGACGATATAGGTTTTGATTATGTCGTAAAAATTCCCAACCGCTTTAAAGATGGATATGGCTTAAATGAAGAAATTATCAATGAACTTAATGTTGATGTTATCATCACGGTTGATAATGGCATAGCCGCCCTAGAGGCAGCAAAACTTTGCAAAGAAAAAAAGATAGACCTAATCATCACAGACCATCACACACCTTTACAAACTCTCCCGGATGCTTATGCCATTATCAATCCCAAGCAAAAAGATTGCGAATTTCCAGACATTGAAATTTGTGGAGCGCAGGTAGCTTGGTATTTAATCGCCGCTTTGAAAGAAGTGTGTAAATTAAAATATGATATGTGTAAATTTTTAGAGCTTCTAGCTATAGCCATCATTGCTGATATGATGGAGCTTAGGGACTTAAATAGAGCCTTAGTAAGAAGAGGGATAGAGTGCATTAATAAATCTAAAAGAGCAGCTTTTAAGGCGATAAAGCACTATTATCAAAAAGATAAATTTGCCATCGATAACATTAGCTTTTTAATTGCTCCACTTATTAATAGTGCTGGCAGAATGGACGATGCGAGTGTTTCTTATAAATTTTTACATACTAAAGATTTTAATGAAGCTCTAAATTATTTAGAACAAATCATAAGCTTTAACGAAAGTCGAAAAGATGAAGAAAAACAGCTTTTCGAAGAGAGTTTAAGGCAGGTTGATGAAGATGATGCTTGTGTGATTGTCGGTGGAGAAAAATGGCACGAAGGGGTGCTTGGTATCGTAGCAAGTCGCTTGGCAAAACATTTTAAAAAACCTTCTTTTGTTTTTTCTATTAATGAAAATAACTTAAAAGGTAGTGCCAGAAGCGTAGGTAAAATAGACATTTTAAATTTAATATCCAAAGCAAATATCTACCTAAAAAACTATGGCGGACATAAAGGTGCTGCTGGACTAAGTTTAGAGCTTAAGGATTATGAAAATTTTAAGAGTTTGATACAAAAAGAAAGTGCTTTAATTAACAAAGAAGAATTTTTAGAAACAGAAGAAATTCTAGGGGTGCTAGAACCGAGTGAGATTGATTTTGAAATGCTTGAAATTTTAGAAAGCTTTGAGCCTTTTGGGCATAAAAATCCTCGCCCCTGTTTCGTTCTACAAAATTTAAAGGTCAAAAACAAAAAACTTTTAGGCAATGAGAAAAAACATCTAAAACTCATCTTGGTTAAAGAAAATAGAACCATAGAGGCTTTATTTTTTAATTTTGACAAAGAGCCAAATTTAGAAGATAGTATCTCTCTTATAGGAAATATTTCCAAAAATGAATTTAGAGGACTCATCACACCTCAATTTATTATCCAAGAAATTCTTCCGCTATCTTCTTAAATCAAAAGTAAAAAATTTACTCTTAAAATCATTTGGCAAGGCTTTATACTGCAAAAGTGCTGGTTCGTAATTTTGCACCTCGTGGTATAAAAATCCAAGTGCAGCCTTGCTTTCTTTATTAGTATTATCATTTAATTTAGCAAGTTGCAAAAGTGCTATGGCTGAGTTTGGATTATTTGCTCCTGTGGCAGCGACAGCAGCTAAAAAAAGCGTGTGAGAATCTTTAACTTGATACTCGTCAATCAAGATATTATAAAGTGCATAAGCCTCCTCAAACTGCCCAGCAAAAATATCCAAATAAGCTAAAGTTTGAATCGCTCCCTCATTTTGCCCAGCATTTGTATTGAGATATTCTTTAAATTTTTGCCTTTCCAAATTTAAAATCCCCGCAATGTGCATTAATGCGACATAATACTCTCTAGCAATGTCCGCTCCACCAAACACAGCCCTATAATCAAAACCCAAATTTTTAAAATGAATTTGTGCGTTTTGGGCGTATTCTTTTATATTTACATTTTCATTAAGCGAATTAAAATACAAAATCTGACTTACTATATCGTTTGGCAAACTCGCCTTTAGTTGGGCGATTTTAACACCCACTTGCTGATTTAAACCATTATTTTTAGCAATAATCGCTTCAAAAATAAGGCTAAGGGGCGTGTCTTGTTTTACCTCATCTAAAAAAGGTAGCATAGCGACAAAATCGGCATTTGCCAAAAAAAGCATACTTTTTGCCATATTTGCCTTAAATTCCACATCTACACCCATATTTTCTATGATTTCATTGTAAAATTTATGCGTATCCGCCCCACTAAGCTTTGCGCTTAACATAGCAAAAGCTCCCGCTTGATAATTTTTAGGATTAAGATGATAAGAACTTGCAAAATGCTTGTAGGCTAGGTCGTAATTTTGTAACTGAGCGTAAGTTAATGCGAGATTATAATGCAAAATACTATGCTCTGGGTAAGTTTCTAGCAGAGCTTTAAATTCGGCATTTGCCTGTCTTAAACGCTGATTTAAAGCGTGATTGATGATATTAGCAATTTTAACATTTGTCGAAGAAAGCGCCCGACTGGCAGCCAAATAATTATCCGTATTAAAATTATCATCTACAAAACCTGTAATATTTGCCTTTTTAATATAAAGGGCTGCTTGTTTGCTGTCAAAGACCTGATATGGCGCAAAATAAAAAAGTAAATCAAACTGGTCTTTAGGATTTTTAAGTAAATCTTTTGAAAAATTTTTTTGCGCTAAATTAATGTCAAAAAGCTCTTTTGAAAGTATGGTTTTGATTTTATAATGTTCCAAAATTTTATACTTCATCGCCTCATCTTTATAAACGCTATTAAGACGCATTAGCATATCTTGAAATTTACCCGTTTTCAAATCCACAAGCGTGATAGTCGAAAGACTAGCATTAAAGTCTCTTTCTATTTTCATCGCAGTTTCCAAAGCTCTTCTAGCCTTATCATACTCACCTATCCTTGCATATAACAACCCTAAAGAAAGGCTTGATTCAAAACTTCCCTGCGTTGTAAGCTCATTAATCGCCTTTTTATCAAAATCCATCTTGGCATAAATTTTTGCGGAAAGATACTTTGCTGTATCTGTGTAAGGCTCTATTTTGGTTTTTTGAAGCATTTGTAAGGCTTCTGGATAATAACCTTTGTAATAATTTATAAGACTAAGATAATACTCATAAAGCTTAGATTTGCCCTCCTTTGGCAAATAAACCTCAGCCAAGCCTATATAATAACGAAATTTCTCCTCATCATTAAGCTTTAATGCACAAACAGCAGCATTGATGGCAGAAACACTTTGATTTTCTCCGTTAGAAATAGCCTTTTTAAAGCTCTCAAATGCAGTAGAAAAATCGCCCTCGTTCATCTGCGAGACACCTAAATTATAATTAGAAAGTGCTTCGTTATAAACGGCAACTTGCGCATAAACCTCTAAGGCTTGCTCAACTTCACCCCTAAGATAGAGTGCATTTGCCTTTTGTATCATTCCATCAATCTTAGCCATATCACTATAATCATAAGACTCATCAAGTGGCGTTATAGGCTGAATTTCATCTTTATCGGCAAAAAAATCTGCCTTAATATTACCCTCATTAAAAGTAAGATAAAAAAGTGTAAAAATAAGAATAGAAATAATTGTCAAAGAAAGTCCCACAAGAGACATAAATCTTTTATCTTTATACCATTCTTGTGGTTTTTCTTTATCTTCTTCAAAAAAGGTGCTTTCCTCTTCCTTTGCCACCTCCCTTGTAAAGCTAAAGCCTGTGCTACTTTCACTAGGAAGCTCATCGGGTAAAGTGGCTAACTCCTCTCCCTCAGGTGCTGCACCCTCCTCACCCCTAAAGCCATCTAAACTTTCATCTAGCCTTTTTTCTTCGGGTTTTTCAAGGATTACTTCTTCAGCCATTTAACTTCTCAAAAATACTTTCGCAAGACATCAGGGATAATCACTTTACCATCTTTATCTTGGTAATTTTCCATAATCGCTACTAAAGTTCTACCTACTGCCAAAGAAGAGCCATTGAGCGTATGCACGAGCTCATTTTTACCCTGCTCGTTTTTATAGCGAATTTTCGCCCTTCTTGCTTGAAAATCGCGACAATTTGACACAGAAGAAATTTCTCTATATTTATTTTGTCCGGGCAACCAAACTTCTAAATCAATCGTCTTAGCCGCACTAAAGCCTAAATCTCCCGTGCAAAGCATCATCAAGCGGTGTGCTAAACCAAGCGAACTAAGCAAATCACTCGCACACTCACACATTTCATTAAACACGCTTTCGCTTTGCTCTGGGCTTGTAATGCTTACAAGTTCAACTTTTTCAAACTGATGCTGTCTTATAATGCCTCTTGTATCGCGTCCTGCACTACCAGCTTCTTTTCTAAAACACGCACTATAAGCCGTCATTTTGATGGGTAAATTTTCCGCATTTAAAATTTCATCGCTAAAAAGATTTGTTAGGGCGATTTCGGAAGTGGAAATAAGATATAAATCCTCATCATCTATCTTATACATATCTTCTCTAAATTTCGGCAGTTGTCCCGTGCCAAACATCGCAGCTTGATTAACCAAAAAAGGCACATTGACTAATTCAAATCCTCTTGTTCGGTTAAAATCTATCATATAATTTATCAAAGCACGGTTAAGTAAAGCCGCCTCACTTTTAAGCACACAAAAACGACTCTGCGCTATCTTAACCCCTCGCACAAAATCAAGCCAACCAAGTTTCTCACCAAGCTCAAAATGCTCCTTAGGCTCAAAATCAAATTGCGGTGGGGTTAGCACCTTTTTAAGCTCTAAATTCTCATCTTCATCAGCCCCCACAATAACATCATCATCGGGGATATTTGGAATTTTAAAAGCCAAATCCTCAAGTTTCTCTTCTAGCTCTTTTACCTTTTGATTTTGCGTAGAAATTTTTGTCTTATTTTCACTTAATTTTTGTTTTAATTCTTCTTTATTTTCGGCATTTGCTAACTCTTTGCTAAATTTATTTTGAAAGGCTTGAAATTCCTCTAAAAGCCCTCTTTCTTTTTTTAAAAGTGTAAAAATTTCACTTAAATTTTTTAATAAAGCCTCATCAACTTTTTTATTTTTAAGCTTAAGCACCACACTCTCAAAGTCATTTTGCAATCTTTTTAAATCTAGCATTTACCCTCTTTTATAAAAATTTCTTAATCATAACCTAGATAGGTTAATTATTATTAAAGCCCTATTTTTTCATAAATTTTTTGCATTTTTGCTCTAGCTATCTTTCTTGCTTTACTCGCCCCAAATTCTAAAATTTCTTCAAGTTTTTTAGGCTCTTTTAAATAATTCTCATAGCTTTCTGTCGCTTCTTTAAAATAAGCATTTACAAGCTCATTTAAATACATCTTAAAATGCCCATAGCCCTCGCCACCTCTTTCATAACGCTTCTTTAATTCTTCTTGCCCCTCTTCATCTAAAAAAAGCTTAGAAATTTGAAAGATATTACACTCTTGCCATTTTTTTGGCTCTTCTAAAGGGGTGCTATCTGTTACGATAGAAGAAATTTGTTTTTTTCTTAATTTTTCATTTGCAAAAATATCTATGGTATTTTGGTAAGATTTACTCATCTTAGCCCCATTTGTGCCAGGCACCACAGCGACATTTTCATTTACTCTAGCTTCTGGCAGAGTGAAAATTTCTCCCCATTCATTATTGACCTTTATGGCAATATCTCTTGCGATTTCAACATGCTGAATTTGGTCTTTTCCCACAGGCACAATTTGCGTATCAAAAAGCAAAATATCCGCCGCCATTAAAACAGGATAAGAAAAAAGTCCGTGTGAAGAAGGTAAGCCCTTAGCCACCTTGTCTTTATAACTATGCGCTCTTTCTAGCAAACCCATAGGACTAAACTGCGATAAAATCCAGTAAAGCTCAAGCACTTCTTTAACATCACTTTGAAGCCAAAAAATGCTTTTTTCAGGCTTTATGCCAAGACTTAAAAAAGCGGCAGCGGCTTTAAGGGCATTTTGCTTTAAAATTTCTCCCTTTTGGCTCGAAGTCATTGCGTGATAATTTGCAATAAACATAAACATTTCACTATCATCTTGTGCTTCAATCATCGGCTTAATCGCACCAAAAAAATTCCCTATATGTAAATCTCCACTCGGTTGTAATCCCGTCAAAACTCTCATTTTATCCTCTTTTTTAATTCATCTATCAAGCTTTCTACGCTTTGATTTTCTATATCTAAAATTAAATTTGCCTTTTTTTCGTATAAATTAATTCTTGAATTATACAAATTCCTTGCTTTTTCTTCCTCATAAAAAAGCGGTCTTTTTGCTATTTCTTCTTTGTTTAAACGATTTTTTAAATACTCAAAACTTGCCCTTAAATACACACAAAAGCCTATTTTATCTAAATCTTTTACATTGATAAATCCGCCTCCTGTGGCTATACAAATACCCTTTAGCTGTGCTAAAAAATATGCCATTTTTTGCTCTTCTTGACGAAAAGTTTTCTCGCCAAAATTTGCAAAAATTTCACTCACACTTAAATTAAACTGCATTTCAATTAAAGTATCACTATCGATAAATACACGCCCACTTTCCCTCGCAAAATCCCTGGCTAAAGTGCTTTTACCACAGCCCATAAAACCGATAAAAAGGATATTTTTCATTTTTATGCCAAATCCATTAATGTTGATATTTCTATTTTGTATTTTAGCAAATTTATCTATAATGCTTCCATAAATTTAGTATATTGACACCGATAAAGTGGATATTTAAAATAGCAAAGATATAAAAAGCTAACAATTAGATGAACAAAAAAACATAAAGTAAAATTATACTTAAGCTAAAATGGAAAATCCACTTTGCGAGTCAATGGCGTATTCCTCTTGCTTTTCATTAGAGCTTTTTAACTGGGTTTTTTCTTCTTGCTTTTCTCTCTCATCTTGTTTTTCCATAAGTTTTAAAGTGTCATACATCTCGTGGCACTCCTTTGGCATACACTTATGGAAACGATGGTTTGTATTAAAAATATTCATCATTTAAAAACAATACCCATATTTACAAATTAAATTGCGTCCAGCTTCTTTTAAAATTTCTCTTCTTTTATCAAAGCACTCACTAGAATCAGAACCATAAGCATATACTTTAGTGCAACCATCGGTATCATAATGCCAAGTCGCAGCAAAAACACTGGATAAACAACCAAGCAAAATTATAGAACTAACTATTTTTTTCATTGATAACCCTTTTAATCTAACCAAACCATTTAAGCCAAAACGGAAAATCCACTTTGCGAGTCAATGGCGTATTCCTCTTGCTTTTCATTAGAGCTTTTTAACTGGGTTTTTTCTTCTTTGCCGTCTTCTTCTTGACCTTTTAAAGAAAAATTTAGCATCTGTTTGCTGATTTCATTTTTACCAAAATTTACAGTATCTACCACTCCCATACAAGGCGTAATAAGTAACATTAGCAAGTCCCCCGAAAATGACAAAGAGCTCCTTGGAAAGCATTTTGATAAATTCCTTGATTATTGCACTTACTATAATCAGCACCATATTGATAAACCAAAACACACCCTTCATAATGGGGCTGGACTATGGGCTGTTGAGAGACTGTAATTTTTGCTAGAGCGATATTAAACAAACAAGAAAGTAAAATTATAGAACCGACTAATTTTTTCATTGATAATCCTTTCATTAAATATTTAATATTATTAATGCTATAAAATCAAAATTTAATATAAACTTAAAATTTAATTTGAAGATAAATTTAAAAATGCTATTGTGTAAAATATTCACATTTTGTTTTAACATTGAAAATTCCAAAGATGTAAAGCGACAAATGCAAAATGCTTTTCAAAAGATTTTCATTTTTTCCACACAATATGCCCATTGATATTATGCTTTTCATAAATACTTAATACTTCTTCAAAGAATGCTACAAGCTCTGTTTCCCCTGAAGTCTTTGCAGTTTCTAGCATTTGGAGAAACATCTTTTTACCTGTCTCAGTTTGCTTTAGATTTTTCTTTAAAAAATTATGCCTACTGCAAAGCGATACACGCCCTTTGCAATCTTTTGCAAATAGCCCCTTTGATGCAAACTTCTAATGCCTCTATCTGGGTCACGAAAAACCTTGCCTGTGCGTTTTTGCTATTCATTCACTACCCAATCCACCACCTCAGGATGCTTAATATCTCGTTTTGGATTTGCTTTGAAAAATTCCATTATTAAATCAAGCTGAGAAAGCTTATTTTTCATCAAAAATACCTCTTTCTTTTTCTATCGTTTCTAAAAATCGTTTTTTGCTTAGTTCGCAATATTCCTTATCAAGCTCAATGCCTATAAATTGCCGGTTGTTAAGATAGGATTCTATCATTGTTGTCCCACTACCACTAAAAGGGTCGCACACCACATCACCCACATAAGAAAAAAGCTTAATGCACCGCTTAGGAAGCTCTCTAGGAAAAGGGGCTGGGTGTCCTATGCGCTTTTTAGATTCTCCGTTAAAACTCCATAGCCCATTTGTCCAAGCCATAAATTCCTCTTTACTTATATCGCTTATGCCCTTATGCTTTTTCTTCCAACTCCCCTTATAAAGCACAAGGATAAGCTCCACAGGTGCAATCACATAAGGTGCAGAAGCACTAAGCCAACTCCCCCACGCTGTGCGGCGTGAGATATTACCCTCATTCCAAACAATCGTGCTGTGGTAATTCCAACCAATTTGCTTTGCTAAAGTCGTTAAATCCGCGCCCACACTTTGCTGTCCGCCTTTATTTTTATCTAATGGGATATTCAGGCAGAATCTTGCGCCATCTTTTGCCCACAAAAAGCAATTTTGTATCCATTGTTTAGAAAATTCTAAATAGCTTTTGTAATCGTTAGAATCCTCATTTGAATTGTATTCTATGCCAACATTATAAGGGGGTGAAGTAATGATTAAGTCAAGGGAATTTTCATTTAGAATGTCTTTATAAAGAGCTGAATTTTGATATAAATTGATATTTTTATAATTAAAAATATTGTTTTCTAAATTTTTTCCCATCAATCCTTCTCTCCCTTTTTACGCGAGGCGAGGATTAAAGGCACACCCTCAAAATCAAATTCTTTCCTAATTTGATTTTGCAAATAGCGTTTATAGCTAAAATGCAAAGCCTTAGGGCGGTTCATAATCAAAGCGATTTTAGGAGGAGCTAAGTCATACTGCACGGCATAATAAATTTTCACAAGCTTCCCATAATCGTGTGGCAGGGGATGGGCTTTTGTCGCTTTACTTATAAGCTCATTAAGCTTTGCGGTGGGGATTTTTTGCGTGAAATTGCTAAAAACTTCTAAAATTTTATCCATCAAAATATGCACCCTCTTCCCACTCAAAGCCGACACGCTAATAATAGGTGCGTGAGCAAGAAATTTAAATCTATCAAGCCTTAGCTCTTTGACAACCTTGTCAAATTCAAAACTTGTTTTATCCCATTTATTTAGCACGATAATCACACCCAAATAATGCTTACTAATAAGCCCCGCGATACGCTCATCAAGCTCGTTAAAGCCCTCATTTGCATCCAAAACCAAAAGAGCGATTTGAGAGCTTTGAAGCATTTTTTCCGTGCGGTTTAGCGCAAAGCGTTCAAGCCCTTGAATTTTGCCCCTTTTTCTAATGCCAGCTGTGTCGATAAATTCCAAAACCTTATCCTTATATACCACGCTTTCATTGACGGGGTCTATAGTCGTGCCAGCTATGCTACTTACCACGCTTCTTTGCTCTTTCACAAGGGCGTTTAAAAGGCTTGACTTACCGACATTTACGCGTCCTACTATGCCGATTTTGATATGATTTTCATCGATGTCTTTAAATTTAATCTCTCTCTCTTCATTAAAATCCTCTAAAAATTCCTCCAAACTTTGCTCTTCTTCATCGTTTTTTAAAACACTAGTATGCAAAAAATTCTCAAGCCAAGTATAAAGCTCATCAAGCCCTACATTATGCGTTACCGAAAGATTAAAAATTTCTTTTACTCCAAAACTAGCAAATTCCCAAGCTCTTTCCTCATCTTTTTTATTATCGACCTTGTTAATGATAAGTGCCATAGGTTTTTTAAGTTTCTTTAAAGCGTAAAAAAATTGCCTATCCTCATCATCGGGCATTTTTTTACCATCGACAAGATAAAGGATAATATCCACATTTTTAGCCGTCTTTAGGGAATTTTGCTTCACATTTTTAAAAAGCTCATCACTTTCATCAAGCCCGCCACTATCGATAAGTAAAGCTTCTTTACCATTAACCTCCACTTTGATTTTATTTGTATCTCTTGTCGTGCCTGAAATTTCACTTGTAATGGCGATTCTTTGTTTAGCGATGCGGTTAAAAAGACTTGATTTGCCGACATTTGGCTTACCTATAAGTATGATACTTTGCATTTTTCCAACTTTTTTAAAAGGGATTATATAAAATTTGCCTTAAAATTAAGCAAAAAAAGACTAAAATAGCGAGATTTCACTAAAGGAAAACCTATGCTAAGGGTGATTAAGCATAATTTGGGCGTTTATTTTATGATTCTAGCTTGTTTAGACTTTGCGCTAATGAGTGCTTGTGCGAAAATTTTAAGCGAAGAGTTAAGCTCCATAGAAATTATGTTTTTTCGCAATATCATTGGTGTGATTTTTATGCTTTATATGCTAAGGAAATTAAGAACCCATAAAGAGGGTGGGCGACTTTGGCTTTTGATTTTTAGGGGCGTTGTCGGCACACTTTCTTTATATCTTTTTTTCTATAATATCTCAAACATCACGCTTGGAGGGGCTTTTGCCTTTCAAAAAACCTCCCCCATTTTCATCACTTTAATCGCCTTTGTAATTTTTAAAGAAAATATAGGGCTTAAAGGCTGGTTTGGAATTCTCATCGCCTTTTTAGGTGTGCTTTTAATCGCACAGCCTTGGGCAAATGGTAATGGCTTTGACTTAAAAAATTCCGCTCTAGGTGTTTTAAGTGGCTTTTTAGCAGCCCTAGCACTTACAAGCGTGAGGGAATTAAGGGGCTATTATGCAACAGAGCAAATCGCCTTTTCTTTTGTCTTCATAGGTGCATTAATGCCTTTGATTTCTATGCTTGTGGGCGAATTTTACACAAGCGAAAAGCTTGATTTTCTCATCGCTCCTTTTGTTATGCCCTCTTTTACAGCTTGGATTTTTATTTTAGCGATGGGAATTTTAGGCGCGATTTATCAAATTCACATCACTAAAAGTTATGGTATCGCCAAACAAGCTGGGGTTGTGGCTGGGGTGAGTTATTTAGATGTTGTTTTTTCCATTATCATCGGTATGCTTTTGGGCGATTCTTTTCCTAGCGCTATGGTATTTTTAGGAATCATTGGTATAGTCGGCGGAGGGCTTATTTTAATGAAAAACAAATAATTTATCACTTCATTATCAAATTTTCTTAAATTTATAAACTTAACGATTTGCTTTTTATTTTTTTTTTTTTTGTTATTTTTCTTTTTTATCAATATCTCACAAAGGAAAAAAATGGCAAAAATCAAAATATTAGCTGGTGCTTACGCAGGAAATGAATACCGCTATATTAAAAATAAAGATAGAATGATGAATGTTACAAAAGTTATAGATAAAGAAAATTTTTATCTCTCAAATATCTCATCAATAGAAATTGCAAATCAAGACAATTGTAAAAAAGCCGGTGGAACAATTGCTGCAGCTGCTATTGGCGGACTTTTATTAGGTGGAGTAGGAGCTATAGTAGGTGGTATGGCTGGAGGAAATCAGCAAATTTCAACAATTATTATAACTTATGAAAATGGCTCACAATCCTTAGCACAAATTGATGGAGCGATGCATACAATCTTACAAACCATGATTTTTGATAAAAAAGCATTTATGGCAACACATAAAAAAACAAAAGGCAAATTTTTAAAATATTTCTTAATTTTTCTTATTGTTGCAATTCTACTTGCATTAATCACCAATTAACCCCCACAAAAGAGCGTGGGGGCAAGAGTAAAGAAAGAAGCTTAAAACTTCTTCTTCTTCACATCTTCAAGGATATTATTTGCTATATCACTAACATTATTAGAGATGATAGCACTTTCATTAGCTATTTCTACATTATCTTTAGTGGTTTGGTCGATTTGAGCTACACTTTCATTGATTTGAGTGATACCAGCAGTTTGCTCTTTAATACTTTCTGCCATATCATTGATAGATTGAACGAGAAGGTTAGTATTTGCTTCTATCTCACTTAAAGACTTTTGGGTTCTTTCAGCTAGTTTTCTAACTTCATCAGCCACGACGGCAAAGCCTCTTCCGTGTTCTCCTGCTCTTGCAGCTTCTATGGCAGCATTAAGGGCTAGAAGATTGATTTGGTCAGCTATATCACCTATAATGCTTGTTACATTTTTAATCTCTTCACTTTGAGTGATAACATCACTTGTCTTTTGAGAGACATTTTGCATAGAGGAAGTAATCTCTTCTAAAGCAGCAGCTGTTTCTTCTAAAGAAGCTGCTTGAGAATTTGAACTTGTTGTTAAGTTTTGCACAGCGTTTTGTAATTTGGAGCTTTCATTGGCTAAAGAATTTGCAAAGTCTGAGCTTTGTTTTAGCATTTTGATGATTTCTTCGCCTAAGGCATTAGTTGTTACTTCTACACTACCTGTTGCATCTTCAATTCTATTTCTAAAGTCTAGGCTTTTAAATTCTTCAAAGATAGAACGGATTTTATTCATATCTTTACCCACTCTAGCTTGTAAAACATCAAGAAGATCATTTAAAACATTTTTGAGTTCTATAAGTTGTGGGTTTCTAGGATTAGCTGTGATTCTTGCAGTGAGGTTACCATTTTCTACTATGCCTACTGTTTCTACGCTTTCTTTGACGGCTTGTTTATCTTGGTCAAGTCCTTGTTTAGTTGCTAGGATATTTTCATTAATGGCTTTTGCCATTTGACCAAACTCATCACTTGTATTTACATTGATAGTAGAGATGTCTTGTGTTTTATGGTTGATGAAATCGAAGAAGGAGTTAAGACCGGATTGGATGGAGTGAATTGGAGCGACAAGCTTTTTCACAAACACCACTAAAAACATCGCACCAACAACAAGCAAAACTAAAGCTATTGCCGTGCTGATGAAAAATTGCTTATTAATTGCGTTTGTATAATCACTTTGAGTTGTAACAGAAACTATGGTCCAGCCAAAAGGAAACTGCTTGTAAAAGCCCACTCTATCTTCATTATTATGATTATAATTAAACTCACCTTCAGGAGCTTTTTTCAAAGCTTCTTTTAAAGCTTTTTCAGCTTCTGTTTCCGTAGTGCTTTCAACAATTGCAGGATCTTTATGAGAGAAAATTTTTCCACTAGTGTCCGTGATATAAACATCTAAATTTGGCAACTCTTCTCTTTCAAAATTTTCAAATCTTTTTTGAAAATCACCGACAAATAAATCCATACCAATAACACCGATAAATTCGCCATTTTTAATTAAAGGATAAGTTGCCGTTACAAGTCTTTGACCCTTATAATTACCCGCACTTGAAATGTAAGTGGAACTAACTATACCCTGCTTCTTTTCTTTGGTCTCTTTGTACCAAAATCTATCTCTTAAGTCTAAACCGACATTATCAAAATTTGAAGATAAATTCTCAATACCCACTTCAGGATGGTAATCCTGCAAAATAACTTTACCATCATTTTCATAAACAATATACATAGAAGGATATTTAATAAGCTCCTCCGCCGTCATCAAAACGCGTCTTTGAGCGATAACATCATTTTTATCCAGTGCGACAATTTGCTCCGCTACAGCATTTAAATGCTGCTTTGCCTCAACATTCATCGTAATATCTATCGTAGTATAAGAAGCGTCTAAAATACCTCTTTGAATACTTCTAAAAAGTGTGGAAATTTGACTTGAACTAGAAATATAGTTGTAAGTTACAATCACACCAATCACTACAACAAAAATCGCCACAACACAGGCTAAAATCTTGCCTCCAAGTGTTTTTGTCATAACTTTCTCCTTTAGGAATTCTTGCAAAGTGGCAATTTTAATACAAGAATTCTTAAAAATTAATTTGTTTTTTTTTTTTTTGTAAATTAGTGCATTTTTAAGATTATTTTCGTATAATTTTGCATTTAAAATTTAGGTAGGAAATGATGCAAAAAATTCTATTCTTTTTACTTTTTACTCTTAGTTTTTTAGTCGCAAAACCCATAGTCAGCGTTAGCATTGCTCCGCAGGAATTTTTTGTCAAAAAAATCGCAGGAGATAGCGTAGAAATTAACACGCTCTTACCGCAAAATAGTGATGAGCATACCTTTGAATTTAAAGCATCTCATCTTAGCAAACTTGAAAAAAGCGATATTTATTTTACGATGGGTTTGGAATTTGAAAAAGTTTTTTTAGATAAATTTAAGCGTAATTTTCCAAACTTAAGCATTGTAAATACTCAAAAAAATATTCACTTTTTAGAATTTGAAGAAGAACACGAGCATCACGACCACGACCACGCTAAGGATATACACACTTGGCTTGATCCCATTTTAGTCAAAATCCTAGCGACAAACATAGCCACAGCCCTCAAAGAAAAATACCCACAAAATGCTAAAGTATATGAAAACAATTTGCAAAATTTTCATAAAGAACTAGAAAGTCTAAATTCACAAATCGATGAGGAATTAAAAGGAGTGAAAAATCGCAAATTTATCGTTTATCACCCTTCTTGGGCATATTTTGCAAAACGCTATCATTTGGAGCAAATTCCGGTAGAAATAGCAGGAAAAGAGCCTAAAATCAGTGATTTAAAACGCATTATAAAAAAAGCAAGAGAAGAAAATATCAAAGTCATTTTCGTGCAGCCGGGCTTTCCTGAAAATGCTGCAAGGGTTTTAGCAAAAGAGTGCAATGCAAGAATTGCAATGATTAATCATCTCTCAAAGGAGTGGGACAAAGAGCTTTTAGAAACGACTAAGGCGTTAAAAAAGGCTTTTTAGTGCTTTATTTTAAAATTAACAATTTAAATTATAGCTACGACAAAGAAGAAATTTTAAAAAATATCAATCTTAGCTATGATAGCCGCGAATTTCTCTCCATCATCGGTGCAAATGGAGCTGGGAAATCAACACTCTTAAAGCTCATTTTGGGACTTTTAAACTCTAAAAAACAAGTTGAATTTTTTAATATCCAAAAAAATGAAATTGCCTATGTCCCACAACATAGCCTAGCAAATCCAAATTTCAACGCACGCGCTCTTGAAATCGTCTTAATGGGGCTTGTGAGTCAAAAAATCTTTGGCTTTTATACAAAAAAAGACAAAGAAAAAGCGATGAAAGCCCTTAAAAGCGTAGGTATGGAGGAGTTTTGGGATAAAAGTTTAAATGAATTAAGTGGAGGACAAAGGCAAAAAGTGCTGATTGCTAGGGCTTTGGTGTATCAATGCAAATTGTTAATTTTAGATGAGCCAACAGCAAGTGTTGATAGCAAGAGTGCGGTGCAAATTTTTGAAATGCTAAGCGCCTTGCATAGTGAGGGAATGGGCGTTATAACCGTGTGCCACGATATTAACCTAGTCCTTGCTTATAGTGATAAAATCGCACATTTAAATAAAGAGCTTTTTTTACACAACAACGACAAAAAAGAAAAGCAAAAAAGCACCTTTTTAAAGCATTTGTATGAAAATCACACGCATTTTTGTGATGTGGAGATGAGTTTGGAGCATTGCTTAGACTGCGAGGAAAAAAACTTTTGCGAAAGTAAAATTATAAATTGTCCCAAAAATCCCACTTTAAGCACAATTAAAAATTTTAGGCAAAATAATGCTTGAGCTTTTAAACTATACCTTTTTTCAAAATGCTCTTTTAGCCGCTCTTTTGGTTAGCGTAGCGTGTGGAGCTATGGGAGTTTTAGTGATGATAAACCGCCTTTTTTCTATGGCTGGAGGCATTACGCACGGAGCTTTTGGAGGGATAGGCTTGGCATTTTATTTTTCCTTGCCTATTTTACTTAGCGCAAGCATTTTTACACTTTTTTTAGCTTTTTTAGTTGCCTTTTTAAGCAAACGCTATCATTATAGAAGCGATAGTTTCATCGCTGTGATTTGGGCGTTTGGAATGGCGTTTGGGATTATTTTGATTGATTTAAGTCCGGGTCAAAATAGCGATTTGATGGCTTATTTATTTGGCTCAATTTTAGCAGTTTCTGCGAATGATTTATGGCTAATGGCTTTTGTTGATGGTGCTTTTATTTTGCTTTTATTTTTATTTTATAGACAATTTGAGCTTGTAAGCTTTGATAGCGAATTCGCAAAAGTGAGAGGGGTAAATACAAGCTTTTTTCACTATCTTTTAATCGCAATGCTTGCCTTTTGTATTGTCATTTCCATACGCCTTGTAGGGCTTATTTTAGTGATGGCACTTCTTAGTATCCCAAGTTTTATCGCAGAATCTTTTGCCAAAAGACTTGAGGCTATGATGATAATTTCTTCTTGTTTGAGTGCTATTTTTTGTGTGCTTGGTTTATTTTTAAGTGCGTATTTTAATCTTTCAAGTGGGGCTTGCATTATTGGAATTTCTTGTCTCTTTTTTATGCTTCATCTTGCTTTTAAGCTTATCAAACTCCCAAAATAAAGCCTTTTTAAAAAGTGGAACAGATTTTGCTAAGATAGCTGTGAAATCTTAAATATAGGTGAAAATATGCAAAATGGATATTATCAAGCAACTGGTGGTATGGTAACGCAGTTTAACAAGCTCGAAGTTATCACAAACAACCTAGCAAACATTAACACAAGTGGTTATAAAAGAGATGATGTTGTTATTGCGGATTTTAAAAGGATTTTTAAAGAAACTCAGGATGAGTTGCCTATAGAAAATCACACAAGAGAAGCCTCTCGCTTTGTCAATACGACAATAGATAGAGTGCCTCAAATTTCGCAAGATTACACAGACTTTAGCACAGGTTCTTTAAAGGCGACAAACAACCCTTTAGACTTTGCAATGACAAGAGAGGATACCTTTTATCTCGTGCAAACAAAAAATGGAGAAATTAGACTCACAAAAGACGGAAATTTCCAGCTTGATGATGAGGGTTATTTGGTCAATAAACAAGGCTATAAAGTCTTAAGTAGTAATTATTTTAATAACCCTGAAGGTGCTGGCATTATCATCGGTAATGGTGCTGTGCATATTAATGCAGATAAAAATGGCAACATCACGGTCGATGGAGAGGATAATGCAAGACTTTTCATCGCCCAAGTTGATGATATAAGGGCTTTGCAAAAAGACGGAGATAATGTTTATAAAATAGACGATTTAACGCGCATTAGAGATTTGGAAATTTCAAATTCTGTTAAACAAGGTTTTTCTCAAGGCTCAAATGTCAATCCCGTCAGTGAAATGGTAGGGCTTATCGAAGCAAATAGAATGGTTGAGATGTATCAAAAAGTGATGACAGCTCATATGGATGACTTAAATCAAGATGCGATTAACAAACTCGCAAGTGTCAAGTGATAAAATAAAACAAAAAGGATAAACAATGATGCGTTCATTACACACTGCGGCAACTGGTATGGTAGCCCAGCAAACACAAATCGATGTAACTTCAAATAATATTTCTAATGTAAATACCGTAGGCTTTAAGAAATCAAGAGCGGAATTTTCTGATTTAATGTATCAAACAATGAAATACGCAGGCACTTCCACCTCCGCTACAACGCTTTCTCCATCGGGTATTGAAGTGGGTTTAGGTGTGCGTCCTACGGCGGTAACTAAAGTTTTTACCCCGGGAAGTTATAAATCTACCAGCACAGATAGTTTTGATATGGCGATTGAGGGTAATGGTTTTTTTCAAATTCAACTTCCTGACGGCACAACAGCTTATACAAGAAATGGACAATTTACTAGGGATAATGAGGGTAATGTTGTCAATTCGGACGGATATAGGCTAATCCCTGAAATGACCGTGCCAGAGGGTGCGACAAACATTAGTATCGCAAAAGACGGCACGGTATCTGTAATGTTAGCAGGGGAGCAAGAAGAAACGCAAATTGGACAAATTGAACTTGTGCAATTTATCAATCCAGCGGGACTTCACTCTATGGGGGATAATCTTTATTTAGAAACGGGAGCAAGTGGTGCGCCTGTCGCTGGTATAGCGGGAGAAGATGGACTTGGTAATATTAGACACGGCTTTGTTGAACTTAGCAATGTCCAGCTTGTAGAAGAAATGACCGATTTAATTACCGGACAAAGAGCCTACGAAGCAGGCTCAAAAGCCATCACAACCAGTGATGAAATGCTAGGCATAGTCAATCAGCTCAAGAGGTAAGGTAAAATAAAATAGCTTAGGCTTTATCTTAAAGCCAAGCTCTCCCTTGTGGGCATTGATAATTTCCTTAGACAAAGAAAGTCCAAGCCCATTTCCTTTCAGCTTCGTTGTTTTAAAAGCTTCAAAAACAAGCTTTTCGTCCTTAATCTCACAACCATTATCCAAAATTTCTACACGCAAATTCGCTTCCTTAATGTAAGCCTTAATGCTAATCTTAGGCTCTTCCACCTCATCTTCTTCAATCGCATCAATAGCATTATAGATAAGATTTTGCAAAACAAGACTTAGTAAAGCTTTATCGGCATTGATTTCCAAGTCAAAAAACTCGATATCAAATTCAATCTCACTAGAAAAATTATAAGAATTTATCGCTTGCTCGCACTCTTCTTTTAGCTCCAAAAGATTAAAAAAACTTTTATTAATATGCACTCCCTTAGTAAAAAGTAGCGTAGAATTTACAATTCTTTCAACCCTAGCTATAGCTTTTTGAATTTCAAGCACGATGTTTTTATTTTTAAGCTCAACCCTAGAAAAAAGCGTAGAAGCTAGCAAAGAGATAGAACCTATAGGATTTCTTATCTCGTGTGCTAAATGTGCCGCCACACTTCCCATACTAGCAAGGCGTTCATTACGCTTTTCATCGCTAATATCTGTGGCTGAAATGATGATTTTTTCATTTTGCGGTATGATTTTTATGGTATAAAATTTATTTTCAAATTCAAGCTCATAATGGGCGTTTTTTAAATCAATTTGCTCCAACAAATTTGCATTTTGTGCGGCGGCGCGGTTTTGCAAGATGATATTTTTATCCTTATCCATAATCCACAACGCAGTCGGCAAAACCTCAATCACCTCGCTCATCATAGCCCTTAGAGCGTTATAATTTTCATTGAGAATTTTATACTCATTTTCTATCACATAAGTTTGCTCAATTAAGCTTTGAAGCCCTTTTTGTAGGGTTTCCTTTTCATTAGAATCTAAACTTTGCAAAATATTTTTATCCATTTTACCCTCACATTAAAATTTTAAAATGATTTAAATCAAATAAAAGCAAATTTTCATTTTGTAAGCTTTCAAGTTCCTTAGAAAAGCCATTTTTGGAAAAAATGATATAATAATCAGGCTTTAAATTTAGCTCCTGTGCCTTTTTATAAAGGGCATTGAGGATATTTTTACAAACCTTTTTATTTTTAAATTTAACCTCGCCGATGAGACAAATTTTTTCATCTTTATAATACAAATCAAGCTCCAAATTCCTATCCCAATAACTTTGCACACAACAAAGATTAAAGTGTTTTTCCACAAATTCCCTTGCTAATTGCTCAAAACAAAAACTTTGATAAAACTCAAATTTTTCTTTTATAAGCTCTAGCAACTCTTCAAATTTATTTTTTAAAATCAAGGCTTCATTTGGCTTCAAAAAATAAAAATGAAAACGCGTATAGTGGTTTTTGAAAAGAATCTTATCTTGAATGACATAGTCTCTTAACTCTTTTTTTAGCTTTTGATGCTTGGATTTTTCTATCTTATCTTCTTTGCTTTTTTCTATGCGTAAAATTTCTAATTTTAAAAGTTTGTTAAAACTACTAAGCGCTTTAAAATGCTGAATTTCCCGGTTAATAGAATATCTTTTGCGATTATTTTTAGCAAACAAGGTCAAAGCTTTTGCTTCTGTTTTATTAATCAAAAATTTTTTATCTAAAAGCTCATAATTTGGCAGTATCAATGTTCTAATATCTTCAAAAATATCACCAGAAAAATACGCCACATCAAGCCCATCAAACACACTATAAAAATCGACCATTTGATTTAAATTTAACTCAGGATGCAGACACGAAAAACTATGAAATTTAATGCTTTTCCTTTATTAGAATAATTTTTGTATAATTTTAACAAAATTTCATTAAGGATAATATTTGCAAATAAAGGATTTAAAAAAAGATTTAATTTTGCATAAAGACACGCTTTATTTGGATTTTGCCGCAAGTGCTTTAGCTCTTAAAAGTGTGGAAAAACGCATAAGAAAAATCCTTCCTTTTTATGCGAATACCCATTCAGAAAGCTCACTTAACGCCTTTAAAATGCAAAAACTTTACGAAGAAGCAAGAAGTAGCATTAAAAAAAGCTTAAATTTAAGCAATGATTTTGCTCTAATTTCTTGTGGCACAGGTAGCAGTGGGGCGATTAAGAAATTTCAAGAGCTTTTAGGGCTTTACGCCTCTCCCGTTTTAAAACAAAAATATTTAAGCAAAATTAATCCAAATTCCCTCCCGCTCGTGCTTGTAGGACCTTATGAGCATCATTCTAATGAGCTTTCTTTTAGAGAGGCTCTTTGTGAGTGCGTGAGAGTGCCTTTAGACAAACAAGGGGGTATTGATTTTACCTTTTTGGAGCAAATTTTAAAGCAAAATCAAAAAAGAGAAATTATCGCAAGTTTTTCCCTCGCTTCAAATGTTACAGGAATTTTAAGTGATTATAAAAAAATTTCCACTCTTGTAAGAAAGTATGGAGGCTTAGTCGCCTTTGATGGCTCAAGTTTCATTCCTTATAAAAATATCCCTTGTGAATTTTACGATGCACTTTTCATCAGTGCGCATAAGCTCGTAGGTGGAGTAGGCTCGTGTGGAATTTTAGTGATTAAAAAAAACCTATGCGGAACGACACCAAGCTTCGCTGCAGGAGGCACTGTGGGCTATGTCTCACGCACTTCGCAAAATTATCTTTGTAATGAAGAAAATTTAGAAGAAGCAGGAACACCAGGAATTTTGCAACTCATTCGCGCTTCTTTAGCCTTTGAGATTAGAGATAACATAGGGCTTAAAAATATAGAAAAAAAAGAAAAAATCTTGAAAGATTATTTCTTTGAGAAATGTCAAGAAGTGCCAAATTTAGAACTTTATGCTAAAAATTTAACGCACAGATTAGCCATTTTTTCCTTTAATATTAAAAAGCTTTCGCCTTTTGATTTAGCTTATGATTTAAGTAAGCGTTTTCATATAGAAACAAGAGCTGGTTGTGCTTGTGCTGGTCCTTATGGACACGATTTGCTTGGTTTAAAAGATAATGAAACATTAAAATTTAGACCGGGCTGGGTTAGAGTGAGTTTTCACTACACACACGAAAAAGAAGATATTGATAGATTTTTTAAAGCCCTGCAAGAAAGTATCGCAAGGCTAAGTTTTTAATTATTTAAGTTCGTATTTAGCTAAAATTTTATCATAAGTGCCGTCCTCTTTTAATTCTTTTAATCCTTTATTAAATTTCTCAATCGCCACTTTTTGCTTATCTTTATCAAAAGCGAAACTAAAGCCCTCACTTCCGTCTTCTTCTTCAAAAAACTCTACCAAATCTTCATTTTCTTTCAAAAAGCCCTTTGAAACATCTTTATCCGCGACCACAGCGTCAATCTTACCTTCCTTAAGTGCCATAATAACAACGCTCAAGCTTTCATTCGCCTGCACTTTAGAATCTTTAATCGCTTTAGCCGCTGGCTCTTGTAAAGTGCCAACTTGCACACCTATACTTCTACCCTCCAAATCCTCTTTAGAATTTAAGTCCACATTATCTTTTTTCTTGATATAAAGATTTTTAGTCGTATAATAAACATCGCTAAAATCTACGCTTTTTCTTCTTTCTTCTGTCGCACTCATCGCAGAAGCTATCATATCAATCTTGCCTGTTTTTAAAGCTGGGATAAGCCCATCAAAACTCATCTCCACCCAAGTAAGCTCAATGCCTTCTCTTTTAGCGATTTCATTAACTAAATCAATATCCAAACCTGTCAATTTCGCATCTTCTTTATAATCAAAAGGCTTATAATTAGGTGCAGTGCCTACCTTTAAACTTAAACTTGCATTTGCATCAGCACTAGGCGTTGCAGAATCATTACAAGCCACCACAAAAAAACTTGTCAAAGCTACTAAAAAAGCAGAAAATAACTTTTTCATTTTCAATCCTTATAAAAATTTAAAATGTCATTATAAAATTTTTAAGTGTATGATAAGAAATTTAAACTCTTTTTCGCTAAAATTGACATAAATTTGAAAGGAAAAAAGTGGGTTTAAAAGCAGATAAATGGATAAGAGAAATGGCACAAAAACACCAAATGATCGAGCCATTTTGTGAAGCAAATATAGGCAAGGGTGTCGTAAGCTACGGGCTTTCAAGCTATGGCTATGACATAAGAGTGGGGAGAGAATTTAAGATTTTTACCAATATTAATTCGACCGTCATTGACCCAAAAAACTTCCTTGAGGCTAATGTAGTCGATTTTGTGGGCGATGTGTGTATAGTGCCTGCAAATTCCTTTGCTCTGGCTAGGACGGTAGAATATTTTAAAATGCCCGATGATGTTTTAGCCATTTGTCTAGGTAAAAGTACTTATGCAAGATGTGGGATTATAGTCAATGTAACGCCATTTGAACCGGGATTTGAAGGACATATCACCATAGAAATTTCTAACACCACCCCCCTACCTGCCAAAATCTATGCTAATGAGGGCATAGCTCAGGTGCTATTTTTGGAGGGGGATAGCCCTTGTGATACGACCTATAAGGATAAAAAAGGCAAGTATCAAAAACAAACAGGCATTACTCTACCTAGGATTTTGAAATAATTAAACACGCAAAAACTCTAGATACACTTTTAACCCTTAGGTTTCAAGAGCATTTTTAACCTTTGAGCCATTCCTGCAAACTTTTTACTTCTAAATAACTCTTATCCTGCATTGCTTTAATGCTTTTTGCACCCGCAAAAGCGGAGCGTAAATTTGTAAAATAAGGGATTTTAAAACGCAAAATATTTTCTCTAATCTTCTTCGTATCGCCCACAAAACTATGCGTATCGCTTGTATTTATCACAAGGTGAATTTCGCCATTTTTGAGTTTATCCTCGACATTTGGGCGTCCTTCTGAAATTTTATAAACCAACTCACACGCATATCCAGCTTCTTTAAGAATTGTGCAAGTGCCACTCGTAGCAAGCAGAGAAAAGCCTAATTTTAAATATTTTTCAGCGATTTTGGTGGCAAATTTTTTATCTTTCTCTTTTAAAGAGATAAATACCACTCCGCTTTTAGGAAGAGGATTAAACGCACAAATTTGACTTTTCGCATACGCTTTAGTAAAATCTTTACTAATCCCCATAACTTCACCGGTTGAACGCATTTCAGGTCCAAGTTCTAAATCACTTCCACTTAATTTTGCGAAAGGAAAAACAGCCTCTTTCACGCTAAGATAATTTAACTTTTTAGGACACAGAATTTTTTCCTTAAAATCCACCACGCCAAATTTATCATAAAAGCTTAAAGCTTCTTTTAAATTCCCCTGCCACATCACACGCGTAGCAACCTTAGCCAAAGGCAAACCAGTCGCCTTGCTCACAAAAGGCACGGTGCGACTTGCGCGAGGATTAACCTCTATCATAAAAAGCTTATTTTCGTGCAAAGCAAACTGGATGTTTAAAAGCCCTTTAACACCTAAATTTAAGGCGATATCGGCTGTTTTTTGGCGGATAAGCTCTTGCATTTTTTCGTCTATATTACAAGGGGGTAATGAACAAGCACTATCACCTGAGTGAATTCCAGCCTCCTCGATATGCTCCATAATGCCTGCCACATAGACATCTTTACCATCACTTATCGCATCGACATCAATTTCTGTGGCATTATCTAAAAATTCATCTATTAAAACGGGGCTTCGCTCACTCACAGCCACAGCCTCTTGCATATAAAGACGAAGTTCTGCCTCATCATACACCACACGCATCGCACGCCCACCTAAAACATAACTTGGACGCACAAGCACAGGATAACCTATTTCACTCGCTTTTAAAACAGCTTCTTCCACCTTTGTAGCCGTAGCATTTCTAGGCTGATTAATCCCCAAATTCTCGCAAAAAAGCGCAAATTTCTTTCTATCTTCTGCTAAATCAATCACCCTAGCACTTGTTCCTATGATTTTCGCTCCAAAAGCACTGAGCCTTTTAGCAAATTTAAGCGGAGTTTGCCCCCCAAAATGCACTATCACGCCGTCAGGTTTTTCTCTCTCAATCACAGCTCTTAAATGCTCGAAATCAATCGGCTCAAAATATAAAACATCACTCGTGTCATAATCGGTTGAAACGGTTTCTGGATTACAATTATACATTAGGGTTTTAATACCCAAATCCTTAAGCGCAAAAGACGCATGCACACAAGCATAGTCAAATTCAATGCCTTGCCCTATGCGGTTAGGTCCTCCGCCTATAATCAGCACCTTTTTTTCCTTTTTGTTTTCAAATTTACTTTGAGTTAGCTCACTAGCATTAATGCTTGAGTAAAGATAAGGCGTTAAAGCTTTAAATTCCCCAGCACAAGTATCCACCTCGCTAAATTCCGCTATGATTTTATGTTTCATTCTAGAATAGTAAATATCATTTTGCGAGAGTTCTAAATTATCCTTTTCATTGACTAAGGCGGCGATTTTTTTATCCGAAAAGCCCATAGTTTTTGCTTTTCTTAAAAGCACTTTGTCGCTTAAAATGTCCATATCAATGCGTTTTTCAAACTCTACAATTTCTCTAATTTGCTCCAAAAACCACCTATCAACTTTACAAAGCTCATAAAGCTCTTCCGTGCTGAAGCCCTGCCTAAAAGCTTCTCCTATGTATAAAAGTCTTTTTTCATTTGCATTTCTTATCTTAAAAACTAGCTCATTTTTATCTTCAAATAAAACCCTATCAAAACCGCTATAATTTCTCTCCAGTGAGCAAAGTGCCTTTTGCAAACTCTCTTTAAAAGTTCTCCCTATCGCCATAACTTCACCCACGCTCTTCATCGCCGTGCCTAAAATTTCATTAGCTCCGGGAAATTTCTCAAAGGTAAAACGCGGAATTTTAGTTACGATATAATCAATCGCTGGCTCAAAAGAAGCGGGAGTTCCTGTGATGTCATTTTTAATCTCATCCAAACTAAAGCCAACCGCTAAAAGCGTAGCAACCTTAGCAATAGGATAACCTGTCGCTTTAGAAGCAAGGGCTGAAGAGCGTGAGACGCGAGGATTCATTTCTATCACTATCATTCTGCCATTTTGTGGATGGATGGCAAATTGCACATTAGAACCACCAGTATCTACACCTATCTCGCGCAAGATGGCAAAAGAAGCATTACGCATCGCTTGATATTCTTTATCCGTGAGGGTCAGGGCGGGAGCTATGGTAATGCTATCACCCGTATGCACACCCATAGGGTCTAAATTTTCTATGCTACAAACGATGATACAATTGTCAAATTTATCGCGTATAACCTCCATCTCATACTCTTTCCAACCAAGCAAACTTTCCTCAATCAAAATTTCGTGGATGGGAGAAAGGCTAAGTGCAGCAGTGGCAAGGTCCTTAAATTCGTCTAAATTATACACCACGCCACTACCAGCACCCCCAAGCGTATAAGAAGCGCGTATCATCAAAGGAAAGCCTATCTCATCGACCGCCTTTAAAGCCTCGTCATAATCATAAGCATACATAGATTTGGGCAAATCCATACCTATCTTTTTCATACACTCTTTAAAGACTTGTCTATCTTCGCCCTTTTTTATCGCCTCAGGCTTTGCGCCTAAGAATTTCACGAAAGAAAAATCTTTTTTAAATTCTTCACTCTCAAAAACTTGCATAGCGACATTTAAAGCTACTTGTCCGCCCATAGTCGGCAAAATAGCATCAATCTTTTCCTTTTTAATAATGCTTAAAATACTTTCTTTTGTAATCGGCTCTATATAAGTTGCATCAGCAAATTCAGGGTCTGTCATAATGGTCGCAGGATTTGAATTAATCAAAACAACGCGGTATCCAAGCTCTTTTAAAGTTTTAGCCGCCTGAGTGCCAGAATAATCAAACTCGCAAGCCTGTCCTATCACGATAGGTCCGCTTCCTATAAGTAAAATATTGTTAATATCATTTCGCTTCGGCATAAGTCTTTCCTAAAGTAAAAATGCAAAATTATAACTAAATTTCACTAATCAAAGTTTTTAAGTGGATTTCAATAAGTTTTTTCAATGATGTATAAATAAGAAGGGATATTAAGATTGACATAAGGTTTTACAAGGGCATTTTGATACATATCATCTTCACTAATGCTTTCAATCACACCTACACCAACTCCAGCAAAAAAGACATTATCAAACCCACTTGTATAAATCACATCACCCTCTTTTATCTTAGAAGATTTAGGGATAAATTTTACCACAACCTTGCCATTTTCGCCGTGTATAATGCCGGGGTATTTTTCCTTTCCTATATAAACGGAAAAGATGCACTTTTCATCACCTTGCAAAAGCGCCATAGTCCTGCCGTCTTTATTAACTGCTATACCAGCACTAAAACCAGAATAAATTAAACCGCGGTTTTTCGTGCTTGTTTTGAAATCATCAAGCCATACTTTTTGATAATTATTCACACCAACATAAGAAATCGCTCTTGTGAGTGTTAAACTTGGAAAATATTGAGTAGAATTTTTATCCTCCAAAAAGCGATTAATGCGGTCTGCGAAAGTGTTAAGAAGTATAGAATTTTCTTCTAATTCTTTATTTCTTTTTTTTAGAATTTCAATTTGCTCGGCTTGGTCAAAATGCTTGGAAATGGAAGCACTCAAGTAATCCTTAAAATCATAAAGATTACTTAAGACAAAATCATTAACATAAAGAGTATTTTTTTTTATCACGCCCCCATAATAAAAAGAAACAAAAACCAAAAAAGCTAAGATTAAGACATAAAAAATCTTATTCTTCATTCGTTAGTTGATGTAAAAGTGAAATTTCTTCTAAAGCCTTACCTGTGCCTCTAGCTACTGCTAAAAGCGGCTCATCAGCCACATATACAGGCAACCTCACTAATTCGCTTAAATACTTATCAAGCCCACGAATCAAAGCTCCGCCTCCTGTTAAAACCACACCATTTTCGACTATATCACTCGCCAAATCAGGCGGCATCATCTCAAGCACCATTTTAAGTGCATCGGCTATCTCTTTTAAATATTCCTTCATCGCCTCCCTTACATCTTCGCTCGTAAGCTCAATGCGAGAGAGTAAGCCACTTATTTGGTCGCGTCCTTTTACAACCATAGAAAGTTCTTTTGGGAGTTGTACGGCTGAACCTATGGTTATTTTAACCTCTTCACCCGTTCTTTCGCCTATGACAAGATTATATTTATCTTTGACATAATTAACTATACTCATATCAAGCTTATCGCCTGCGGTGCGTATGGACTTTGAAATCACAAGCCCCCCGAGAGAAATCACCCCTATCTCCGTCGTCCCACCACCAATATCCACGACCAAATTCCCCTTAGGCTCTTGAATCGGCAAATTTGCTCCAATAGCCGCCGCCATAGGCTCTTCTATCAAAAAGACCTCTCTAGCCCCAGCACTTAAGGCACTCTCACGCACAGCCTTTCTTTCAACCTGTGTCAAGCCATAAGGCACAGAAATAATAATCCTAGGACGCAAAAAACTCTTCCTACGATGTGTCTTTTCTATAAAATAACGAATCATTTTTTCAGTCATATCAAAATCCGCTATCACGCCGTCTTTCATAGGGCGAATCGCCTCAATATTGCCAGGGGTTTTACCCACCATTTCTTTCGCCTCTTTACCCACGGCTAGAATTTTAGCCTTAGAGCCGTATCTTTCACGCTCAACCGCCACAACCGAAGGCTCATTAATCACTATACCCTTATCCTTAACCAATACCAAAGTATTAGCCGTGCCTAAATCGATGCCCATATCACTGGAGAAAAATCCTATCAACTGGTCTAAAATCATTCTTATATCCCTTTAACTTATTTTTTTCTTAATCAACAAAGCCTTCGCACCCTCGCAAACGACCTCTTTTGTGATAACAATATCATAGTCTTTATATTCAGGTAATTCAAACATTAAATCAACCATCATTTCCTCGATAATGCTCCTAAGTCCTCTCGCACCCGTCTTTCTCTCAAGCGCTAGTTTTGCAATAGCCCTTAAAGCGTCTTTCTCAAATTTCAAATTCACCCCATCAATGGCAAAAAGTTTTTGATATTGTTTAATAATTGCATTTTTAGGTTCGGTTAAAATTCTTACCATATCATCTTCATCAAGCTCATTTAAAGAAGCAATGATATGCAAACGCCCAATAAGCTCAGGTATAAGTCCAAAATGCACCAAGTCATCAGGCTCGATTTTCTCTAGCAAATTCTTATCTTTTTCTCCACTATCATCAAAAAAGCCCACAACTTTATCGCCAAGTTTGCGTTTTAAAATTTGCTCCAAACCATCAAAAGCACCACCACATACAAATAAAATATTACTCGTATCAATTTGTATAAAATCTTGATTAGGATGCTTTCTACCCCCTTTTGGAGGGATATTAACCAAACTTCCTTCTATAATCTTAAGTAAGGCTTGCTGCACTCCCTCACCGCTCACATCACGCGTAATAGAGCGATTTTCACTCATTCTAGCAATTTTATCAATCTCATCGATAAAAACGATACCTTTTTGCGCTCTTTCTACATCATTATTAGCCGCTTGTAAAAGGCGTGTAAGTATGTTTTCTACATCTTCTCCCACATAGCCAGCCTCCGTTAAAGAAGTTGCATCGCAAATAGCAATAGGCACATCTAAAAAGCGTGCTAAAGTCTGTGCCAAAAGCGTTTTACCGCTACCTGTGGGACCAACAAGCAAAATATTAGATTTAAAAAGCTCAGTATCATCATCTTCTAAATCTGCCCTAAAAAGCCTTTTGTAGTGATTATATACGCCTACGCTGAAAATCTTTTTTGCCCTGTCTTGTCCTATTACATAACGATCTAAATAAGCCTTTAAGCTTTTAGGGGTAATATTTTGAAAATTCAAATCACTTTTTTCTGTATTTTGAGCCTTTTTTAAAGAATTTTCCTCTCCATAAATAATACTATAAGCCCCCTCGACACAATACTCACAAATACAAGCATCGCCATTTTCATTTGCTAAAATTCTTATATTATCATTATCGACTTTATTGCAAAAGCTACATTTTTTAGCCATTATTTTTGCCTTTATACACAGGAATCCCTCGTTTCGTTTCTAAAATAAAACGACACATTTTTTTGACATTTTCACTACTTTCCTCTTCAAGTAAAAGCCTCGCATTCTCTTTTAAATCTCCACCCTTAAATAAAAATTTATAAGCTTTATTTAAACACTCCACTTCATCTTTTTCAAAACGGCGTCGAATGCCTACTAAATTTAAACTTCTAATACTTGCCCTATTGCCCTCTGCTAAACAAAAAGGCACAATATCTTGTGAAAGTGCTGAAGCACCCGCTATCATAGCACCCTCCCCCACTTTAACAAATTGATGGATAGGCGTTAATCCCCCAACAACAACAAAATCATCAAGCTCAACATGCCCAGCTAAAGTGGCGTTATTTGCCAAAATGATATTATCGCCCAAGATACAATCGTGAGCTATATGACAATATGCCATTATAAAAGCATTGTCCCCTATCTTAGTGAAACCATCGCCTTTTGCCGTGCCAGAATTTATCGTGGCAAATTCTCTAATCGTTGCTTTTTTGCCTATAATCACACCTGTCTTTTGCTCATCTTTATAAGAAATATCTTGAGGGATGTCGCCCACACAAGCATAAGAAAATACACGGCTTTCATCGCCTATTGTCGTATCGGCTAAAATTCTTGCACCTTGCTTAATCACAACCCCATTGCCGATTTTAGCATTTTTGCTGACAAAGGCATAGGCTTCAATTTGCACATCATCGCCTAAAATCGCCCCATCTTCAATCACTGCACTAGAATGAATTTGTCTCAAAACTCTCTCACTTATCCACTATCATCGCTTTAAGCTCGGCTTCTGCGACCAAATTTCCCTCAACAAAAGCTTTACCCTCAAAAATCCACAATGCACCGCGATTTTTCACAACACGCATTTCATAATCAAGTCTATCGCCCGGACGCACAGGATTTCTAAATTTCGCCCCATCAATCCCTGTAAAATAAACCACTTTTTCCTTAGGATTAACCTTATCATCCATACTTTCAAAAGCCAAAACACCCCCAGTTTGCGCCATACCCTCTAAAATAAGCACTCCTGGGTAAATAGGATGTCCGGGAAAATGCCCCATAAATACATAATCACTAATGCTAATATTTTTATAGCCTTTCACCACTTCGCCGATTTTTAATTCCGTGATTTTATCAACGAGTAAAAAAGGATAACGGTGTGGTAAAATTTCTTGAATCTGCATTACATCTATCATTAACAAGCCCTCAAAATTTTAAATCGCATTTTACATAAAAAAATATAACGAAAAATAAAAAGCTCGTTTATTTCTCCAAAATTTGCTTTAAATCTCCCTTAGCAAAAGTTTTTAACTCTTCATATGGCACTTCGAAGAAATCTAAATTTCTACCCGCTTCGCTGAGCAAATAGCGTAAATTAATATAAAGCCCATTTTCCATAAAAACAACCTCTTGCTTTAAAAGATTAAAGCCAAATTTATCTTCGCTAAAATAATTCCTCTTATCCCAATCCGCCCAATATTCTTTATTTTTACTCAAATACTCTCTTAGAATTTCAGTAATAAATTTTCTAAATTCCTCGCTATCTTCTATCACATCACTTAAAATATAAGTTTTAAGTTCCATTGTCTTTGTATCAAGAGAAAAGCCACTGGTGTAAAAGCTAGGATGAGCCGCACCACTATAAGAATAATCTACAAATTTACGAAAGAAAATTCTATCCTTAGTAAGCTTTGTGATGTTTAGCTCTTGACTCACTTCATTACCATAATAATTTAATTCTTCATTTTCTAAAAAAACCTTTTTATCCTGCAAAAGTTTATCAAAAGCCTCTTTTGTAGTGCTTGAATTTAAATCCTCATTTAAATTTTTTCTTTCTAAACTTCCCAAAATAAGCTTAACATCAGGCAAAAAGAAAAGATTATTTTCATAAACATTAGTCGCCTCATTATTCTCGCCATTATGAAAGCCGGTAAAAGTTCGATTCCCTTCAGCATAAAGCAAGTTAAGTTCACAAATTTTTCCTAAACACACCGCACCCTTTTGCCCATCTTTAAGTTCTGCTAAATGATAAGCATTATCCCCAAATTCAAAGCCATATTTTTTAATATAATCCCCAGCCATAAGTTCCAAAGCCATAAACAAAAATAGCACAATTTTTTTCATCAAAATCCCTTTGTCATAATTTTTTCTCTTGTGTCATAATAAATTTCACTTCTTGCCACTAGCTCGTAAGTCCCAGCGGATAATTTTTCTACGATGATAATGGGTGAGAGATTATACTCTCCAAAAGCCTTTTGTCTCAAAGCAATTTCCTTTTTCACACTCAAAGGACGCGTTAAAAAATCCTCGAAATTTTTGAATTTATTTTGACATTTGTGATTAAAATACGCAAAATCCCAAAAACAAATTTCATCTTTAACGCTTTTAAATTCGCCCCGCAACTCTTCATCAAGGCGGAATTTACTAAGGGCGTTTTTAAAATGAGAATAAAACAAAATATAGCTTTTCACCACTTTTTTATCTCTTTTTAACAGTCCGCTTAAAAGGCGGTAATTTAAAAATTTCTCCCTTTCAAGTTTGAATTTCACGCCTTTTTTTTCCAAATTTTTGACCCTTTTATAAAGTGCGATTCTTGCCTCAATACTAGCAGGTAAAACTTGATGATTTACGGGACTCATCAGCTCGTCAATGAAAGGCTTATTTTGCTTTTGCTTAGAAAGCCCATAGATGCAACCACAATAATTTTGATGATAAAGCATCGCCTCTTTAGCCAAAGCGAACTGCCTTTGTGTGCCACCATTTTTACGAAAATCAGGAGCTAAAAATTCTATCCCCCACGGCTCACATTCTTTTTGCAAAGCATTTTTAAGCTGCTCTAAATCTTTTTTTGGACTGGTTAAAAGAGTGGTAGTGAGCCTTTTTTCACCTAGTTTTTTAGCAAATTCTACGCTTCCTCCCATTCTAAAATTAAAGCAAATTTCACACCTTGCTCCCTTTTCAGGCTCATTTTCATAGCCCTTTACAGCATTAAGCCATTTTTCATACTCATACGCACCCTTGTAAAGCTTGATGCCTAAATTCTCACAGCTTCGCTTCACATCTAAAAAACGCAATTCATACTCGCTATAAGGGTGGATATTTGGGTCGTAAAAAAAGCCCACTAACTTTTCCTTAGGATAGGCTTTTTGCAATTCCTGCAAGAAATAATGACTATCCACGCTGCAACAAATATGAACAAGCATTAAAGGCTCTCAAGCACTTTTAAAGCGTGTTCTTTCACACTCACAGGGCTATAAATTTGAGCGATCTTCCCCTCTTCGTCAATGACAAAAGTAGAGCGGATTAGCCCCTCGTATTCCTTGCCGTAGTTTTTCTTAAGCCCCCACGCCCCGTAAAATTTGCAGACCTCTTTTTGACTATCACTTAGTAAAATATGCTTTAGATTAAATTTAGCGATGAAATTTTGATGGCTTTTCACGCTATCGGGACTCACGCCGATAATCACAGCGTTTTTATTTTCAAAAGCTTCATAATTTTGCGTAAAATCGCAAGCCTGGGTAGTGCAGCCCGGAGTATTATCCTTAGGATAAAAATACAAAATCACTTTTTTACCCAAAAAATCCCTTAAAGCCACGCTAATGCCATCTTGATTTAAAAGCTCGAATTCTGGGGCTTTTTCTCCTATTTTTAACATTTTGTTTCCTTGTGAAATTGATTTAAAATTAAAGTGGATTTGATAACGCTACCGCGATTTAGCCCCTAGTCTTAATTTGCTCCACACTTTTACCACCAAAACCTATATCATAAGGCTCAATGTCCTCTATCATCACCACAACTCTTTCTTTAGTTTTATTATATTTCGTGCTTAAAAGCTCGGTTATATCGGTGATGAGCTGGGCTTTTTCCTCTTTACTTAAAGTAGGTTTAGCAAGTTTAATATTAACTATAGGCATTCTCAACTCCTTGAAATTTGTCAAATTTTAACATTAAATTTACAATGCTTTTTAAATTTACCTTAAAAAATTTTCTACTTTAAATAATGATAATAACTATTAAAAAATTTATTAATTTATAAGCTTTTTAAAAATAAAATGCGTTTTTATTTTTAAAATGAAATCTTTTATCATTTTTATAAAGGAGAAAAAATGCGAAAAATTTTCAAAGTTGCATTATTTTTAATGCTTGTATCCTCTTTGAGTTTTTCTAAAGAAATTGTGCTTAAAGATGTTTTAGATAGAGAAGTTAAGGTCAATTTACCCGCTAAACGCATCGCTTTAGGCTTTTACTACACGGACTTTTTAGCCGTTGGAGGAGTAGAATCTTTAGATAAAGTGGTAGGCTTTTCTAAAGCAGTTTGGACGGACTGGACACCTGCTAGTTGGGAAGTTTATAGCAAAGCCTTGCCTAGGTTAAATTCTTTGGAGGATTTTGGTGAAGTTGAAGTGGGGACTTTTTCTGTGGAGAAAGTGCTTTCTTTAAAGCCTGATTTACTTATCTTAGCAGCTTGGCAGTATCAAGTCTTAGAATTTGACTTAGAGCCTATTATCGAGGCAAATATCCCCATTATCGTGCTAGATTATAATAAAGAAAAGGTTGAACTTCACGCAAAAAGCACGGAGCTTTTAGGGCTAATCACAGGAAAAGAAGAAAAAGCTAAAGAGCTTATAAGCTTTTATAAAAACACTGCCAAAGAAGTCGCGAGTAGGATAGAAAAAGCCAAACTCCCTAAACCAAAAATTTATATAGAATTTGGCAACAAAGGTCCAAATGAAGCTGGTTTTACTTATGGAAAAGATATGTGGGGGAGTCTTATTGATTTAGCTGGAGGCGAAAACATCGCAGCCCCTTTTGTGAAGCAATGGGCACCCATTAATCCTGAGCAAATTCTCGTCTCAAAACCTGATGTCATAATGATAGCGGGACGCGAAACGGAGCTAAAGAAAAACAAAGAAGCGATGGTAATGGGCTTTAACATAGAAGAAAAAGAAGCTTTAAGAAGACTAAATGCTTATAAAAATAGACCGGGTTGGAGTGAGCTTCCTGCGATAAAAGACAATAGACTTTATGGGCTTTATATGGGAGCTTCAAGAACCCTAGCCGATGCCGCAATGATACAATACATCGCTAAAGCCTTGTATCCAAGCTTATTTGAAGATATTGACCCGATTAAAACCTATATCTATTTTCACAAATCTTATCTCCCTATCATCCCACAAGGGACCTTTGGGATACAAGCAAAATGATAGAGGAAAGCTTAAAAGCACATAGAAAAAGGGAGTTAAAGCGCCTATTTATCATACTTGCTTTTACGGGTGTGGCTTTTGTCTCTTTGATTTTTGACATTGCCACAGGTCCCTCACTTCTTGCGCCAAAAGAGGTTTTAAACGCACTTTTAGCACCGATTTTAGATAAGGAAGTCGAGCCGACAATCTTAAGCATAGTGTATGTTTTAAGACTTCCTATGGCTTTGATGGCTTTAGTTGTTGGGGCGGCTCTTGGCATTGGTGGGGCTGAAATTCAAACCCTACTTAACAATCCTATGGCAAGCCCTTACACGCTAGGACTTGCTGCAGCGAGTGGTTTTGGAGCGTCTTTAGTGATAGCTTTTGGAAGTTTTGATTTGCCCCTTATCACAGCTGTTCCCATAGGAGCATTTTTAATGACGATGTTAGCAGCATCCGTGCTTTTTGGCTTTGCAAGTTTTAAACGATTTGACTCGGCTATGCTTGTTTTGGTAGGAATTTCTTTGTTGTTTTTATTTCAGTCTTCTTTATCTTTAGTGCAGTATTTAAGTGCACCTGAAATTTCACAACAAATTCTTTTTTGGCTTTTTGGCTCTTTGCTAAAATCAAATTGGACAAATTTACCCATAGTCAGCGTAGTAACTCTCATTTGCGTCTTATTCTTACTTCGCGATTCTTGGGCTTTAACCGCGCTTAAATTAGGGGAAGCAAGGGCTAAAAGTATGGGGATAAATTTAAATCTTTTACGCTTTAAAACCCTCGTTTTAGTTTCCATTATGACAGCGACCGCCATTTCTTTTGTAGGTGTTATAGGCTTTATAGGGCTTGTTGCACCGCATATTGCAAGAATGCTCGTAGGAGAGGACCAGAGGTTTTTCTTGCCTAGTGCGATGTTTGTGGGGGCGGCATTTTTATCCATCGCTTCTGTTTTATCTAAGGTTATCATACCGGGTGCGCTATTTCCCGTTGGAATCATCACTTCTTTAATTGGTGTTCCTTTTTTCTTTTGGATAATTTTTTCAAGGAAAAACTATGCTAGAGCTTGAAAATTTCAGTGTGCATCGTAAAGATTTATGTGTCGTGGATAAAATCAATCTCAAGCTTGAAAGAGGTAAAATTTACGCCATTTTAGGTGCAAATGGTGCGGGTAAATCCTCACTTTTGGGGGCTATTTTTGGCGAATTTAAAAGCTATGGGAAAATACAATTTGACGCGAAAGAATTAAATAAAAAGCTTATAGGCTATATGCCCCAAGACAATCACATCGATGCAAGTTTAAGCGCTCTTGAGGTTGTTTTACTTGGACTTGTGGATAAGCTTGGAATTTATCTAAGCGATACGCAAATTAAAAAAGCCGCAAAGATTATGGAAGAGCTTGGAATTTTACACTTAGCACAAAGAGACATCAACACACTTTCAGGCGGTCAAAGGCAAATGGTAAATTTTGCCTCTGTGCTTTTAAAAGAGCCACAAATTCTCTTGTTGGACGAGCCTGTGAGTGCGCTTGATTTACATCATCAGTGCATTTTGTTAGAAAATGTCAAAAAACACACAAAAGAGCAAAATTTACTCACCCTTGTGATTTTACACGACTTATCTCTTGCTTCGCAATTTGCCGATGAGCTTATCATCTTGCACAAGGCTAAAATTAGAGCAAAAGATAAGCCTGAGCTTGTGTTAAATAAGGATTTGCTTAAAGAGGTTTATCGCATTGATGCGGATATTTTTTATTGTGAGCGGGGACTTCCTTGCGTTTTAGCTAAGTCTGCCGCTAAAGAATTGAAAGGAAAATCTAATGAAATTTATTGTTAAAATAGGACTCTTAGGGCTTTTAATGCTAAGTTTAGAAGCGAAAAATTATGAAGTCAAAATGCTTGATATTGACGCGAAAAATCAAGCAATGGTTTTTGAACCAGCCGTCTTACACATCGAGGTGGGAGATAGTGTAACTTTCGTTCCAACGCATAAAAGCCACTGGGCTAAAAGCGTGATAGTGCCTGAGGGGGCGACTAAATTTGAAAGTAAGCTTGATGAAAAAGCAACCTTTAAATTTGAAAAAGAAGGCGTTTATCTTTATGAGTGTCCGCCACATAGAATGATGAATATGCTGGGCTTTATACAAGTTGGCAAAGCACAAAATTTAGACAAAATCAAAAATGCCGTGCCTAAGCTTGAAAAAAGAGCAATGATGAATCAAGGACGCCTTGAAAGCTATGTTAAAGAGCTAAAATAATGCTACTTATCGCCACCTGCAAGAGTTACAAAGAGGGTAATGAAGCACTAAGGAATTTAAAGAAGAAATTAGAAAATTTAAATTTCGTTTGCAAATTACAAGCTTGGCAAGAAATTAAAGTGCATAATTTAGCCCCAAATACCCTCATTTTGCCTCTTGCGGTGTGGGATTATAGTTTAGAATACGCAAATTTTTTACACTTTTTACAAGAACTTAAAGAGGCACAAATTTCTATTTTAAATCCCCACCACATCTTAAAAATGAACGCGGATAAAAGCTATCTTAAAGTCTTAGAAAAAGCAAATTTACCTATTATTCCTAGTGTGATTTTTAGACAAAATGAGGATTTTAATTTAAGCCAAATTTCTTTTAAAAAAGCCGTCATTAAGCCTTTAGTTGGGCAAAGTGGTAAGGGGGTGCGATTTTTAGAGCAAAAAAGACCTAGCAAAGAAGAATTCCCGCACGGTGCACTCATTCAGCCCTTTATAGAAAGTGTGGAGGAGCTTGGGGAGTTTTGCTTTATATTTTTTGGTGGCAAATTTCATTACGCTATCTACAGACAAACGCAAAAAAACTGGAGAGCAAATTCAAATTATGGTGTGAAAATAGCCCCTCTCATAAACCCAAACAAATCCCACATTAACCTAGCCACAAAAGCTTTAAAAGCACTTAAAGCTTCAAATTTACTTTATGCTAGAGTGGATTTACTTCCGCAAAAAAATGGTAATGCCCTTATCAACGAAGTCGAACTGATAGAGCCTAGTTTGTATTTTGATTTCCACGAAAATGCTCTGGATAAATTTATAAAAAATTTACTTTATTTTTATCAAAAAACTAATTGTTAGTCTATTTTTGTTAGAATTAGGCTTTTTAAAATAAAATGAGGTAAGTAATGATACAGGCAGAAAAAATTTGGCTTGACGGAAAATTAGTTGATTTTAAGGATGCGACCTTACACTTCCTAACCCACTCTTTACACTATGGGAATGCTGTATTTGAAGGAACAAGGGCGTATAAAACGCAAAATGGCTTGGCGATTTTTAGACTAGAAGAGCATACGAAAAGATTGCTTGAAAGTGCAAAAATTACGCTTTTAAATTGTCCATTTTCTCAAAAAGAACTTGAAAATGCCCAAATTGAACTCTTAAAAGCAAATGCTTTTAAAGAAAACACTTACATACGCCCTTTAATTTTCTTAGGTGATGGGGTAATGGGGCTTTACCATATGAAAGCGCCTGTAAGAGTGGGGATAGCCGCTTGGGAATGGGGAGCTTACCTTGGAGAAGAGGGGCTTGAAAAAGGGATTAAAGTAAAAATTTCTTCTTTTGCTAGAAATAGTGTTAAATCTTGTATGGGTAAGGCTAAGGCAAGTGCAAATTATCTTAACTCTCAAATCGCAAAATTTGAAGCTATAGAAGCGGGCTATGAAGAGGCTTTAATGCTTGATGAAGAAGGTTTTGTGGCTGAGGGGACTGGAGAATGCTTTTTCATCGTTAAAAACGGCGTTATCATCACACCTCCAAATGATTTTTCGCTCAAAAGCATAACGCAAGACACAGTGCTTAAAATCGCCCACGATTTAGGGATTGATGTGCTTAGACAAAGAATTTCACGCGATGAGGTTTATACAGCAGATGAGGCGTTTTTCACAGGCACAGCCGCAGAAATCACACCTATTAACAACATTGACGCAAGGATAATAGGCGATGGCTTACGAGGAAAACTAACTCGAAAAATTCAAGATGCCTATTTTGACATAGTTTATGGGCGTAATGAAAAATACGCTTCAATGCTAACTTATATTTAATAAGGAAAACAATGCCAGCAGATTTAAATGATTATTTTAATAAGAAAAATGGAAATTCAAACGGCGGAAACAATCATCGCCAAAATTTTAATTTCAAAGCTCCAGAATTTAATTTTAAAGGCTTTGGTAAATTTACCCCACTCATTTATACACTTATTGTTATTGTGTTAATTTTGATTGTAGCAAAACCTTTTGTCATCATAAATTCCGGCGAAATGGGCATTAAAGCCCGCACTGGTCAATATGATCCCAATCCCCTTGAGCCCGGACTTCATTTTTTCCTCCCTTTTATTGATAAAGTTATTGTGGTCGATACTAGAGTGAGGCAAATCAACTACGCTTCACTTGAGGGAACAAATGAAAATTTAGGCATCGGCACGGGCGTGATTAATAAAAATAGCATTTCTGTGCTTGACTCGCGTGGTTTGCCTGTGTCTATTGATGTAACGGTACAATATCAATTAAATCCTATTCAAGTGCCTCAAACCATAGCTGTTTGGAGCTTAAACTGGGAAAACAAAATCATCGACCCTGTTGTGCGTGATGTTGTGCGAAGTGTCGTAGGACGCTACACGGCTGAAGAATTACCAACCAATCGTAACGCCATAGCCACGCAAATCGAAGAGGGCATAAGAAAAACCATCATAGCCCAGCCAAATGAACCTGTCGAGCTTAGAGCTGTGCAACTTAGAGAAATCATACTCCCAGCCAAAGTTAAGGAGCAAATTGAACGCGTGCAAATCGCCAAGCAAGAAGCCGAAAGAACAAAATACGAAGTCGAAAGAGCTAACCAAGAAGCCCTTAAAAAGGCTGCACTAGCAGAGGGTGAAGCAAATGCAACTATCATTAGTGCCAAAGGTAAGGCAACAGCTGTTAAGATAGAAGCGGACGCACAAGCTTATTCTAATAAAGAAATCGCTCAAAGCCTTAACACGCCTTTACTTAACTTAAAACAAATCGAAACGCAAAAGGCTTTCAATGAAGCCCTAAAGGTCAATCAAGACGCAAAAATTTTCCTAACGCCTGGTGGTGCAGTGCCTAATATCTGGGTCGATACTAAGGATGCTAAAAAGCAAACTGCAGTTAGCCCAAACTAGGAAAATTAAGTGGAAAACATAAAAGAATGGATTCTTTTTTATACTAGCCATTTTTATTTAGCAGATTTTATGCTAATTTTGCTAGTATTTTTGTTTTTCACTTGCATTTTATTTTTATGTATTTTTCTAAGCCATAAACCCATCATAGCCCTGTTTATCATAGCTTTAGACATTATTGCTTCATTTTTGATTTATATTTATGGTTATCGCTTTATCGATTTTGAATTAAGAAGTAGAATTACAACCATACAAAATCAAAGAATCATACAAAGCTCAGGTGCTTTTATAGTCGATTTTAACATCACAAACACCTCTAAATTTAATTTTAAAGACTGTAAAGTTACTGCCAAGCTTTATCAAAATCCAAACGAAAATGACAATTTCATTTCAAGCTTTAAAAAACAATTTATTGCCTTTAGACAAAAAAGCAAAAGTTTTAATAATTTAGAAAAAGGTAGCACCCAGTTTCAAAGAATAGCCTTTGACAATTTTGACAAAGAAGGCAATTATACCCTTCGTTTAAGTTCGGAGTGTTTTTAATGCAATTTACTTTTTTTCATATCCTCGCTTTTGTGCTTTTATTGCTTTGTTTTGCACTTATTTGCGTTTTAATTTTCTTAAAATTTAAACAAAAAGAACTTGCTCTCATCCTTTATAGTATTAATACAATATTTATGGCGATTTTAATTTATTCTGTTTTGACGACTATTAGCGAATTTACCACCCAAGCTTCACTTTCTAAACTTACTTACACTAGGGATTTAAGGCACGAAAGTCTCATCGTAAGCGGTAGGGTGCAAAACCTCACAAAATACGACATTAGAAAATGCTATCTTCATTTAAGCATTACTAACAAAAAAGAAGTAGGCGGTGAAGTGTTTGCGAGTGAAAATCTCAAAAATGCTACAATGAAAAATACAAGTGCTTCCTATACCATAGAAATAGCCAATAAACTCCCGGGTAACACCTATAAAGAATTCAGTGCCAAAGTCCCCTTTCCACCGAGCTTTGATAATGCTGAATTTTACTATACCCTAAAATGTATCTAGCGTGAAAATCTTAAATTTTTTCTATGAAAATCATCCTAAATTTGAAGCAAATTATGAAAGAAAGCTAAAGCTTTATCCAGCTAATCTTCTTTTAAAAGGTGCAAAAAATAGCGGAAAAAAAAGTCTTGTTTTAAATTTTTTATCCTCTTTTAAAAGTGAAGAAGTGCTTTTTATCGACCTTGAAGATGTGCGTTTTGAAAGAAAAAGTTTAGAAAATTTAGCCCCATTTTTAAAGCAAAATTCACAAATTCAAATCCTCTGCCTTTACAATGCAAATGATACAAACCTAAACTTTGAAAGCCCAATCAATACTATCGTTTGCACAAATAATAATGCGTTAAACTTGAAAGGATTTAAAGAACTTTATTTGGATTTTTGTGATTTTGAGGAATTTATTAGTATTAGCAAAAAAAATCTTCCTATACAACAACTCTTAGGACTTTTCTTGCAAAACGGACAAAAAGAAGAAAATAAAATCATAAAAGAAGATTACACGCCTTTGGAGCTTGAAATTCTAAAATATCTCGCCCTAAATTTAGGGAAAGAAATCAGCATCAACCAACTCTTTCTTTTTCTTAAAGAAAAAATTAAAACCTCAAAAGATAGCGTTTATAAAAGCATAAAAGAACTAGAAAATCGCTTCATCATCACGATTTTGACGCACGGAGAAAAAAGGCTTTTTAAAATTTATTTTAAAGATTTTAGCCTCAAAAATGCCCTTTGCATACAAAAAAATTTCAATGCCCTCTTTGAAAATATGCTTTTATGTGAGCTTTTTAAATGCAAAGAAAAGCTTTTTTATAATAAATTTTTCCACTTCTACACGGCAAATCACGCCTACATCTCAAGTCCCACTTTAGATATAGATTTAATCAAATTAAGAGCGAAAAAAATTCTACCAAAAGCACTTGAACTTGGAATTTTTCACATCGTTTTCATCACACTTTCAAGCGAAGAATCTTTTTTCGAGCAAGGCGTAAAATTTGAAATTTTACCATTTGACAAGTGGGCTTTGAGCTTTTAAATCATACTTTATAAGCTCGTATTTTTGTATCACTTGACTTATCATTTTAACATAACGCCCCCCAAGCTCAGAGTAAGAATGAAGGCTTAAAGCAGCCTCAAGTCCGTTAAATTCCTTGCCTTTCTTGGCATATTCGTAGCGTTTTTGGCGAAAATTCTCATAAGCAAAATGACGATTTAAATTAAGCAAATAAGAATCCACGCTTTCTTCTAAACTATCAAAAATGCGAATTTTATGCTTAGAATTTGGCGCTCTATTTTCAGGCACTATGCCCTCCTCCCCCCAAGTCCATTCTCCAAAAAGATTATTTGCCTCTCTTGCAAAACGACTTGTTGCAGTTGCACTTTCGATTAAAGCTTGTGCCATCGCTAAAGACTTAGGCAAAAGACGGATTTTTTTATCATACTCTTCCCAAGAAAAAAGATTTTTCACGCGGTATTTTTCCCTTAGTTGCGCGAGCTTTGTCAAACCTTCGCTTTCCCTAAAACCTTGTTTTGCTCCATTTTCTAAAAAAGTTTTTACAAAAGCTCTTTCCTGTGCTATCTTGGCAAAAGATTTATCTAAAAGCGAGTCCATTTTTGTGAAAAAAACCGCCCTTCTTTCTTCATTTGAAAGCTCATAATAGCTCTCATCAAAACCCGCAAAGCTAACAATACAAAAAAAACTAAGAAAAATAATAATTTGCTTCAAAACAACACTTCACCTTACCCTTAAAATAAATTTTTTCATCTTTTAACCTAAAACTAAGCTCCTCCCCACTTTTTGGCACCACCTTAACCTTATCTTTCATCTTTTTTTGTAAATATGCTAGATAAAAACTTGCCGCCATTCCCGTTCCACAAGCTAAGGTTTCATCTTCCACGCCCCGCTCAAAAGTTCGCACTTTTAACAATTTTTCATTTACAATTTGCGCGAAATTCACATTAGCATTGTATTTTTTCCTTAAAATTTGGCAGGTTTTTCTGTCAAATTCCTCTACATTTTTACAAAAATGCACCAAATGAGGCACTCCTGTATCGCAGTATTGCCACATTTTGCCCTCAAATTCAAAAGGCTCTTTGACATCTTTAACCTCGCTTAAAGCAACCTCAACGCCATTTTTCTTAATACTCGCCTCAATCACCCCCACCTCACTTAAAAAGCTCATCTTAGGATTGACACCATTGACATAATATGCAAAATGAGCAGCAGCTCTTGAGCCATTACCACACATCGCGGCTCTCGAGCCGTCTTTGTTGTAAAATTCCCATTCAAAATCATATTTTTCGTGTGGTAAAATCACTATCATACCATCAGCCCCCACGCCCTCATAGCGGTTACATAAAATTCGAGCTAGTTCGCTTCGATTTGCCCTTTTGCCTGCATTAAAAATTACAAAATCATTTCCACTCGCACAATATTTAAAAAACTTCATCTTTGTTCCTTTCTAGACTTTTGATGAATTTAACACAATTTTGCCTAAATTCTTCATAAGAGCCGATATTTTCTATAATAAAATCCGCCATTTCACGCTTTTTTTCTATATCCATTTGTGCTTCGATTCTTTTTAATGCCTCATCATCGTTTAAATTATCTCTTCGTTTTAATCTTTCTAAGCTTAAATCCTTTGGGGCATAAATAAGAATGCTTTTTCCCAAATTTTTATAAAACCCACTTTCAAAAAAAAGTGGAATTTCCACAAAAAAAATCTTTCCCTTTTCTTCTAAAATTTGCATTTTTTTTAAAAGCTCTTTACGAATTTTTGGGTGCATAAAACTTTCTAATTTCGCCTTAGCATTTTTGTCATTAAATACTAAATTTGCAAGAGCTTTTTTATCTAGCTTGCCATTTTCATCTAGCTTTAAAGAAAAAATTTGTGCTAAAGCTTTAGCATTTTTTTGTGTGATTTCATTAGAAATAATGTCCGCACTAAGACTTTCAAAACCCATATCATTCATTATTTTCAAAAAAGAACTTTTCCCACAAGCAATACTAGCACTCACAAAATAAGCATTTTTCATTTTATACCTTATCGCAACTTTTTTTCATTAAAATATCCTTTAAATTCTTAAAGGCAAATAAATGATTTCATACGAAGATGCTGGAGTAAGTATAGATAATGGCAACGCCTTTGTAGAGGCTATCAAACCCCTTGTGAATGAAACTTTTAATAAAAATGTTATCGGGGGCATAGGTTCTTTTGCTGGGGCTTTTAGATTGCCAAGCGGCTATGAAAAGCCTGTGATTTTAGGAGCGACTGATGGGGTTGGCACTAAACTTCGTCTAGCCATCGATGCAAAACGCTACGATACCATAGGGCAGGATTTAGTGGCGATGTGCGTAAATGATTTGATTTGTAATTTTGCTACGCCTTTATTTTTTCTTGATTATTACGCTACGGCAAAACTTGAAGTAGAGGTCGCAAAAGCTGTGGTTGAGGGCATAGCTAAGGGTTGTAAGATGGCAAATTGTGCTTTAATAGGCGGTGAAACGGCTGAAATGCCCGGAATGTATGCTAAAGATGATTTTGACTTAGCTGGTTTTGCGGTAGGTATAGCTGAAGAATATGAGCTTGAACGCGCATCTTATGTAAAAAATGGGGATTTGCTCTTAGCACTTCCTAGCTCGGGGCTTCATTCTAACGGCTATTCTTTGGCAAGAAAAGTGCTTTTTGAAAGCCTTAAAATGGAGTTTAACGATAAAATTGACGGAAAAAATTTAATCGACATCTTACTTGAGCCTACACGCATTTATGTGAAAGATTTTTTAAATTTAAAGCCTTATATTAATGCTTTAGCACATATCACGGGTGGGGGCTTAGTCGAAAATTTACCGCGTGTTTTACCGCGTGGTATGGGTGCTGTGATAAGAAAGCATCATTTAAAAACTCCAGAAATTTTCTACCGCATAGGCGAAAAAGTCGAAGAAAGTGAGATGTATAGAAGCTTTAATATGGGCGTTGGCTTGGTGCTTGTGGTTAGCCCTCAAAATGCCTCTAAGGTGCTTGAAAGCTCAGATGCCTTTATCATAGGGGAAATTGTGATAAATGAAGGGGTCGTTTTAGAGTGAGACGCATCGTTTTTCATCAAAACGGCTTTGGCGATTTACTCGTATGCTTTAAGGCTCTTTATGCCATAAAATGCCTTTATCCAAAGGATAAACTCATCTTAGCACAAAAGGGCTTTAGCGATGAAAACTTTCTTCAAAATATCCCTTTCATTGATGAAATTTATACTGGGGGGGGGGGGGTAAGGATTTTGAAAATTTAAAAAGCGATATTTTTATCACCAATATAAGAAATTCACATTTTTTCAAAACACTGCACAAATTTCAATTTAAACGCATTATCGCCCAGCCTCATCTTCTTAGTCTTTTATATCATTTTGACACACCTCTGCCTTACCGAAGGACTAAACTTCATATGAGCGAAATTGCTCTAAAACTCGTAAGAGCCATAGATAAAAAGCATTATGATATGAATTTTTCTAAGATTAATTTTAAAGAAGTGAAAAATTTACTTCCCAGTGATGATACTTTAAGCGAAAAATTCTTTAATCAAAATAAGCAATTTTCCAAAATCATCGCCGTTAATGTTTTTGGAAATCAAACTGAAAATATAGGCTTTAACCCCCTACCAAGAACTTGGCTAAATTTAAGCGAAGATTTAGCCAAGCAATATCCTGAAATTTTGTTTGTTTTGGTCAATTTCACGCATAATACCTTACAATTTAACCTTAGAGAACAAGCTAATTTAAAAGTTTTCATCAATAACAACTCCATAGCCTCCCTTGTAGCTTTTTGTAAAAAGCTTGATGGACTTATCTCTGTGGATACTGGCATAGTGCATCTTTGCGATATTTTACAAATTCCAAGCCTCATTTTTATCCCAAAACATACTTTTTATAGGTTTAGTGGTGGAAGTTACGGCGGAATGTGCGATAAATTTAGTCAAGAAAATGGCTATCAAAAAAACTATGCTAAGATTATGCAAAACTTTTATAAAAAAGCAAATCACTTTACCACAAGGATCAAAAATGAAAATGCTATCTAAAATGGCACTAGTTGCTATTATTTCACTTACGGGGGTTAGTGCTATGGACTGCACGGCTATTTATGGAGAGGGAAAAGAGCAAATCAAACTCGCCACTGGAAGTCCGGGTGAGCTTGGACTTTTAGAAGAACTTGCCAAAGCTTTCAATGCTAAAAATAACAGCTCACTTTGCTGGATAAAAGCAGGAAGCGGGGCAACTCTAAAACTCCTAAAAGAAAAGCAAATCGACATCGCTATGGTGCATGCACCAAAAGCAGAAAAAGAAGCCATAAAAGAGGGCTGGGCGGCTAATAGAACCCTCATAGGCTCAAATGAATTTTATATCCTAGGTCCAAAAGACGACCCAGCTAACATTAAAAACGCAAAAAGTGCTAAAGAAGCTTATAGCAAAATCGCACAAAAACAAGCACTTTTTTACACTAGAGCGGATAATTCAGGCACGCATAAGAAAGAATTAAGCATTTGGGAAAGTGCAAACATCAAGCCTAATGGAAAATGGTATGTTAAAAATCAAGACTTTATGTTAGCCACACTTAAAAAAGCAGATAGCACCAAGGGATATTTTATGAGTGATTCTAGCACTTATAAACTCGCAAAAAATGAGCTAAAAAATTTAGAAATTCTTTACTCTAACGATAAAGTTTTAATTAACACCTATGTCGCTATGACAACGGAAAAACCCTCAAAACTAGCCCTTGAATTTGTAAAATTCTTAAGTTCAAAAGAGGGACAAGACATCATTACAAACTATGGAAAAGAAAAATATAAAGAAAATTTGTATGAAAATGCCACTTACGCAAAGCAGTATTTTGAGTAAAAGGAGCTTTTGCTCCTACTTATATCTAAAAGTGATACGCCCTTTATCAAGACTATAAGGAGTCAACTCGACCTTAACCCTATCCCCCGGCATAATGCGGATATAGTGCATACGCATCTTACCTGCTATGTGGCATAAAATTATATGTTTATTATCAAGTTCGACTTTAAAATTTGCATTAGGTAAAGCTTCAATTACATTTCCATCAATTTCTATGACATCATCTTTTGCCAAAATTTATCCTTTATAAGTCAATTTAAAGCCGTCATTTTAACAAAAAAAAGGTTTTTTTACAAGAAAAAAAATGCGTAAAAATATCGCTTTTTTTGAAAGCCTATTAAAATATTAAGCAAAAATTTGCTAAAATTGCCTTTTTGATTTTAAGAATTAGCCCCTTAAGGAATATAGATGAAAGATTTATTTTTATTTAGCTCTTTAATCGACCCAAGTCATACTTTTTCATACTTTTTTCACCTAGCCTTAGTCGCTTTAATTGCCATCATTATCGCTAAAATTTCCACGCGTTCAATGCAGCTTGTTCCAAGAGGGATGCAAAATTTAAGCGAGGCGTTTTTAGAGGGCGTTTTATCTATGGGAAATGATACTATGGGCAATGAAAAGTCCGCTAGAAAATACCTCCCCCTCGTGGCGACTTTGGGCATTGTTGTATTTTTTAGTAATATTATAGGCATTATCCCGGGCTTTCACGCCCCAAGTGCAAGTTTAAATTTAACGCTTTCTTTGGCGCTTATCGTGTTTGTTTATTATCATTTTGAGGGCATTAGAACGCAGGGCGTGGTAAAATACTTCGCTCACTTTATGGGACCTGTGAAAATTTTAGCCCCCTTAATGTTTCCTATCGAAATCGTCTCGCACATTTCACGCGTGATTTCTCTATCGTTTCGTTTATTTGGTAATATTAAAGGCGATGATTTATTTTTAGCTGTGATTTTAGCCCTTGTGCCTTATATAGCTCCACTTCCTGCCTATGTGCTTTTAAGTTTTATGGCATTTTTACAAGCTTTCATTTTTATGATTTTAACTTATGTTTATTTAGCAGGGGCGACCATCGTAGATGAGGGGCATTAAGAGCCTCTCACGCTACTTGGGATATTTAAAAGAGTTTTTTCCAAAATTTTAGTATTTTTCAAGCTATCCTTTTGACAATCTTTATACATTTTTAAACTTGCCAAGCTTTTCCACACAGGACGCACGAAAATTTGATTTTCAAGGCAAGTTTTTATAAATTCTTTTCTCACACTTGCCTTTTTAAATTTTAAAGCACAAAGCCAAAAATTACTTTTTTCATTTTCACCCTCATCGATAAATTGACAAAATGTGCTATTTTGAAAAAATTCTTTATAAATTTTAGCGGTATTTCTTTTATCCTCTAAAAACGCATTAAGTTTTTTCATTTGTGCTACAAGTAAAGCGGCATTGATATTACACAGCCTATAATTAAAACCAAGCATATCGTGCTTATAATGATAAGGGTGTGGGATTTTAGCCGTTGTGCTTAAGTGTCTTGCCTTTTTAGCGATTTTTTCATCATCGCTTAAAATCACGCCACCACAGCCTCCTGTGATGATTTTATTGCCATTAAAGCTATAAATTCCACACTTGCCAAAAGTGCCTAAGGCTTTATTTTTATAAAAGCTTCCAAGTGCCTCTGCGGCGTCTTCGATTAAAATGATATGATATTTTTCGCAAAGCTCTTTAAGCTCTAAAATTTCAGCACTTAAGCCAAAAGTATGCATCACCACCAAAGCTTTTATATGCTTTTTCGTGTGCTTGTTAAAGCATTTTCCATTTTTCACAAAGGCATTTTTTGCTAAAAATTCTCTTACAGCCTCCTCGCTTAAACTAAGCGTTTTAAGACTCACATCTAAAAAAATGGGCTTTGCACCCGTGTAAAAAATAGCATTTGCAGTCGCTACAAAGCTTAAAGCCTGCGTGATGACCTCGCATTTTTTATCCACACCATTTGCCAAAAGTGCGATGTGAAGCGCTGAAGTGCCGCAATTTGTCGCTACGGCATATTTTGCTTTGCTAAATTTTTTGATTTGCTCCTCAAATTCGCTCACAAATTTCCCCACACTTGAGACAAACCCACTTTCTATACATTCATTTAAAAGCGTCTTTTCTTCTACCCCAAGGCAAGGCTCGTGAAGGGCGATTTGCTCTTTTTTGTAAAGGTTTTTAATAAAGGCAATTTCTTTTTCAAACATTATAAATCCCCGTTTTATAAGCGTTTAAATTCGCCTTAATATAAGCTATGGTTTGCCCTAATCCCTCTTCTAAAGAAACCCTACTTTGCCACGCACTCACGCTTTTTAACTTAGAGCTATCGCATAGCAGTCTCATCACTTCGCTATTTTTAGGGCGTAGTCTTTTTTCATCTTGGGTGATTTTAAGCTCCACACCACAAAGCTTACAAATCAGCTCTAAAACCTCGCTCATAGCATACTCAATCCCACTGCCTATATTATAAACCTCGCCAAATTCGCCATTTGTAAGTAAAGTCGCAAAGCCCTCACAAGTATCACGCACGAAATTTAAATCCCTCTTCGTGCTTAAATCCCCCACCTTAAGCTCTTTTGCCCCACTTAAAATTTGCACTATCATCGCAGGGATAAAAGCCCTAGCACTTTGACGCGGACCATAAGCATTAAAAGGACGCGCCACAATCACAGGGAAATTAAAGCTGTAAAAATAGCTAAGGGCTAACATATCTGCCCCTATCTTACTTGCAGAATAAGGACTTTGAGGCTGAAGCGGATGTTTTTCATCAATGGGCGTATAAAGCGCACTCCCATAAACCTCACTTGTTGAAGTATGGATAAAGCGTTTTACGCCGTGTCTTTTGGAGGCTTCAAGTAAATTTAAAGTGCCTTGTATGTTGGTATCGACATAGCTTTGCGGTGCAGTGTAAGAATAAGGTATAGCAATTAAAGCTCCTAAATGAAGCACCGCATCCACGCCTTTTACAAGGCTATCGCAAAAAAAACTATCTCTTAAATCCCCACTGACAATCTCTAGCGAGTCCTTGCAAGGCAAATGCTCCAAATGCCCCCAAAAATTAAAAGAATTATAAAAGCTCAAAGCCCTGATTTCATAGCCCTTAGCGTGTAAAACCTCGCAAAGATGTGAGCCTATAAAGCCATCCGCACCCGTGATAAGAATTTTTTTCATCGTTTTAGCCTTTCTTGGTATTTGCTTAAATTCCTAGCTTTGAGTGTGTTTTCAAGAGGAATTATGGCAAATTCTAGTGTTTGTAACTCTGCGTGGATAAAGCCAAAAATGCTTTGCATAAAATCCAAATGCTCTTTAATGACAAGGGCATTTTTATTAAACAAATCTTCCTTACTTAAAGGATTTAGCACTAAAATTTTATTTAAATTGACATTAAAATGCACGAAAAACGGCTGAATCGCCTCAAAAATCGCCTCAAAAATCGCCTCAAAAATCGCCTCAAAAATCGCCTCTCTAAACTTATCAATCTTTTGCAAACACTCTTTTTCTTTTAAAAGTGCTTCTTCGAGTTCAAGTGTGTTTAAGCTTAAAAATTGCTCTTCTAAGTCCTTATGGGAATTTTCTAAAAATTCCTTAATCCTCACACACTCTTTCATCACTTTGCTTACTCTCGCATAAGCTTTAAGCCTCAATTCATCTTGCTTTTTTTCGTCAAAAGGCTTAAGTGTAGCCAAATCGCCCTTTTCTTCGGTAAAAAATTCCTCACAGCACTCCATAAAGGGCTTTTCTATCAAACCTTCTATCCTAGCACCGCCTTGCGTGGCGTTGTAAATTTTAATGCTTGTCATATCTTTTACCAAACTTTCCAAAATTTGCTTAAAAAATATCCACATAAAATGGCTTTTCACAAAGCCCTTTCCACCATAGGCTGGAATTTCTATTTTCTCATAAGCCTCACTTTCAAAATTGACACTATGCTGATAGTCCTTAGAATGAGAATGTCCCAAGTCATTAAAGGCTAAATCCTGCCCGATGAAAACGATTGTTTTAAATTCAAGCTCTTTTGCTAACATCAAAGACATATGTGCCACACTTAAAGCAGAATTGATAAGACCAAAAGGTCTTAAATCAACATACCTTGCAAAATCGAGGTATTTAGGGATGAGCATAAATTTCTTATTTCTTCTCTCTAAATACTCTATGGCTTTTGGATGCACTAAAGAAGCAAGTAAAAAGGTCGTTTTGTCATCTTTTGTGCCAAAGTCGTGCTTAAAAAATTCTGCTGTAAAATCTGTGCGTTCTACCATACACACATAATCAGGAATGATGTCATTTTGTATTAAGATAGGGTAAGCTGAGTCCGCCGCAAAAATGACGACCTTATCTTGGAATTCTTTTAAAAGGGGGAGTTGTTTTGCTAGGCTTGGACCGGTGCTTACTATCACGCAGGATTTAAATTGGGCTTTTCTTTTTGCTTTTAATTCTTTTAAACTAGGGCGTTTTATCATCGTGTCTAAATTATAAACAAATTGCCTTATGCCTTGCAAAGCGTCTTTTGGGTCGTTTCCTTGCTTTAAAATTTCTTTTTTAAAACCCTCCATTAAAAAGGAATTTAGGGCTAAAATTTCTTTTTGCTCTGTCGCATAAAAATCACTCATAAGCTCTAAAAAATAAGTCCTAGAATAAGCCAAAAAAGGCTGAGTGCCACAAAGATACTCCATTTGGCTCACTTCATTAAAAATCAAAAGCCTTTTTTGTGCTAAAGCCGTGCTTAAATCAATGCTTGATAAAACAACATAAAGCAAAGCCAAATTCTTTTCATAAACCACTAAATGGCAATGGTTAGGATTTTTAAGTAAAATCTGCAACATAAAAGCATTTGAAATCCCATAAAAATAAAGCATAGGATAAAGGGGGTATTTTTCTTTAAATTCTTTTAGCCTTTCCTCAAATTCCTCATAATCAAACACTGCCCCCCCCCCAACTGCAATGAAATTTTTATAAAACACTCTTTCGTTTTTTGCGTATTCTTCGGTGATTTTAAAGGCGTTTTTACTCTTTTCATCAAGGTTTAAAAGTGCGTTTTGTAAAGAGGGGCTAAGGTGAGCTAAATTTCTTTCAAAAATAGACATCAAAGCCCCCAGCCATCAGCCACGACTAGAGTCTGCCCTGTGATAAATTTAGCCTTGTCGCTTAGTAAAAAAGCTATCGTTCCGCACACATCACTAGCTTCAAGCATACCCTTACTTGCACAGCAATTCCTATACGCTTTTAAAAAGCTTTCAGGCTGATTATCTAAAATCCCCCCACTCGCCAAAGTATTCACGCGTATGTTTGTGTTAAAAAGCTCTTTAGCCATCCACGCGCCTAAGTGATTAATCCCGGCCTTTATCACGCTATACTCTAGGCTACTTTGCATAGAAGTGCCTGCGTAATTTTCAAATTTCGGCGCATACACGCCCATAATGGAGCTAAGATTGATGATATTTCCAAAGCCTTGCTGTTTAAAAAATTTCGCAAAGGCATTTGCAGCTAAAATAAAACCACCCAAATGTAAATTTAAACTCTCACAAATTTGCTCAAAACTTGCTTCATAATAATCAATCTTGCCCCAGTCTTTTCCGCAAGGATAGCTAGAATTGACAAAGCCATCAATTTTGCCAAAACGCTCTTTTGCCTTATTTATCGCTTCTTCTAGGCTTTCTTTTTTTGTGATGTCAAGCCTCACGCTTAAAACTTCGCCTTTTAAATCCTCACTGAGTTTAGCCAAATTCGCCTCGTTAATGTCTGCGATAATGATTTTAGCGTTTTGACTTAAAAGCTCAGTGCTTAAAGCCCTGCCTATACGCCCACAAGCACCCGCTATAAAAATGACCTTACCCTCTAGCATTTAACTTCCTTTCTTTTAGTAAAAATTCTACTATCTTAAAATCTAGCTCACTATCGATGTCAAAAGCACTTTCCTCACTCATCACATAAAGCGCCGTTTTTTCACCAAACACATCATCGCGTTTTAAAAGCCGCTCTCTATCAAAGATATAAATACTCGCGTTCATATCATAGCACTTAGGCGCTTCTTGACGGCACACAAAGGTGCAGGGCTTGGAGGTGTTAAAGCCTCCCTCTTTTTGCTCTTCGATTAAATTAAAATAAGGATTACGCCTAGCGGGGACGGCGGTGATGAGATTTTCAAAATCCCCACTTTTAAAAAGCGTGTAAGCTTTTTTTATGTCTTCACTCGTGCGAAGGGGGGCGGTGGCATCTAGGTCGATGAGGGTGTGAAATTTTTGCCCAAAATGCGCCTCACTTCTTAAAAGTGTGTCTCTAATCGCTGGCACTTTTGCCGCACTATCACTTGCCATTTGTGCGTCTCTTTTAAAAAAAACCTCACCGCCGTGTTTTTGTGCAACTGCGGCTATCTCATCGCTATCTGTGCTTATCACAATATGCTTAAAAAGCCCACTTTCACGCGCTTGGATAATGCTATAAGCAATGAGTTCAAGCCCATCGATTTTACGAATATTTTTATTTTTCACGCCCTTACTTCCGCCACGGGCGCAAACCGTGCAAAGTATCATTTTCTCACCTTATCGCAAATTTTTAAAAGTTTTTTTGCCTCTTTTAAAGTGCAAAGATTTTTATCTTTTTTTAAAACAGCCTCTTGAAGTTTTGCTAAAAGGCTAATGGTATCACTTTCGTAACTTAAAATTTCCTCTTCATTTTCTTTAAAAATGTGAATTCTAGCCGCTCTTAAATCCACTCTAAAGCTTTGTTTTGGCGTGTGGATAGTAATTTCTCTTCTTTCAAATTTAGAAAAATAATTCAGCCTTATATGCACCTTTAAACCTTTTTTTTCTAAGGCTAAAAAGGCAAAATCATCGCTTTTGATCTCAAGCTCACTTATTTTGGCATTTTGAGAAAAACAAAGCTTTAAATCCCCAAATAAAAACAAAGCCAAGTCTATTTCGTGCGATAAATCAAGCAGCACACCCCCACCAAGCTCTTTTTTGGCACTATAATTTTGCCTATAATCCACCGCCCTCCATTTAGGCAGATAAGAATCGCACTCCAAACTTGCAAAATAAGGCTTATCCCCCCTCAAAAGCTCTTTTAGCGTTAAAATCACAAGGTGAAAACGCAAAAGATAGGCGATGAAAATGTGGTTTCTCCCACTTTCTTTAAAAGGATAGGATTTTTCAAATAGCGGTTTTTCCACTAAAATGCTTTTATTTTTAAGCGTTTTATCTAAAAACTGAAGTGTTTTTAAATGCTTTGTTGTGATATTTGCGATGATAAAAAGCTCAAATTCATCTAAGTGGGGCTTTTTTAAAGAGCGATAAATTTCAAAGACTCCAAATTTCTCAAAAAGACTCTCACTCGCACTTTTTGACACCACGCTTACCTCAAATCCAAGCGTTTTAAGGGCTAAAAAATGCTTTTTGCCTATGCTTCCAAAGCCTATGATTAAAGCTTTTTTATTCTTTAATTTCATCATTTGCCCTTTTAAATTCTTCCAGTCTGCCTATATCAATCCAATAATCCTCAACTAAAAAGGTATTCACCCTACCCTTTTGCATCACCTTTTCTATAAGTTCTGGCATATCAAGATAGCTATTTTTCTCTAAAAGCTCTAAAATTTGTGGCTCACACACATAAATTCCCGCACTCACTAAAAAGCTTTGCGTTGGCTTTTCCTCGATGTGTGTGATGAAGCCATTTTTTTCCTTAATCACCCCATAAGGCACTTGTTGGTGAAATTCCCTTACGCAAACACTCATTAAAGCCTTGCTTTTTTGATGAGCTTTTAAAAGCTCGTTAAAATCAAGCTCGGTTAAAATGTCCGCATTCATCACAATAAAGCTTTCTTTAAATTTTTGCTTTATGAGGCTTAAAGCCCCCGCAGTGCCTAGCTTTTTCCGCTCTTTAACATAAGAAATTTTAACATCAAATTCCTCGCCCTTTTTAAAATAATCCTCAATGATTTGCTTTTTATAATTCACACAAAAGATAAAATTTTCAAAGCCTTGCGTATGGAGTCTTTGAACGATATTTTCTAAAATAGGCTTTTTACCAACCTTTAGCATAGGTTTTGGCGTTTCTTTAGTCAGCTCTTTTAAGCGTGATCCAAGCCCACCTGCCATTAAGATGACATAAAAGGGGAGTTTTTTCGTGCTTAAAAGCGAAGAAATAGAGCGGATAGAAACGACCTCGCCCTTTTTATTTAAAACAGGAAAATCATAAATATCAGTTTTTGCACTTAATTCTAAAAGTTTTGCTTTGCTTGTATTTTCGGCTATGGTAATGGGGTTTTTGGTATAAATTTCTTTAATTTTGCTTTTTAAATTTTTACCATTTATCAAAGCTTTTCTAATGTTAGAATCTGAGATAATGCCCAAAAATTTCCCATCTTCACCCACAACAATGCCAAGCCTTACCCTTTCTCGTCCTATAATCTCAAGTGCTTTTTCTATGCTGGAATTTACACTTAGCTTTAAACTCTCTATATTCATTTTCTATCCACAAAATCTTTTTGTAAAATTGTAGCTAAATTTGTGTTTTTAATCACATCTTTTATAAAAATCGATGGACTTTTTTTACTTTCAAAAGGGTTTTTAAAATGCTTCATTTTTTCTTTAAATTCCTTACTTTCAAGCCTTTTAAAAGCCTTTTTTAAATCTTTCATCTTACAATCAATGATATTATCCCCCCTAATTCTTCCTTTTTGCCTATCGCCTATATTAATGCAAGGGGTTTTAAAAAAGCCACTTTCACAAATTCCACTTGAACTATTTCCCACCACTGCTTTTGCGTGTTTTAAGGCACTTAGATACTTAAGCGCCCCAAGATTATCAAAAAGCTTTGCTTTATGAGAGTTTTTAAGGCAGTAATTTTCTAGGGCTTGATTGATTAAAAGTCCGTTTTCATCGGCATTTGCCTTAGTAAAAATAAGTGTAATATCTTTAAGTGTATCTAAAAAATCAAGTAAAATTTGCACTTCTTTTTTTGTATTTTGCAAATTTAGCGTTTCGCTGTGATAAGTGATGAGTAAGAAATTTTTAAGGCTTAAACCAAGCTCACTTTCGAGCTCTTTTTTGCTTAAAAGCTTTAATTTTTTGACATTTTCCCCTGCTAAGGAGCCGACATTAAAAATACGCCCCTCCTCCTCGCCAAGCTGCATAAGCCTTTTTTTATAAGCTTTGGTGCTGACAAAATGAAGACTAGCCATTTTAGAAATGCTATGCCTAATGCTGTCATCCATAGCACCTAAAGTAAGCTCCCCACCGCAAAGATGAATAATGGGGATATGCATCATCAAAGCCGCACTTGCAACGCCTAACATTTCATATCTATCCCCTAAAATAACCACCGCATCAGGTTTTAATGTCTCAAAAGCCTCCGCAAAAGCACTCACCGCCACCGCCAAACTTTTCGCAAGGCTTAAGCTACCATCATTATCTTGTAAAATAGGAATTTTTTTAGTGATAGTGAAGTCTTTTTCTATCTCTTTAAAAGTGTAACCAAAATTTTCGCTCAAATGCGCCCCCGTTACCAAAAGCAAAAGCTCACATTTTTCATCTTTCTCAAGCTCTTTTGCCAAATTCCATAGTAAATACCACTCCGCCCTAGTCGCACTCACGAGGGCTATTTTTTTCTTACTCACGGATAAGCTCATCTTTTTTGTAAGTTTTTAAGGCTCTTTTTCCCAAATACTCCTCATACCGCATCGCACTAATGCCACTTCCTGGGCGTTTTGTCGTTAAATTTTGTTCGCTAAATTTCTCGCCTTTTTGAATTTCACGCTTTGCTACTAAACTTTTTCTAGCGATGATAATATTTTTCGCCTCGCTTTTACTTGCCTTTTTTATCCCATTTCCTAAGGCTTTTTCAAGCGTCCTTATACCCTCACAAAGCTCTTTTAGCTCACTAGGCTCTAAACTTGCCTTGTGGTCGGGTCCCTCCATCGTTTTATCCAAAGTAAAATGCTTTTCTATCACTACTGCACCTAGTGCCACCGCACCTAAGGCTGCGACTATACCCTTAGTGTGGTCCGAGTAGCCCACTTTAAGTTTAAAAGCCTCTTTTAAGGTTTTAATCGCATTTAAATTCACCTCTTCAAAGGGGGCTGGGTATTCAGTGGTGCAGTGCAAAAGCGTGATGTCTCTCGTGCCATTTTTGCGTAAAATTTCAAGCGCAGCTTCAATTTCTGCTAAATTTGCCATACCTGTGGATAAAAGCACCTTTTTTTTGCACCTTGCCACCGCTTTTAGATAGGGTAAATTTGTGATTTCTCCGCTTGGGATTTTAAAATAAGACAAATTAAGACTTTGCAAAAACGCCACACTTTCTAAATCAAAAGGCGTGGATAAAAAAGCGATATTATGTTTTTTGCAATGCTTCATAAGCTCAAAATGTGCCTCACGGGAAAGCTCGAGCTTTTTTATCATCTCCAGTTGGCTTTCATCTTTGGCAGTATTTTCTAGTTGGTATTTTGCCTTTTTTGCTTTTATGCTAACGCAATCCTCCGCCTTAAAGGTTTGAAATTTCACCACATCAGCACCCGCTTTTGCGGCTTGTTCAATCAGCTTTTTGGCTAAATTTAAATCACCATTGTGATTAACCCCAGCTTCTGCTATGATTAGCACTTTTTTCACTCTTTAACCCCTACAAAAATAAAATGATGCGCACTCCCCTCAAATTCATAAAAATTTATCGGGTCGTATTCTCCAAGATAAAGGCACTTAAAAGGGGCAAATAAAGCCTTTAAATCCTGTGCGTCTTTGACAAAATGAATATAGCTTGTTTCATTTAACCTACCTTTTAAAACAACCTCTCTAAGCCCCTGAGAGTCTTCATTTCCTGCGTGTTTGAAATAATAATTTTTCTCACTCATCATCGTTGCAAAAAAGATAGCCCCTTTTTCACACATTTCATAAAGCTCCGCCACATTTTGCGCCAAAACGCTTTTAGGCAAATAATAAAGGCTTTGATTCGCGATAATTAAATTCATCTTTTCCTCAAAAAGTCCCGCAAGGCTTGAATTTGGCTGTATAATCTTACAGCCCCCCCCCCCCAACAAGTTTTTCATAAGCTTGTTTTAAGCTTGGCACTATATCCACACCAAAGCATTTATAGCCCTTACTCGCAAAATATGCACTATGCACGCCCTTACCACAACCAAAATCAAGCATATTTCCAGCCCTAAAGCCTAGCTTGTATTTTAAAATTCTCTCATAAAAACGCACGATATGTCCATCGGCAAAACTAAGTCCATAATTTAAATCATCATATTTTTCTTTATAGGCTGATAAAGAATCTTGCATTGTTTTATTTTTTCCTTTCTAATTTACTTTTTAGCGGGATTTCGCCTAAAAGTAACTTCAAGGGCGTAGCGTTCGCACTTGTGCGATGAGTTACGAAAACGCACCGCGTTTGAAGTAAAAACGCTAAAGCCCAAGCCGCCGCTTCGCAAAAGCCGTCATTGCGAGAGTTTGTTAAAAACTCGTGGCAATCTATAACTTGCCGTCCCTAGCAATGTCAGCACAAAAGCCTATTTAAGCTCATTTTTAAGCTTAAATTCGCCAAATTCATTTTGATAAAAAAGCTCTTTATTATAATGCTTTTCTATGATTTGCCAGAATTTTGTTTTTGAAATCCCTACAAAAGAGCAAAAATCCTCCACGCAACGATTATCTAAATTATGGTCTCTTTGCTTAACGATTTTCACAGCTTCCTCACGGCTTAATAATCCATACCTCACAAAACGCGCCGCGTAATCGCTACTCATCGCGTGCCCAAATTTAGGATACTTCATCCACGCGTGTAAAATGTAGCCTATGCTATCAATTTGGTCAAAATTTTCCGCCGTGTGCGTTCTATCCCACTCACCCTGCAAATCACAAAAGCCACGCTTTTTCGCAAAAATATAATTTTGATACGAATTCCACTTTATAAAATAACTCAAATATATAGGCTCAAGTTTGTCTAAATCATCTTTACTAGGGTCAAAGAAAAGCTGTAAATTTTCTTCTTTTACCTCATCGTCTAAAAACTCGTTTAAGTCCATATCACTCGCTACGCCGTTTAAAAATATGCCCTTAGCGCTTGGCGTTTCTTTCGCATCTCCCCCCCCATACTCATAGCTTACATTTTCACCATACACAAGTAAAGGCGTGTTAAATTTCAAAGCCATACCAAAAGGATAGCTATAAATGAGGCGGTCGATAAACCAAGTTGGTTTTCCGTATTTTTCAAAGGTTTTTAGCATTACTCTTTTTTGAGTGCTGATGTCTGGCTTTAGTGTGATAAGGTGGCATTTAAAGGTTTCGCTGATATTTCTTAGGTTTTTCTTCCCGGCTTCTGTCATTGTGAAATTATCCTCCACGCTAAAAAGCACAGGGTTCATTCCAAGCTTTTCCTTCATAATATGCACTTGATAATGGCTATCCTTACCCCCACTCACAGCGATAGCGCAGTCATACTCAAATTTACCATTACGGCGGCGATGCTTATCGCAAAGCGCTTCTAGCTCTTTAAATCTTGCTTTATAGTCGATTTTGTCTTTGTTTTTGTGATTGATACAAGCAGAACAGATATTTTTACCTTTTTCATCAAGGCTAAATTTAATCCCCGGGCGTGTGTTTGGCATCACGCAATAATCACAATATTGCATTTCTTTCCTTTTTAAAATCTAATTTTAGATTAAATCGGCAAATTTACAAAAAACTTACCCCCCCCCCCGTGTATCTATATTTTAAAAAGAAAGGATTATTTTGCTTTGCACATAAGTTTTTATAATTTTCTTCATCAAACACAAGCCCAGCGATATAAAAATGTGTCCAAAGTGTAGAAAAACGGCTTTTAAAATAAAAAAGCGCATCATCATCCTCCACGCCCCCACCCAAAAGCACAAATTTCACACCTCTTTCCACACAAAGCTCGAAAAAATAATCAAGCAAAGCGGCATTAGCATTTCTTTCATTACAATTCGCACTTAAATGATAATAAGCAAAATCTTTTTCCACGAAAAAATCCGCAAAAGCTAAAATCCTCCCCTCATACTCAGCTCTTAAGCAAAGATGAGATTTGAAACTAAAAAGCGTGTCAAAATACTCTTGACTAAAAAAATAAAAATCATCTGCTTTATTGCGTATCATCGTTTTTTCATAAAGCTCACAAAAAGGCTTAGAAAAACTTTTATCACAAAAAGAAATTTCAAGCTCTTTTCGTGCCTTTTTCACATAGTTTAAAATGCGAGGGCTATAAGCTTTTCTAAGGCTTGTAAAATCTTGATTTGTATTGACTAAAACGATTTTTCTTTCTTTTTTGAAAAAATCAAAATACCTTTCATAAAAAGCCAAATTTGTATCAAAAGGGTGTAATCTTATAAAAAAAGCGATGATATTTTCAGCTAGAGCCTTTTGCTTTAGCTTTTCTAAAGCTTCTTTTAAAAAGGCTTCATCGCTAGAATTACTATAAAATCCACTATACCCATAGGGACTTTGCAGGTCAAAAAAGGGCGAATTTGGGATTTTGTTTTTAATGCCAAGTGTCTTAAAAATGAAGCCATTTTGACAAAAGCTAAATTCAAAAACCTCCCCATAAAGCCTTGCGTAGTCTTTATGAAAATAAATATCCGTGCCAAAATTTCCGCTCTTATCCCCCAAAAAAGCGTCCAAGCTTATCCTACTCATCTTCCAAAGCTCTGTTTTTCTCATTTTGAAGTGGTGGGAAGCCACCCCCCCCCCCCCCCCCCCGTGTGTGAAATCAGGCATTTTCACGCCTTCAAAGATGAGAAGCTTATCTAGCACCTTGCCCTTATTTTCTAAAATTTGAGTGCTTAAATTAAGAAATTTAAAACCCTCGTGCGTATAAAGCTCTTTAATGCTTAACTCATCATCAAAACGCAAAAATCCCAAATGAGTATAAATTCCCTCTTTTGGCTCGAAAAAATCGCCCTTACTCTCATCATAGCCCAAAAGTCCTTTTGCCAAAGTGATGGAAAAAAACTTACCTCCCGCCTTGAGTTTTTTAAAAGCCTTTTGAAAAATGGCTCTTGTTTTTTCCCTGTCATTACAACACAAACTTGCCACATCAATCACCGCGTCAAAACTTTCATCTTTAAAATTGTCAAGCTTTTCTAAATAATCGCCGATTTCAAGTTGTGCGATTTGTGTGCTTAGATTTTCATTTTGCATTCTTGTTTTAAAGCGTTCTACGCCTGTTTTGCTCCACTCTATACCGCTTACTTTAAAACCTTCTCTTGCACAAAACCATAAATTTGCACCTGTTCCTAGTCCTAATTCTAGGATAGAAATTTTATTTCTATCTTTAGCATTGTAAAAATTTCTAGCGATAAAACGAATCACACTTTCGCTTGGGTATTTACCCCATTCTTTTTTGGAAAAGATTTGTTCCCAAAAACTGCTTTCATTCATAGCGTTCCCCCTCGATGATGTAAAGCTCATTTAGCTGTTTTTCTAAGTCTTTTTGGATATGAATTTTAATGCTAGTGATTTTATAATTTTTCCCCTCATAAAGTCTTCTTAAATCCCCCTCATCACAATATCTTATCACGCCCGTGCAGGCGTCGCTTCCACTTGTTGGCTTGACTTGATGATAGCCTAAATTTTTATCCTCTTTAAAACCATCATTATAAAGACTAGGGGTAATGGAAAAAAATTTACCCCCAACCTTGAGTTTTTTCACCGCTTTTTCTATGATTTGCTTTGTTTTTTCTATATCGTTGTAAGCTAAAGAGTAGCTATCCATCCACGCGTCAAAACTTTCATCTTTAAAATTGTCAAGCTTTTCTAAATAATCGCCGATTTCAAGTTGTGCGATTTGTGTGCTTAGATTTTCATTTTGCATTCTTGTTTTAAAGCGTTCTACGCCTGTTTTGCTCCACTCTATACCGCTTACTTTAAAACCTTCTCTTGCACAAAACCATAAATTTGCACCTGTTCCTAGTCCTAATTCTAGGATAGAAATTTTATTTCTATCTTTAGCATTGTAAAAATTTCTAGCGATAAAACGAATCACACTTTCGCTTGGGTATTTACCCCATTCTTTTTTGGAAAAGATTTGTTCCCAAATCTCTTCATTTGAGCCTTGATTAGTCGAAATTTCTTTATTATCCGCATAAATTTTCATTTTTTTCCTTTGCAATAAACTCATAATTATAACAACATAAATTAATATTATTACAATATAATTACGCTAAATTTAATGAATCATAAGGAAAACTCAATGTTTGAAGTCGTTATAGGACTAGAGGTTCATACCCAGCTTAATACCAAAACAAAAATTTTCTGCTCTTGTGCCACATCTTTTGGCGAAGAGCCAAATACTAATGTTTGCCCTACTTGCCTTGCTTTGCCCGGTGCCTTGCCTGTGCTTAACGAAGAGGCGGTAAAAAAAGCCGTGTCCTTTGGTAAAGCCGTTAATGCCACCATACACAAAAAAAGCGTTTTTAACCGCAAAAATTATTTTTATCCCGACCTGCCAAAGGCTTATCAAATTTCGCAATTTGACATCCCTATCGTTGAGGGTGGGGAGCTTTTCATCAATGTAAATGGCGAAAACAAACGCATAGGCATTACAAGAGCGCATTTAGAAGAAGATGCGGGGAAAAATATCCACGAAGCAAATTTTTCTAAGGTGGATTTAAACCGCGCGGGAACGCCTTTGCTTGAGATAGTGAGTGAGCCTGAGCTTAGAAGCAGTGATGAGGCGGTGGCTTATCTTAAAAAACTGCACTCCATCATACGCTTTTTAGACATTTCGGACGCAAATATGCAAGAGGGGAGCTTCCGCTGTGATGCAAATGTAAGCATTCGTCCTAAGGGCGATACTAAGCTTTACACGAGGGTGGAGATTAAAAATCTTAACTCGTTTCGCTTTATCCAAAAGGCGATTGATTATGAAGTCGAAAGGCAGAGCAGAGCGTGGGAGGATGGCACTTATGATGAAGAAGTCGTGCAAGAAACAAGGCTTTTTGACACAAGCAAACTCATCACGCGTTCGATGAGAGGCAAAGAAGAAGCGGCTGAGTATCGTTATTTCCCTGACCCTGACCTTTTGCCTGTGCTTTTGAAAGAGGAATTTTTAAATTTAAGCATACCAGAGCTTCCTGATGAGAAAAAAGTGCGTTATGTCAAGGAATTTGGGGTAAAAGAAAGCGATGCGGAGGTGCTAATTAGCTCACTTGAAATGAGCCGTTTTTTTGAAAATTTATGCGGACAAAATTTAAATCCTAAACTCTGCGTAACTTGGCTTACAACTGAGCTTATGGGACTTTTAAAAGGGGATTTAACCATAGAAAATTCCCCTGTGAGTGCAGAAAAACTTGGCACTTTAATCAAACGCATTGAAGAGGGTGAAATCAGTGCAAAGGCGGCTAAAGAGGTTTTAGCCTTTGTGTTTGAAAATGTAGAAGTGGAGATTGACGCGGCGATTGAAAAACTAGGACTTAAGCAAGTCAGTGATGATTCAGCGATTGAAGCTGTGATTATGCAAATTTTAGAAGCAAATGCCGATAAAGTCGCGGAATATAAAAGTGGCAAGGATAAGCTTTTTGGCTTTTTTGTAGGACAGGTAATGAAAGAGGGCAAAGGAGCTTTCAACCCTGCAAAAGTCAATGAGCTTTTAAAAGAAAAGCTTGCTTAAGGAGGACTAATCCTCCTTCATCTTCTTTAATTCCTCCACCACCAAAGGCAAGTCCTTAAAGCCGTCCGTATCCATAAAATGCCCACCTTTTTCTACTAAGATTAACTTAGCATTTAAAGACTTGGCGAGCTTTTGACTAAGGAAAGTTGGGACGATTTTATCATCTTTTGCACTGATAACGACTCTATGTTTTATTAAGGTTTTTAAGCTTTCATAATGAGGCTTTTGATGCGTAAAATTATCCAAAATAGGCAAAATTTCCAAAGGCTCATCAAAAGGAGAAACCAAAATCACACCGCCTATTTTTACACCTTTTTCGCTTAAAAAATGTAGCAAACTCACACCGCCTAAAGAATGCGTGATAAAATAGGTCTTTTCGTCTAAAACAAGCTCCTTATCCATAGTTTCAAGCCATTTTTTCAACTCAGGCTTACTTGCATTTGGCAAATCAAGCGCCTTAACTTCATAGCCTAAATCATTAAGCTCTTGCCTTACGCTTGGTATCCAAGCATAATTTGAGTCACAATTAAAGCCGTGTAAAATATAAACGCCCTTAGCATTAAGCAAAATGGCAAATAACGCCAAAATCAACAAAATTTTTTTCATTATTTCTCCTTGTTTTTGATGATTGTAACAAAATATTATTATAATTTCGCAAGTTAAATTCAAGGATAAAAATGTATGATTATCTCTCACATCAGCCCCTGCTAAAAGCTTGTAAGCACTCACACGAACACGCCCACAATCACGAGCATTCTCACGCTGATGTAAGAGTTATGGATAAAAAAATTTTAAGCATTTCTTTGATGATGACAGCCTCAATGATGCTTGTGCAATTTATCTACGCCCTACTTTCAAATTCCTTAGCGCTTTTAAGCGATACCTTACATATGTTTTCTGATGTATTTGCCCTAACTTTAAGCCTTTTAGCCTTAATAGCCGTGCAAAAATGGCAAAACGAGCAAAAAACATTTGGCTATTTTCGTCTTGAAGTTTTAGTCGCTTTTATCAACGCTTTAAGCATTATTTTATCGGCTATTTTTATTATTTATGAAAGTATTTATAAGCTTTTTTATCCCGAAGAAATTGATGCTAAGACTATGATTATCGTGGCTTTTTTAGGACTTTTAGTCAATGCTTTCAATGCTTTTTTGATGTTTAAAAACACAAATTTAGATAATCTTAATATGAAATCCGCCTTTTACCATATGATGAGCGATTTGCTTGGCTCTTGCGTGGTCGTCGTGGGTGGAATTGTGGTGTATTTTAGTAAGATTGTTTATATTGATAGTCTTTTAGCGCTTATTTTGGCACTTTTGCTTTTGCGTTGGGCTGTGATTTTACTAAAGCAAAGCACAAATATTTTGCTTGAAAGCTCACCTGTTGATATTAATGAAGTCAAGGCTATGCTTTTGCAAGATGAAAGAGTTGATGAAGTGTTTGACTTGCATATCACGCAAATCACCAACAAAATGCTCGTTGCCACAATGCACATCAAAACTCCACTTAAAAGCCTTGATGAATTTGAGCTTTTATCTAAAGATTTAGCAAAAAATTTGCTTGAAAAATTTCATATCGGGCATTCTACCATACAGGCTTTAAGGAGTAAAAATGAAATTTAAAATGGCTAATGTTAATTGCATAAACTGCGTAAATCTTATTAAAAATTCACTAGAAAGCACCTTTGGCACTATTGACATTGACCTTGAAAATAAAATTTTAAGTGCCAATTTACAAGAGAAAGATAAAGCAAATTTTGAAAAAGAATTAAATGAGCTTGGTTTTGAAATCATAGAGCAGCTTTAATGAAGGAATTAAGACTTAAAATTGGCAAAATGACCTGCGTAAATTGCGCCAACGCCATCGAAAAAGCGACAAAAAAACTTGAAGGCGTAGAGGAAGTTAGCATTTCTTATACAAATTCAAGTGGGGTTTTTTTACTTAAAAATGAAAACGCAAAAGAAGAAATTAAAAACAAAATTTCTCAACTTGGCTTTGAAATTTTGCACGATGAACAAAGTGTCGAAAAGGCTAAAGAGAAAGAATTAAAACACCTTAAATTTAAGCTTTTACTTGCCCTTGTTTTAAGTAGCGTGATGATGCTATTTGAAATGTTTGTTTTTAACGCTTTTTCTTACAACCTACAACTTATCTTAAGCTTTATTGTAATTTTTTATTGTGGATTTGGCTTTTTTTCTAGTGCTTTAAAGGGTTTAAGATATAAAAATTTAACGATGAATACCCTCGTTGCTTTAGGAAGTTTTAGTGCGTTTTTATATTCTTTATGCGTGTATTTTAAACTTTTTGGGGAGCATTTGTATTTTAGTAGCGCGGCGATGATTATCACCTTTGTGCTTTTGGGTAAATTCATAGAGGAAAAAACGAAAAATAAAGCTCAAATTTATCAAAACAAACTCCAAAACCTAGAGGCAAAAAAAGCAAAGCTTATACTTGAAAATGGCGAGATTAAAGAGCTTCCTAGCTCTTTTGTGAAGGTTAATGACATTTTGCAACTTTGCAAAGATGAGATAAGTCCTGTGGATGGACTGATTTTAGAGGGGACGGCTGAAGTCGATATGAGTTTTTTAAGCGGAGAATTTATGCCTGTGCTTAAAAAAGCTGGAGATACTATCGAGGCTGGAGCATTGATTATTAGCGGGAATTTAAAATTAAAAGCAAGTAAAAAGGCTATGGATAGCACCCTAGAGCAACTTAAAAATCTCGTCTTTAAAGCAAGTCTTTCCAAAAGTCCCCTTATAAGGCTCATCGATAAAATTTCAGCGTATTTTGTGGGTTTCATTATCATTTTAGCCCTCATCGTTTTTCTTTTTTATCTCCCAAATTTCAATCAAGCTTTTTTACACGCCCTTGCCGTGCTTTTAATCTCCTGCCCCTGTGCCTTAGGACTTGCCACACCCCTAGCTTTAGCTCTTGCTTTTGAAAGGGGGGCTAAAAATTTCATTTTGCTTAAAAACCCTGCCGCACTTGAAATTTTAAGTCAAGTCAAACTCGTGCTTTTTGATAAAACAGGCACACTCACGCAAAATACCCTAACAATTTTTAATCATAATCTAAGTGAAGAAAATTTCCTCAAACTCGCCCAAATTCAATCCCTTAGCCCACACCCCATAGCAAAAGCCATCTTTAAAGCAGCGAATTTGAAAGAAAATCATTTAAAAGGTGAGCTAAATCATCACATCGGTAAAGGCATCTTATATAAAGAAAATGAAAATATCTATCTCATAGGAAATGAAGAGCTTGTTAAAGATACAAAAAATTTAAAAGCAGCAAAAGAATTTCTAAATTCTTGCGAAGAAAATGCACCCATTAGGGTTTATTTTACAAAAAATGGCATTTGTCTTGGTGGCGTAGCTTTAAGCAATGTTTTGAAAAAAGATGCTAAAGACCTTGTTAATTTTCTAAATTCAAAAGAGATTCAAAGCGTTATTTTAAGCGGAGATAATGAAAAAAGCGTTGCCAAAATCGCTAAAGAGCTTCAAATCAAATTTCACGCCAAAATGAAGCCTGAAGATAAATTTAACTTCCTACAAAAAGCACAAGAAAAGCATAAAATTCTTTTTGTAGGGGACGGCTTAAATGACGCCGCAGCCCTTAAAAAAGCGGACATTAGCATAAGCTTTAGTGAGGCGAGTGAGTTGGCAAAAAAAAGCACCGATATTATTTTAATGCGTGAAGATTTGACGCTGATTAAGTTTTGCTTTATCTTAGCTCAAAAAACAAAAAGCATTATCAAACTCAATCTTTTCTGGGCATTTAGCTATAATCTTTTTAGCATACCCCTTGCCGCTGGGGCATTTAGCCTTTCGCTAAGTCCTCATTTAGCTGCTTTAATGATGAGTTTAAGCTCTTTAGCTGTGGTTTTAAATTCTCTAAGGCTTAAAATGGATAAAACTTTCTAAAATCACACCATCAACGCCCATTTCATAAAATTTTTCCAAATGACAAAAGTCCTCGACCACATATAAAATTTTGCTATCAAATAAATAAAATTCCGCCGCCTTTGCACTAAATTTAACCAAATTTTCATCTTTAAAAATCAAAAATTCAGCCCCCAAAGCATTAGAAAGAAAAATTTCATCTTTGCTCTTAATAAAAATGGCAAACTTAACCCCCTGCTTTTTCGCCTCTTTAATACATTTTTCATCATAATCAAAACAAAAAATCGCCCCTTTCTCATTAAAATGCTTATGGGTGAAAATAAAAGTGGGAGCTTTGATAAGTTTGTGTCCAAAAATAAGCATAAAAGTCCTTTTTGCTTTGATTTTATCGTATTTTGCTTAAAGTTAATGAAAAAACGATAAAATAAAAATAAATTCAGTCAAAGAGTGCTAAATGAGTTCGATTGCTATCATCGGTGCTGGAAAATGGGGAAGTGCGTTATACCACGCCCTAAATGTAAAAAATACTTGCTTCATAAGCTCTCCCACTCCAAGAGAAATGCCAAATTTCATTTCCATTGAAAAAGCCCTAAAGTGCGAATACCTCATCTTCGCCCTAAGCACTCAAGCCCTAAGAGCGTGGCTTAAAGCTCATTTTGAAAATCAAAACGCAAAAGTTTTAATCGCATCTAAGGGAATCGAAGCAAAGACGGGGCTATTTTTAGATGAAATTTTTATGGAATTCTTAGATGAAAATCAAATTTGTGTCTTAAGCGGACCCTCATTTGCCACAGAAGTTGAAAATCATCTCCCCACAGCCTTAATGATAAATGGTAAAAATCTAAATCTTTGCAAAGAATTTGCAAATTTTTTTCCCTCATTTATCAAAACTTATGTTGATGATGATGTAAGAGGTGCTGAAATTTGTGGAGCATATAAAAATGTCCTCGCCATAGCAAGTGGAATTTGCGATGGCTTAAAACTTGGCAATAATGCAAGAGCAAGTCTCATCGCAAGAGGCTTAATAGAAATGCACCGCTTTGGCAAATTTTTTAAAGCAAAGGAAGAAACCTTTTTGGGATTAAGTGGGGCGGGGGATTTATTTTTAACCGCTTCTAGCGTGCTTTCAAGAAATTACCGCGTGGGATTAATGCTCGCTCAAAATAAAAATTTAGAAGAAATTTTACAAATTCTTGGCGAGGTCGCTGAGGGAGTGGGGACGGCTTTTGCTATCGATAAACTCGCTAAGGAAAAAGATATTTACACGCCTATAGTGAGTGAAGTGGTAAAAATTTTAGAGGGCGAGGGTGTAGAAAATTCTGTGAAAAAACTCTTAAAACAAAGTGATTGGATATAAGATGATAATTAAAAATGCAAAAATTTATGGAAAAGACTTAAAAGATGTCGCAATCTCGCAAGGACATATTCAAAAAATAGGCGAAAATTTACAAGGAGATGAAATTTTTGACGCTAAAGGGCTGACACTTTTACCTTCTTTTATAGATTTATGTGTCAATCTTAAAAATGAAAAATTTTCTTTATCAAATTTAGAACTTTTGGAAAAAGAATGCCTAAAAAGTGGGATTAGCACCATACTTTTACGCGATGTGATGGACTTTGATGAGGAAGCTTTCACTTTATTTTTACAAAATTTATCACATAGGAACTTGCAAATTTTTTCTAGCATTAAAGTCAAGGAAAAGCTAAGAAATATCGCCACACTTATCAATAAGGGTGCTGTCGCTTTGGAGCTTGACAGCTCACTAAATGCTAATATCCTTAAAATCGCTATGCAATACGCCCTAATGAAAAAAGTGCCTATTTTTGCTAAATGCTTAAATGAAGATTTTGATGATAATGGCGTAATGAATGAGTGCGCACTTGGCTTTGAACTAGGACTCATCGGTATGAGCGGGGTGGGTGAATTTAGCGAAGTTGCCAAACTAAGAGAAATCGCAAATTTTTATCAAAGCGAAATCATTTATGACCAACTTAGCCTTGCAAAATCAATTCGTTTAGCACAAGATGAAGCGATTTTAGTCAGCATACATCACCTAATTAAAAATGAAAATGCTTGTGAAAATTTTAATACCGCTGCGAAAATCAAGCCCCCTTTAAGAAGTGAAGAAGATAGGGTTTTTTTACAAAATGCTCTTAAAGAGGGTAAAATTCGCTTTTTAAGTGCTGCACATTGTCCTAAATCTATCAATTTAAAAGATTTAGCCTTTGATGAAGCGGCATTTGGAATTCATAGCATTTGTGAGTATATCAGCCTTTGCTATAGCTTTTTTATCCGTAATCACTTTATGTCTTGGGAAAAATTATGTGAATTTACAAGCCTAAACGCGGCAAAATTTTTGAAGCTAAATAGCGGAGAAATCAAGGAAGGTAAAGAGGCAAATTTGGTTTTATTTGATGAAAATGCAACGATAAAAGCACCCACAAATTCCCTTTATAGCAAAGATGAGCTTAAGGGAGAAATTAAACATCATCTACTTAAAGGGCAGTTTGTCCTTTAATGCTCAAATTCTTTAAGCTCTTTAGTTGTGCCAAGCAGTATCACAACATCGCCCGAAAAAGCTGTAATCGTCTCTAAATCAGGCAAAATTTCCCAGTCGGCATTGAGTTTTTTATAAGCGACAAGATGCATATTTTGAGCGATGTGCTTGAGTGAATTTCCTGCCAATTTATCATCAACAATAATCTTTACCGCACGCATTGTATTAGAAGAAAGGTCAAAAACCTCAAAATCCATACTCTGCACCAAAAATTCCTTCACCAGTCTCTTCGCACTTTCTTTTTCTGGGTAAATCACCTTAGTCGCACCTAGCTTTGAAAGAATTTGCCCATGAATGTTAGAAGTCGCTTTTGCTATGATATTACTCACGCCTATATCCTTAAGAGCCATTAAAGTCAAAATGCTTTTTTCAACATTTTCACCTATACTCACAATCACAACCCCAAGGTCGTGAAAACCAGCCTCTTTAAGCGCGGCAGCATTTGTAGAGTCTAAGATATAAGCATAATTAACCGCACTTTGTATGCTTTTTAACGCCTCTTCGTCTTTATCGGCGATTACCACAGTATGCCCAGCAGCCAAAAGCTCCTCCGCTACAACAGAGCCAAATTTCCCAAGTCCTATCACTCCATAAGTTAAATTCTTCATCGCTTCCCTTTTTACAAATTCACTTTACCCTGAGGGTATCTTAAATGCTTTACCTTATCTTGCCTGAAAACAGAAAGGAAAAAAGCAAATACCCCTATCCTTCCGCTTATCATCATTATAATAATAATAATTTTACTCACATCGCTAAATTTCGCACATAAAGAAAGTGTGCCACCATCTCCCACAGAAAGCCCCACGGTAGCAAAGGCTGAAGAGGTTTCAAAAAACAAAGCAATAAATTTAAAATCCGTCTCAAGCAAAGAAAGAGAAATAGCCGCCACAACGATATAAACAGCCGAGCCAACGCTAATAATAAAAGCTCTACTAATGGTTTCTTGTGGAATTTCATAGCCAAACATTCTCACGCGCCCATTTCTCAAAGTCCAGTAAGCATAAAGTAAAAGCACCATCACGGTCGTTACTTTCATACCTCCAGCCGTTCCTCCGGGCGCACCACCTATCACCATAAATAAAGAGCCAAAAAACAAACTCGCATCTTTAAAGCCCGCAATGTCTAGGGTATTAAAACCCGAAGTGCGGTAATTTACAGCCGCAAAATAAGAAGCTAAAATTTTATCAAAAAAAGAAAAGTCGCCTATGGTTTTAGTATTATAATACTCAAAAATAAAAGTGATAAGGGTAGAAAAAATAATAAAAAATATCGTCGCAAAAACGACAATTTTCGTATGCAAACTAAGACTTTGCAAACGCTTTTTTTGAAAAAAATAAAGCTCAATCACCACAAAATACCCAAGTCCGCCGATAATCACAAGGGAAGTGATGAGAAGATTGATAGTAATATCGTGTTTATACTCTAGCAAGCCATTTTCAAAAAGGATAAAACCTGAATTATTAAAAGCGCTTACCGCGTGGAAAAAACCAAACCATAAAGCCTTAGTAAAACTCATCTCTAAAGCAAAACGCAGGGTAAAAAGTATAGTCCCTATCAACTCTATGATAAAGATAAAAAGCAAAACTTTTTTAAAAAATTTAAAAATCCCCTCCATTGAAGGGTAAAGAAAGGACTCTTTAAGTAAATTTCTACCGCTAAAACCGACTTTTTTGCGTATGAGTATATAAACAAAAAGCCCTATACCCATATAGCCCAAACCGCCTATTTGCACGAGTGCTAAGATGATAATTTGCCCCCAAAGTGTAAAGTCCGCAGCCGTGTTTTTCACAACAAGTCCCGTCATACTTACAGCGGAAGTGCTAGTAAAAAAAGCATCTATAAAAGATATGGGCTTAGTGTGAGCCCAGTCAAAAGACAAAAGCACAGCACCCAAAAAAGCGATGATAACATAACCCGCAAGAAAAATTTTAAAGGTGCGTCTATCTAGTCCAAATTGTTTCAAAAATCCTCTTTTCAAGTTAAAAACTTTAATTCTATCTTATCAAAACTTTAAAAAATATAAAACAAATTTAGGAATTTTAAACTTATATTAAAGTTAAAAAGATAGAATTACATTTTTATATTTTGCGTGGTTGGATAGCTCAGTCGGTAGAGCAGCAGACTGAAAATCTGCGTGTCGGCAGTTCGATTCTGCCTCTAACCACCATCTTATTAGCTTTCTATTAAAATTTTATCAACAAAAATTAAAGTTTGAATAATTCGCAATGGTCTATCTTAAATTGAAGCATTTTCGCACTTTCTCTACCTCCATCACCGCCTTTTCTTTGCATAGTAACTTTGCCTATTTTAAGGCTTCCCTGCGGAGAAAATTTAACAATATCACTTCATTAAAGGGCTTTAAACTCTAATTTTTCCCTTTCCCAAACGCCCCATTTTTCTAAATCATAGCTTTTTTCTATGAGATAAAAATTTAAGCCATTTTCACCGCACTGCTTCACACTAACTAGCTCAAAAATATAATCTAACTCTTTATTAATGTAAGCCTCTTCAGCGATTTCTTTTAACTCGTTTAAGGATTTTCCTAACATTAGCTTTCTATGCTCCTCTTCGCTTATATCCTCCCATAAAACGCCATAACCCACCAAAAACTCCGCATAATAAATTCTTAAATTCTCCAAAGCCTCACTTAAATCACCAAACAACTTAATTTCTTGCAAAATTTCATCACTTCTATTTTCGCCCATATATTTTAAAAGCACACCATACATTACACTAATCCTTGATAAGATATTTGCACACTTTTATTTTGTTTAAAATCAAAATGTTTTAAAGGATTGAAAAATAAACTTTCTTTCGGCATTTCTTTTAAATTTCTTACAACAAACAAACAATAATTTTCCTTAAATTTATCTGCCATTTCATACTCTTTTTGCGTGAGTAAAAACTGCCCCTTATCTTCACTAAGTCCCTTAACCTCTACGCAAATTTGCTTATGATTTAAATCAAGCTTAAAATCAAAACCGCAACCAAATTCTCCAACATCAAGCACATTAAAATTTACAAAATGCTTTTTAAAATTTTGTAAAAAATACTGCTCCGCAGCCTTACCTGTGGCCACTCTTTTGATAAAACTTGTCTCTAATTTAAAATCTAAAAATTCACTCACTTGTAATTTTGCTTCATAATTTTCAATTAAAAAGCTAGAGATTAAATTTTTAAAAGATTCAAATTCTATATCTTTATATTTTTCAAAAATGATTTTTGTATAAGTTCTAAGTTCTCTTTTGTGCCAACCCTTTCTAGCATTATCAAAATAAGGGTCAAATTCATCTCTATAATTTTTAATATTACTAGGCTTACCTTGCAAAGAAAGCCCTAAGATGTTAAAGGCTTCTATAAAGCTGGAAAAGCCTAGAGCCTTGTAAGCTAAGGTATCAAATTTAGAAAGAAACAAACCACAAAGGATAAGCTTATCTCTATTTTTTACAGCGATTTTAGGCATAGCTTTCCTTACACAATAAAAATAGACTTTCCAAGCTAAGACGCCCACCGCCAATGCCGCTACAAAAATCTATGAAAGTCATTTTTTACCCTTAAAATAACAATTATAACGCAAAATGAAATAAAGCAAAGATAAACCTAAGGCTAGATATTCAAAAATGTAAGGCACTTTTGCGGATAAAAAATAATGATAACTTGCTATCACAAGGCATAAATAGCCAAGTTTTCTTACTTTTTCAAGCTTTTTAAAACGCTTAAACGAACTTAAAAACATTAAAAAAATGATGATAAAAGCCACAAAACCACTTCCCTCAAAAACCCTTGTACTAATGTCTTCATAAAGTTTTACGACGCTTAAATTCTTAGAAAAAACAAAATACACCAAAAAATGCAAAAAAACCCAAATTCCCCCAAAAAGTCCTAATAATTTTGGATAGGTTTTTGTGTATTTAAATTTGAAAAGAGAAAAAATAATGCTTAAGTGCAAAAACAAAAGTGCGAAAATGCCCGTATAAAAATAAAGCTCTAAAATTAAATCAAAACCAAAAAAAATATTATAAACGATAAAAGAAACAGAAAAAATAAAACTGAAAATAAAAGCACAAAAAGCCAAATTCTTATAAAATTTAGCCTTTAAACACATCAAAAATTCACTTTCAAATCCATACCATCATACAAATGAGCAACTTCTTTTTCATAGCCATTAAACAAAAGTGTAGGCTTAGTGAAAAACTCGCCCAAAGCCCTCTCATCTGCTTGAGACCATCTAGGGTGGGAGACTTTAGGATTGACATTAGCATAAAAGCCATATTCATCAGGTGCATAAGCTTGCCAAGTGCTTATAGGCTGCTCTTTCACAAATTCGATTTTAACGATGGACTTGATGCTTTTAAAGCCATATTTCCAAGGAACAACAAGGCGTATAGGAGCGCCATTTTGTGCTAAAAGTGGCTTTTTATACATACCTACGGCTAAAATGCTTAGAGGATTCATCGCCTCATCTAGTCTTAAAGCTTCGACATAAGGGTATTTAAGACTTGGAAAAAGAGCGTTTTGGTCAGGAAAACGCTGCTTATCTAAAAGCGTGGTAAATTTGACAAATCTCGCCTCACTTGTAGGCTTGACCTTTTCTATCAAATGCCTTAATTCAAAGCCCACCCAAGGAACAACCATAGACCAAGTTTCCACACAACGAAAACGATAAATTCTCTCCTCCAAAGGAAATGCTAAAAAATCTTGCATATTTAGCTTTAAAGGCTGCTCCACCTCCCCACTTATCGTAACCTCCCAATCCTTAGTTGTGAAATTTTTAGCACACTCTACGGCTTCTTTTTTATTAACAGAAAACTCGTAAAAATTCACATAAGTTGTAGCGAGTTTTTCATCGCTTAATTTTAAATCTTTAGCACTCTCATCAGTCTTAAAATCAAGCTCCAAAAGCTTCGCTTCAACCAACGCTGGACTTAGCAAAGCTCCAACGCCAAGTTTAAGAAATTCTCTTCTTTTTTTATATAAATTTTCTGGGGTTATCATCACCGTCCTTACAAATTTGCAAGAATTTTTTCGCACACTTCTTTGGGATTTAAAGCCTCGTAAATAGGACGCCCAACAACTATAAAATCGCTCTTATTCTCTTTTGCACTCTTCAAATTTGCCACTCTTTTTTGGTCATTTGCCTCTTCTTTAAAAGGACGGATGGCAGGAGTTAGAGTTAAGAAATTCTCACTTGTATTTTGCTTAATCAAAAGACTTTCAAAAACAGAACAAACCATACCATCAAGCCCACTTTCATAAGCTAATTTTGAAAAATTAACAACAGCTTCTTCTAAATTTTGTCTATAAACACTATAAAATTCCTCTTCATCAAAGCTCGTTAGTGCCGACACACCAAGCACCAAAGGGCGTTTTGAGGCTTTATCTAATCTTTGCATAACACTTTGCATAGCCTTTTTTCCAGCACTTGCGTGAAGATTTATCATATCAACGCCAAGTTTAGCACACTCCTCACACGCATCCGCCATAGTGTTTGGAATGTCATAAATTTTTAAATCCAAAAAAATAGGCTGTAGGCTAATTTTTCTTACTTCCTCTATAAATTTAAAACCATCTCTTATATAAGTCCTAAGCCCTATTTTAAGCCATATATCAAGCCCTTTTAACTCTTTTATAAGCTCTAAACACTTCTCTTTACTTTCCAAGTCCAAAGCCACACAAAGCTTCATTTTTCAGCCTTTTGCATACCATCTAAAACACCATTGATAAGCTTAGGGGCGTTTTCATTTGCTAGCTCTTTTGCAAGCTCCACAGCTTCATTTATCACAATAGCCGCTAAAGTGTCAGTATATAAAAGCTCAAAAGCCCCAAGCCTTAAAATCGCCCTTTCAATGTGTCCTATTTGGTGAATTTTATTTTCGTTTAAAAAGATATCAATGCGTTCATCTAAACTTTCTAAATGCTCCAAAACTCCATTATACAAGCTTAATGTAAAATTTTTTGCTTCGTTACGAATCTTTTTTTCATTTAAAAATTCATCAACAAAATTCTCATTTTTACCATTTAACTCTAAAGCATAAAGCAAAGAAATCACACTTTGTCTAACCTGATGTCTGCTTGCCATCTTAAGCCCTTAAAACGCTAGTAAGTCCTAGCATTTCCACTAAACTTACCATAGCTTCAAAGCCTTTATTTCCAGCTTTTGAGCCTGCTCTTTCTATGGCTTGTTCTAAATTATCTGTCGTTAAAACGCCAAAGCTTACAGGCACATTGTATTTCAAGCTTACATTTGCTATTCCCTTGGTCGTTTCAGCCGAAACATAGTCAAAATGCGGCGTTGAGCCTCTTATCACTGCACCCAAACAACAAATCGCATCAAATTTCTTGCTTTCTATCGCCGTTTTAAGAGCAAAAGGCACTTCAAAAGCACCCGGCACTAGAATAAGGCTTAAATTTTCCTCTTTTCCTCCGTGTCTTAAAAACGCATCTTTTGCACCCTCGACCAAGCGGTCTGTAATGATATGATTAAATCTTGAATTAATAATAGCAATCCTCTCATCACCTTTTAAATTTAGCTTTCCCTCTAAAATTTGCATCATTTATCCTTTTATAGTTTCTTGAATTTTTAAAAGTGTCGCAACACAATCTTTCAAACGCTTTATATCAAGCATATTTGCCCCATCACACAAAGCTTCGCAAGGATTAATGTGCGTCTCAAAGAAAAAGCCATCAACCCCAACAGCCGCCGCAGCCCTTGCCAAAGGCGGGGCAAATTCGCTCTTTCCGCCGCTACTACCCCCAGCAGCCCCTGGCATTTGCACACTATGCGTTGCATCAAAAATCACAGGTGCAAATTCACGCATAATCACCAAAGAACGCATATCAACAACTAAATTCCCATAGCCAAAACTACTCCCCCTCTCTGCCACAAAAACGCCATTTTCTTCTGCCACTTTATAGCCTTGAGATTTGACATTTCGAGTTTCTAGAACTTTTTTAATGCTATATTGTATATCGCTTGGAGTGAGAAACTGCCCTTTTTTAATATTAACTTTTGCAGAAGTTTTTGCCGCTGCGACAAGCAAATCTGTTTGACGACATAAAAAGGCAGGAATTTGAAGCACATCGGCAACCTCGCTTACTCTCTTTGCTTGCCAACTTTCGTGGATATCTGTTAAAATTTGCATACGAAATTTTTCTTTGACTTTTTGCAAAATTTCTAAACCTTTTTCAGGTCCCGGACCACGAAAAGAACTAATGCTTGTGCGATTTGCCTTATCAAAACTTGACTTAAAATAAAAATCGATTTTTTCATTTTCATTAAATTCTTGCAAAGCCTCTGCTACGCTAAAGACAAGCTCTTCGCTTTCTATCACACAAGGACCTGCAATTAAAATCATTTTTTTCATTACTTTTCCTCTACGAATTTGGAGCGATTATAACAAAGAAAATTTAATTATGTGTATTTGAGAGAAAAACCCTCTTAAGAGGGTTTTAAGCTTAAGAAAATTGAGGTTTTATTTGTGCTATCCAAGCGTCAATTCTTGCTTCTGTTTGGTCTTCTTGATTGTCATTATCCAAAGCCAAACCTACAAATTTGCCATCAACAACCGCATCGCTAGATTCAAAAGTATAGCCTTCAGTTGAAACTTCGCCCACTAAATTTGCTCCGGCATTTTTTAAATTTTGTGCTAATTTTCCCATACCACCACAATAAGTATCAGAATAGCTTTCACTATCACCCATTCCAAACACTGCTACAACCTTACCGCTAAGATTTAATGCTGAAAAATCAAAACTATCCCAGTCATCTTGCAAATCGCCACTTCCCCAAGTCGAAGTTCCACAGATAAGCTTATCGTAAGAATTTATCTTTGCCGCATCAACATCTGCTATGTTTAAAACATCGCTAATTCCAAGCTTAGATGCGATGGTATTTGCCGCACTTTCAGTATTTCCCATAGCACTTCCGTAAATTACTGCTACTGACATTTGTTCTCCTTAAAAATTTGTTTAACACGCGTTAATTTTAGCATAGTTTTTCTAAATCACACAAAAAAAGTTTTATTTCTAAATATTTGGGCAAGAAAATTTTTTATCTAATTTAAAAATTTTACAATATTCACAATACACACAACTCACGCTTCTTTTAGCACACACTAAAGGAATTTTGCGTTTTTTAACTTCTGTTTTAATTTTTTTCATTGTATTGTGGTTTAAAAAACTTGTTAGCATAACCACGCATTGCGTATCGCTTGGAATAGGTTTTTTATTAACCCTATTTTCATTTCTAGCATCCCAATGCACTATCTTTTTTGCACCTAAATCGTGTAAAACAGCCCGAATAGGCGTAATTTCATCTGCACCGATAACCAAAACTGACATTGTTCTTCCTTTCTTATTTTGATAATAATTATTATATTATAAAAAGCTAAATAAATTTTGAAATGTATTATCAAAACAGAAAAGAAATTTAAGTTAAAATTTCATAAAAACTTAAACTTGTCGCACCAAATTTTTTTAATTTTACTCTTGTGAAATTTGCGATATTTTCAGGCGTTTTAGCCTTGCTTTGGTGTTCAAAAATTATCCTTTCAACCAAACTTAAATCAAGTCTTGTTAAAAAATGAAAAATTTTATTATAAATCCCCTCAAAGCCCTGTCTCACATCAAAGGGGGGGTCAAAATATAAAATTGTAGGTTCATTAAGCCTTTTTAAAAGCTCGGGCAAAAGCAAAAAAGTATCTGCGTTTAAAATTTCAAGCTCAGCGTTGAGAGATTTAGCATTTTGCGAAGCGATTTTAAAAGCATTTCTATCAAGCTCAATCGCATAAGCCTTTAAAGCATAATTACTTAAAGCCTCAGCAGCCATCAAAGCACTACCCCCAAATGCCTCGATAAAAATTCTCCCTCTTAAATGCTCTCTTAAAACATTAAAAACACAAGCTCTCACTATGCTTTTTGTGCTTCTAGTTTTATCGAGGCTAGGCAAAAGAAATTTTTTGCCCTTAAATTTCCCACTTTCTATTGTCGTATAAAGTTTTAAAGATTTTTTAGGAGTAGAATTTTTGTAATTTTTCAAAAATTCTTTTACGCTAGGAAAGCTCTCATTCATTGACTAAAGCTTTGACAAGTTTATTTTTAAGCTCTAAAATCGCAGCATCAATCTTATTTTGATAGTCTTTTTTAAATTCATTAGCGATATTATCAATCTGTGCCTCAAGCTTTCTTTTTTCCTCTTCGACACGCTTTTGCGTGGCAAGTTGCAAAGCGCAATCAAATTCCTCCAAACTCGCAAGAAGCTTTTCTTTACTAAAAGGAATAGCCAAAAAAGGTGAATTTTTCGCTATGATAAAAAGTGGCTTAGAGCTTGGAATTTTCATATCACTAATGATAAAATCGCAATCTTTTTTCATCACCAAATGTTCTTTTAAAAACAGCTCCAAAGCCCTTTCTAAAAGCAAATCCTTAAATTCTAAAGAAATTTTCATACCAAACTTACCTTTAACGCGTGATTTTTAAGGCTATCGGGCTTAATGTTTTGAGTTAAAAGCTCAAATTCCTTAAAATTTAAAACATAAAAGTCGTTAAAATCCCTCCCACAACTTTGCATTAATTTCTTCGCACAGGTGTCAAAAAGATAAAAATCTTCCTCATTTTCTAGCAATAAAAAATCACACCCACTATCATAAGCGTCTAAAACAATATCCGCCGCCATTTTATAGCTTAATTCCTCGTTTAATTTTAAAAGCGAGTAGGCATTATTTTTATAAGCCTTGTCAAAATTAATAAACCGCGCTTTGAGTCTAGATTTAAGAGAATCTTCTAAGTCAAAATTGTAGCAACCTATATTAAAATTAGAAAAATCACATTTTAAATTCTCTCCAAGCTTCAATTTTTCCCCACCCTCTTTTCTCATAGAAAGTAAATTTTTATCAAACAAATTCAAGTTTAAAATTTCTTGTTGAAGCCAAGTTACAGCACTTTCAAGCTCATCAAAAGGGCTTTTAAGATGATAAAAAATCCCCTTTTTTCTATCGCACAAAATTTTTAAAATCGCCTCTTTTTTGCTAGGGTTTTTCTCTATCATCTTATACGCAAGGTAAAATAAAGCATCGCCCATAAACTCGCTATGAAATTCCAAAAGCTCACTTGCATAATAAAAATGCTCCAAGCCCCCATAAAGCTCTTTGTCTTCCTCATCCGCAAAAGGTGCGAGGAAGGTAAATTTTTCCCAAAAATCACCCTTATCAAAAAGCAAATCCTTATACGCCCTTTTTAAGCTTAAAGGCTCAATCACGAGCTCTAAGCCGTGTTGTTGCAAAAGCTCTTCTAAAGAAGTTGCAAGGGGGACAAAAGAGCCATTGATTTTTACAAAGGTGTTTTCATTTTTATCAAATTCAAAATAAATATCATCATCTTGCACCTGCAAAAGCAAGTCATAAAGGCTTAAAAAATTCTCATAATTATCATAAACATAAGGCTTATAATAACTCTCATAATCTAATTCTTTGTCGAAGCGAAAAATGCGTAATTCTAGGCTTTTCATTTTCTATCCTTTTTTGGAAATTATAATCAATTTTTGCAAAATTTCACTAGAAATTAAAGAAAATTCTATAAAATTTAGCTATGTGTAAGGAAGATTTTATCATCAAGGCTTTTTCAAATAAACTTAACGGAGACGATGGTGCCGTGCTTAAAAAATGGTGCTTGAGTAAGGATTTATTTTTTGAAGATGTGCATTTTAAGCGCTCTTGGCTAAATTTAGAACAAATCGCTACAAAAGCTATGCTTGTCAATATCTCAGACGCCATCGTAATGAATGCCGTGCCAAAATACGCTCTTTTAGGACTTAGCCTCCCAAATTTAAGCAAGAAAGAGATAAAAAAATTACAAAAAGGCTTTTTAAAAACAGCTAAACAATTTAACATCAAAATCATAGGCGGAGATACCATACAAAGCGATAAAATAGGCATTAGCATTACTTTGATTTCTAAGGTGAAAAAGCCCATTTTTCGCACAGGGCTTAAAAAAAATGATTTACTCGCCTTTACGGGAAAACTAGGACAAAGTCTCAAGGGGCTTAAAGCACTCCAAAAAGGCAAAAAGCTTAATAAAAATCATAAATTTATCAAGCCAAAACTTCACCCCAAATTTTTCTATGAAATCGCCCCTAAAATTTCCTGCGCTATGGATATTTCGGACGGACTTAGTAAAGATTTATCGCGTCTTTTAAAATGTAATCATTTAGGCGTTTCTTTACGCAAGAAATTAAGCAAAAAAGAGCTTTACAGCGGAGAAGAATACGAAATTTTATTTGGCTTTCCTAAGAAAAATAAAAAAGCCATCAAAAAAATCGCCAAAAAATATAAAATCAAGCTTAATATTTTCGGTAAAGCAGTGAAAGGAAAGTATGAATTCAGCGGAAGAGAACATCATTTTTAAGCCCTTACGCGTCTTAAGACATAGCCCTATAAATGTGCATTTTAGTAAAAATAGCGAAGATTTTGTTGTGAGAGAAAAACCACTCTATGAATTTAGTGGAGAGGGAGAGCATTTAATCTTGCAAATTTGCAAAAAAGACCTAAGCACGAGCGAGGCTTTAAGAATTTTAAGTGAATTTAGTGGGATTAAGATGCGGGATTTTGGCTATGCTGGACTTAAAGATAAGCAAGGCTACACCTCTCAATACATCTCCCTACCAAAAAAATTCGAAAGCACTTTGACAAATTTTTCGCATCAAAAAATGAAAATTTCGCAAAGCTTCACGCATAACAATAAGCTAAAAATAGGACATTTAAAAGGAAATTCTTTTTTTATTAGGCTTAAAAAGGTGCTTGCAAATGACGCCCTTAAATTAGAACAAGCCCTAGAAAATCTCAATAAAACAGGCTTTGCGAATTATTTTGGCTATCAGCGTTTTGGTAAATTTGGGGATAATTATAAAGAGGGGCTTGAAATTTTACGCGGTAAAAAAATGAAAAATGTTAAAATGAAAGATTTTTTAATCTCCGCTTTTCAAAGCGAGCTTTTTAACCGCTACCTTAGCAAAAGAGTGGAAATTTCGCATTTTGCAAAGGAATTTAGCATAAAAGAACTTAGTGAAATTTACAAAATTTCCAAAGAAGAAGCAAAAAATATCAAAACACAAAAACAATTTTTCAAGCTTTTAAATAATGAAGTTTTAGGGCATTATCCTTTTGGAAAATGTTTTTTATGTGAAAATTTAGAAAAAGAACTTGAAAGATTTACGGCAAGAGATATTAGCGCTATGGGGCTTTTGGTAGGAGCTAAGGCGTATAGATGTGGGGAAGGATTTGCTAAAAATTTGGAGCAAGAAATTTTTAAAGAGGGTTTGAAATTTGAAGATAAAATGCAAGGTTCAAGGCGTTTTTTATGGGGGTATTTGAAAGATTTAAGCTATAACTACGACGCACAAAAAGCCCATTTTAGTTTTGAATTTTTCCTAGAAAAAGGCTCTTATGCGACGGTGATTTTAGAGGAACTTTTGCAAAATTTAGAAGAAAAAACTAATTTTTTTTAAAAAAAAGTCGATATTAGAATTACCCCACGATAAAGGAGCAAAAATGCAAGTGAATACCTACGCAAATGTCGCTAGCATCACACAATCAGTTAGCAATAAAAAGGCAGACACAAAGGCGGAGTCTAAAGTAGAAACTAGCACTCAGGATATCAATTTGCAAAGTGCGAATTTAAAAGATGAGGAAACTTTAGATAAGTTAAATTCTCTCGGTGGAAAAGGCTTGACGCAACTTTATTTTATGGAGTTTGCACAGCAAAGTATGAATGCCATTTTTGGCAATACTAACGCACAAGCTGGCTTGGCAGATATGTTTAATGGCGGAGGCTTGGCAGGCTCTATCCTCTCTAAGATAGATTTTGCTGGACTTGGCTATACAGGCAAAAATCCCCTTGCGATGAATCAAGATGAGCTTAAAGAGCTTGTTGGAGAGAATGGATTTTTCGGTGTTGCAAATACGGCAAATCGTATTGCAGATTTTGTAATACAAGGCGCTGGAGATAATCTCGAAAAGCTTCAAAAGGGCTTTGAAGGGATGAAAAGAGGCTTTGAAGAGGCAAGTAATATGTGGGGCGGAAAACTTCCTCAAATCAGCCAAGACACCATTAACCAAGCCATAGAAAAGGTAAGTAAGCGTATCGATGAACTCGGTGGCAAAACGCTAAATCTTGAAGCTTGAGAGTGAATTCTAAGGCACAGATTTTTGTGCCTTTCTTCTTATAACCCTTTTCAAATTTCGGTATTTTCACACTTAGAAAACTACAAATCATATAAATTTTAAACTTGGAACACTTCTTGCTTTATCCCTTTCGAGCAATATTTTGAAAGGATTTAAAATGGGTTTTAGAATAAACACAAATATCGGTGCGTTAAACGCTCACGCAAATTCAACGGTTAATGCTAACCAGCTTGACAAGTCTCTATCAAGACTAAGTTCTGGTCTTAGAATTAACTCAGCAGCAGATGATGCTTCAGGGATGGCGATAGCAGATTCTTTGCGTTCTCAAGCAGCTACTTTAGGGCAGGCTATCAACAATGGTAACGATGCCATAGGTATCTTACAAACAGCGGATAAAGCAATGGACGAGCAGCTTAAAATCTTAGATACAATTAAGACTAAAGCAACTCAAGCAGCACAAGATGGACAAAGCACTAAGACAAGAAATATGCTTCAAGCTGACATCAACCGCTTAATGGAAGAGCTTGACAACATCGCTAATACAACTTCTTTCAACGGAAAGCAGTTATTAAGTGGTGGTTTCATCAACCAAGAATTCCAAATCGGCTCTCAATCAAACCAAACCGTAAAAGCAACCATTGGACCAACTCAATCAAGTAAAATCGGTCTTACAAGATTTGAAACAGGCGCTCAAATTATCCAAAGTAGCGAAGTGGAAATGGTTATTAAAAATTACAATGGCTTAGAAGATTTCAAATTTCCTAAAATCAAAATTTCAACTTCAGTAGGAACAGGAATCGGTGCTTTGGCAGAGGAAATTAATAGGGTCGCAGATAAAACAGGTGTAAGAGCTAGCTTTAATGTCCAAACTACAGGCGGAAGACCTGTTATGGCTGGAACAACTGATGAAAATTTCGCAATTAATGGCGTAATTATCGGTAAAATTGCTTACGAAAACAATGATGCAAACGGCGCTCTCATCGCTTCTATCAACGCTGTAAAAGACACAACAGGCGTTCAAGCAGCTTTGGATGAAAATGGCAAATTACTTCTTACTTCAACAGATGGTCGTGGGATTAAAATCACAGGGGCTATCGGTGCTGGGGCTGGTATCGCTAAAAATATGGAAGAAAATTATGGTCGTTTATCACTCATTAAAAACGATGGTAGAGACATCGCTATCGAGGGAACTGGCTTTGGCTTTGATAATGACAAACTTGTTTCTCAAGCTTCTGTATCTTTAAGAGAGACTAAGGGACAAATTTCTAAAGACTTAGCTGAGGCTATGGGCTTTAACTCTGTGGATAGACTAGGAAGTATTCAAATTGGTGTTTCTGCTTTATCTGTTTTAGAGGGAACAGGTATGAGTACAATTACGACTTTAGTCAATGGAGCTGGTAGTGGTTTCTCTCAATGGGTTACAAGTAAAATCTCAAATGTGGGACAAATGGTAGATATAGGACCAGGACTTGGACAGCTTTCTACTATGTCTTTCTCTGCTGTGGGTCTTAGTGGGCTTTCAAAACTGACTTTCTCAAGTGTTTATACTGTGGGAATTAATGCACTTTCAACGGTCAATGGAGACTTGCTAGTTGGTTCAGCTCAGGCGGGTGGTTTAAGTGCAGCGCTTAGTATGCTTGGCGTTGTGAGAGAAACAAAGAGAAATGATAATATAGGACAAGTCCAAACCGCAGGTGTAACCACCCTAAAAGGTGCTATGGCGGTGATGGATGTCGTTGAAACTGCGACCATTAACCTCGACCAAATTCGTGCGGACATCGGTTCTGTGCAAAACCAGCTTCAAGTTACGATAAATAATATCACCGTAACTCAGGTGAATGTAAAAGCTGCCGAATCAACTATCCGTGATGTGGATTTCGCGGCTGAGAGTGCGAATTTCTCAAAATATAACATTCTAGCTCAAAGTGGTTCTTATGCGATGAGTCAGGCTAACCAAGTGCAACAAAATGTTCTAAAACTACTACAATAATCCTAATGGGTGCAAAAAGCACCCATTAAACATTTGCCCCGCTGCTTAACTCCCACATCGGTAAAAATATCCCCAAAGCTAAAAATAAAACCAAAATTCCCACCAACAAAGTCATCAAAGGCTCTAAAAAATGCAAGAATTTATCTAACAAATCTTCTTGTTTTTCTTCATAAAAATGTGCTATCTTGGCACTTAAATTATCCAACGAAGCACTTTTCATCGCACTATGAAGCAAAGAAATGACAAGCTCATCAAAAATCCCTGCCTTTTTAAAAGCCAAAGAAAGCTCTAAGCCCTGCTCTAAAGAAAGATGAATTTGTCTAAATTTCTCTTTTAAAAATTGATTTTCTACGCTAGAACTTGCCAACTCAAAAGCGTGAGAAAGTGCATTACCACTTTGCAAAAGTAAAGAAAAAATCATAAAAAAATAATAATTTTGATTATAAAGTATAAAACGCGAAAAAAATGGAAGCTTTAAAAGCATAAAATCCACCAAAAAAGCAAATTTTTCACTCTTTTTATACGCCAAAACGAAAACGCTTAAAAACCCCACAAAACCAAAAATCAAGGGCAAATAATACGCACTTAAAAACATATAAAAACTCAGTAATACCTGAGTGATAAAAGGCAAATTTGCTCCCAAACTTTCAAAAAGTTCTAAAAATTCAGGCACAACAAAAAACATCAAAAATAAAAACGCCCCAAAAAGTGCCACAAAAACCATACAAGGATAATGAATCGCCTTTTTAAAACGCTTTTTATTTAAAATAAGCTTTTCTCTAAGCTCTGCGATTTGAGAAAAAATGAGAGCTAAATTTCCCGTTTTTTCACCCATTTTAATCAAACTCAACTCACTCAAATTTAAATTTAAAGATAAATTGCTAAATGCTTGACTTAAATTCTGCCCAGAATTTAAATTCGCACTTAATTCCCCCAGCACACCCCTTAGGCTCTTTACTGAACTTTCACCCATCAAATTTAAAGCTTCTTTCACGCTCAAACCTGCATTAAGCAAAAGGGCAAATTCCTTAAAAAACGCACAAAAAAGCATATCGTTTATCTTGACCTTGCTTTGTTTTTTTAATTCTTTAAGGCTTAAAATTTGTAAATTCTGCTTTAAAGCCATTGCCTGGGCGGTGTTAAGATTTTTCGCTTTTAGAATTTTTCTTAATTTTTGTTGATTTTTAAGATAATAAAGCTCATAAGTTTTCACCCAACCACCCTCATAAGCTCATCAATGCTAATAATCCCAAGCCTCGCTTTTTCAAGTCCTAGCTCAAACATACTTAAAAAGCCTCTTGTTTTTGCGTGGTTTAAAAGCTCATTTTTACTTGCATTTTTACGCACTAATTCTTTTAAGCCCTCATCAAGCTCCAAACACTCGCTAATTAATTCCCTACCCAAAAAGCCGCTAAAATGGCAATTCTCGCACCCCTTAGCTTCATAAAACTCGCCTTTAAATTCATCATTTCTCACACTTTTAATTTTACAATGCGGACAAAGCTTTCTTACAAGGCGTTGGGCAATGATGAGATTAAGCGAAGAGGCGATTAAATAAGGCTTTGCTTTCATATCAAGCAAACGCTCTATGGTAGAAAGCGCGTCATTTGTATGTAAAGTGCTAAGGATTAAATGTCCCGTTTGTGCGCCTTTAAGGGCTATATCAAGGCTTTCTTCATCGCGGATTTCCCCCACCATAATCACATCAGGATCCTGCCTTAAAATCGCTCTTAAGGCATTACTAAAATCAAGTCCCGCCTTAGAATTAAGCGCGATTTGCTGAATTTGAGGCATTTTATACTCTATGGGTTCTTCTGCGGTAATGATTTTCTTCTCCACACAGGCAAGACTTTTTAAACAAGCATATAAAGTCGTGCTTTTACCGCTACCAGTGGGACCGGTTAGTAGTATCATACCAAAAGGCTTTTTGATATTTTTCTGCACTAAAGTTAAATTTTCTTTAGAAAAATGCAAGTTTTCAAGACTTAAAAGCTTCAAATCCTGCTTTAATATCCTAAGCACCACACTTTCGCCCTTTTGCAAAGGTAAGGTTGAAATACGAAAATCATACTCCACACCCTCAAAGCTCTTATTAAAACTTCCATCTTGTGCTTTTCTACTCTCAGCAACATTTAAGTGCGCCAAAAGCTTAATGTGAAAAACTAGGGCTTGATAAAGCTGCTCCTCTAAAGTGCAAAAAAGGCGTAAAATTCCATCCACACGAAAGCGTATTAAAGCCTCATTTTCCAAGCTTTCTATATGCACATCGCTTGCATTTAGCTTTAATGCTTCTTGCAAGATAAACTCAAATAGCAAGCTCACGCTACTTTGCCCGTCCTCTTTCAAATTCGCATTTAATTCTTGCTTTAAATTGGTGCTTAATTCTTTTAATCTTTGCTTGATATAAAGCTTGTTTAAGTTTTGATTTAACTGATAAACATCACAAAGCGCATTTTTGATAAATTTGGAGCGAAAAAGATGCTCTATCTTACTTAAAAGCTCTAAATTTAGAGGTTTAGCAGAAAGGATAAAAATGCTTTCTGCATCTTTTTGTAGGGGGAGAATTTGATTTTGCCAAAGCAAAGAAAAGGCAAACAAATCGCATAAATTCTCATCTATCTCCTCAAATTCTACAAATTCCAAGCCTAAATGCTGTGCCAAAGCCCTTAAAAATTCCTCGCTCCTTACACCCAAATTTGAAAAAAGCACATTTAAATCAAGCCCATCTTTTAAATAAAGCTCAAACAAAAAACGCCTCAAAGCTTCATCTTTAAAGCCCTCTTGCACCTCTTCATTAAAACCTAAATTCTTTAAAAATTCCATTATCTTATCTCGTAAAGCTCATATACTCTTTTTGCCTCAGCAACTTCCCCTAAGGCTTCCTTAGCCCTAGCAAATAAAAGCAGACTTTGTTTAGAATTTGCGTCCATTTCATTTGCTTTTAAGGACCAAAAAATCGACTTTTTATAATCCTTTGCATTAAGGTAAAGCTCTGCTAATTTTAAGGCTTTTTCAAGGCTAGGATTTTGATAAAAAGACTTTTTTAAATTTGGCAAATTTAAAACATTTGAAGTGATGATAAATTTTTGTGGAGGGTTTTGCAAAAGCTCTAATTCCTCTTTTAAGCTCTCTTTTTCTTTTTCAAGTTTTTGGTTGCTTAATTTTTGTTTTTCTTGTAAGATTTTTGCTTGACTTATCTTAGTTTCCAAAACCTTTTTTTCAGCACTTACCTTTAAAGAAAGTGCCTTTTTTTCTTGCCATTTTTCCCAAATGAAAAAACCAAATATTAATAAAAAAATTCCAACAAAAAATGCCAAAATCCTTTTAAGCCACAACTTTTTTAAATATTTTTTGTAAGCCTTTTCTAGCTCATAAACCCTCTCTTGCATACCTAACCCAACAAATGATTTTCTAAAGCGCTTAGCTTTAAAGTGTAAAAACGCTCTTTATTTAAAAAGGCGTGAAGCTCTTTAAAACTCTTTAAAATTTTATCGACATTTCTTAAATTACTCTTGCAAATCTTAAAAATAAAATTGAGTTCTTTTTCGCTCAAATTTACATTGTGCTTTTCTTTTGCATAGTGCAAAAGCTCCGCTTTTTTCAAGCTTTTTAATTCAAATTCTGCTAAAATTCTGCTTTTAAAATGCTCTTTTGTGAGAATTTTTAGCTTTTTGTGTGAGCTTAAAACTATTAATAACTCATCACTATAAAGGCGTAAAATTTCAAACAAGCCCTCATCATACAAACCCACCTCATCAAATAAAAGTATGGAATTTTCACACTTTAAAGGCTTTAAAAAATTTTTTAACTGCTCTTTATCTTTAAAAATTTCTGTAATTTTTAAAGCATTTTCCTCTCTTGCAAAACGCTCCAAAATCGCACTTTTACCACTACCGCTTTTTCCATATAAAAAAATCAATCCCCTTTTTTGAGTGCTAAATTCCTCCAATCTTTTTAAAATTCTATCCTGACTTTCTATGCTAATAAATTCACTCATAATGCTTAAACCCTAAATCCTTAAGACTTAAAACACCCATTTGTTTATCCACTATGCTAGGCGTGATGATGAAAACGATTTCGGTGCTATTTGAACTTGACTCATCGCCACTAAATAAAAGCCCAAGCAGTGGAATTTTAGAAAGAAAGCTTACTTCACTCCCTTCTTTGATTTGATTATGTGAGATGAGTCCGCCTAAAATTAGCGTTTGGTTATTTTCCATAGAAACAACGGTGGAAAGCTTTTTTTGTATGGTATCTGGGGCTATGGTGCGGGGACTGCTTTGCCTTTGATTGTCTTGAGGATATTTAAAATCGCTTAGGCTTGGATTAATACGAAGCATAATTTTATTATCATCTGAAATTTCGGGCAAAATACTTAATAAAATTCCCACAAAAATAGAATAATTGCTAAAACTCTCACTCACAGTTGTGCCATTTTCTGTGCCTTTGGAGCTTTCTTTTACTTGGTAATTAATCGTATCGCCTACTGAAATGATGGCTTGTTGGTTATTTAAAGCCATAAGCTTTGGACTTGAAAGCACTTGCGTTTTGCCATTTTGAGAAAGAAAATTTAACACGGCACTAAAATTAAGATTTGCCCTTAAACCCAAATTTTTCACAAAACCTTGTCCGCTTTGAAGCTGGATGAAAGAGCCTTGCCCATTTTGCGTTGTGCTAGCAAAATCGACATTGAAATTTTGCCAATTTATCCCACTTGAATGATTTTCATTTAAACTCACCGCAATGATGCTCACATCGATAATCACTTGCTTTTTAAGTCTATTTTCAAGTCTATTAATATACTCTCCCACTTTTTTAAGCTGGATAGGTGTGCCTGTAACGATGATAATTCCAGCATTTGCATTGATAATCGGCGCTTTAGTCTCACCATAAGCATTAAGTAGGGTTGTGATTTCTTTTTCTATATTTTGCCAAAAATCAAATTTTTCCATACTTTTAATCATATTATCATCATTTTCATCGCTTAAATCAGCCTCATTTTGTCTTGGCTTAGAATCCACAGAAGCCTTGATAATGCTTTGTCCCTCGCGTATAGATGTGATGTAGCTCAACTTAAAAATTTGAGTTGAAATTCCCCAAATGCTTAAAATTTTTCCATCAAATTCATAGTTTAAATTATTTTCTTTCAGCAAAAGTTTAAAAAGCTCTTCTAGGGTCATTTGATGAATATATAAACTTTTTTGCATTTTAGTCAGCTCATTTTTAGCAAATTCATCTTTTACAACAATACTAAAGGTGCAATAACTCGCAAGTTCATCAAGTGCTTCCTCTATACTTAAACTTTCTTTTATATTAATATCAAAAAGTCTTTTTTGACAATCAAAACCATAAAGAAAACTCAAGCAAAAAACAAATTCAATTAATACTAATCTTAGCATTTTGTCTAAACTCTAAAGTAATATTTTGTTCATCATACTCAAACACAACGCTTCTTGCCTCGATACGCCTTAAAATTGCATTATAGATAATGTCATTTTCCTTATACCATTTATCATTAATTTTAACTTTTTGCGGAAAAATGGCTTGAATTTCTAGCTTCACCATTTGTTCTAAAGTGGGATTTGAAAAAGGATTTTGCAAATTTAAAAGTTCATCTTGTATATCTTGTGCGTGTAAGCTAAACCCTAACAAACACGCACAAAAAACCCCTCTCACTCGCCTTGCTTTTCATCACTATAATCAGCCATAGCGATGCGTTTGAGCTGTCTATAACGGCGTTGCGCGTCTTTTTTATTACGCTCAAAAAGCTCATTTGCGTGGTCTGGATTTGCTTTTTTTAAAGAATTATAACGCACTTCATTCATCAAAAACTGCTCATAAAGCTCCCAATCAGGCTCTTTGCTAACCATAGTTAAAGGATTCTTTCCTTGCTCTTCAAGGCGTGGGTCAAAAGTATAAAGAGGCCAATAACCACACTTAGTCGCTAACTCGCCTTGCTCTCCAGAATAACCAAGCCCACCCTTAATACCGTGTGCTATACAAGGAGAATAAGCTATCACTAAAGATGGTCCATCATAAGCCTCAGCAGCTTTTAAAACCTTGATGAGATGACTATAATTTGCACTTGAATTAACTTGTGCTACAAAAATATAACCATAAGTCATAGCAATTTGCCCTAAGTCTTTCTTTTGGATAGGCTTACCCGCCGCGGCAAACTGCGCTACAGCCCCGGTGCGTGAAGATTTAGAGCTTTGTCCGCCTGTATTAGAATACACCTCCGTATCCATTACTAAAATATTAACATTCTCTCCACTCGCTAAAACATGGTCAAGCCCACCATAACCTATATCATAAGCCCAGCCATCTCCGCCAAAAATCCAATGCGACTTTTTCATCAAAAAGCTTTTTAAATTTAAAATATCTCTAACGCCTTTAATATCTTTGTGTTGCTCTAAAAGAGGAAGCATTTTATCGCGGATTTGAAGCGATTCTTCGCCTTTATCTTTATTTGCAATCCACTCTTTAAACAAAGCACTTAAAGCATTTGGAACTACATTTATGTTTTCAGTCATAATGTTTTCTATACGATGCCTTGTATTTTCAGTCGCAATCTTCATACCCAAACCAAATTCAGCATTATCTTCAAACAAAGAATTAGCCCAAGCAGGTCCGTGTCCATTTTTCACGCTTTTTCTATATGGCGTAGAAGGCGCAGAACCCCCATAAATCGAACTACAACCAGTCGCGTTTGCAATAATCATCCTTTCGCCAAAAAGTCTTGTAATAAGAGTAATATAAGGCGTCTCTCCACAGCCCGGACACGCTCCGTGAAATTCAAATAAAGGCTGTGCAAACTGCGCTCCCTTTACACTCTCTTTACTTAAAATATTATCTTTATACTCGATTTGCTTAAATAAATAATCTGCATTTTCTTGCTCACCAAAATCCATTTCCTCTTGTAAAGGCACCATAACTAAAGATTTTTCTTTAGTAGGACACTCATGCACACAAAGCTCGCAGCCCGTGCAATCAAGCGGAGAAACTTGAATTTTAAAGCTTAATTTCTCACCCTTAGTTCCTTTAGCGTCTAAAGCGTGTTCTTTTACGCCTCTTGGGGCTTTTGCCATCTCTTCATCATTAATCAAAAATGGACGAATTACCGCGTGAGGACACACAGAAGCGCATTGATTACACTGGATACAATTTGACTCTATCCAACGCGGCACCATAACACCAACACCTCTTTTTTCAAATTCAGTCGTGCCGTGTTCAAAACTTCCATCTTCATAACCCAAAAACGCTGAAACAGGTAAATCATCCCCCTTAGCCGCATTCATAGGCTTAACGATTTTTTCTACAAATTCTGTCCCTTTGTAAGCATTAGTTTCTTCTTTTCCTTTGATTTCTAAATTTTTCCACTCAGGCTTTACTTCAACTCGCACAAGCCCATCAGCACCCATATCTATGGCTTTATAATTCATCTCAACGATAGCATCGCCTTTTTTACTATAAGACTTATAGGCAAGTTCTTTCATAAATTTTTGCGCATCTTCATAAGGTATGATGTTGGCAAGTTTAAAGAAAGCAGATTGCATAATGGTATTAGTGCGATTTCCAAGCCCTATATCACGCGCAAGTTTAGTAGCATTGATGATATAAAAATTCACTTCCTTTTCCGCTAAAGTCTTTTTAACAAAATCGGGCAATTGCCTTATAGTCTCTTCAGCATTCCAAATGCTATTTAATAAAAAAGTTCCACCTTTACGAATTCCAGCTAAAACATCATAAATTTCTAAATAAGCCGCCACAGAACAAGCGATAAAATGCGGTGTAGAAACAAGGTAAGTTGAGCGGATAGGCTTTTTAGAAAATCTTAAATGCGACCTTGTGTAACCACCTGATTTTTTAGAGTCGTAAGCGAAATAAGCTTGTGCGTAAAAATCAGTTTTATCACCGATAATTTTAATCGAATTTTTATTTGCCCCAACAGTTCCATCAGCTCCAAGCCCATAAAATAAACACTCAATGGTGCTTTCATCACCAAGTGCGAGTTTTTCACCCGTTTTTAAAGAAGTGTGGGTTACATCATCGTTAATCCCAACTGTGAAACCGTCCTTTGGATTATCAAGTTTAAGATTTTCAAAGACGGCTAACATTTGAGCAGGGTCGACATCTTTTGAGGAAAGTCCGTATCTTCCGCCCACTATAATAGGAGCGTTTTCTCTGCCATAAAAAGCAGATTTCACATCGATATAAAGTGGCTCACCTAAGCTTCCCAGCTCTTTTGTTCTATCTAAAACTGCGATTTTCTTTACAGATTTTGGCATTACATCAAAGAAATATTTAAGGCTAAAAGGACGATAGAGATAGACCTTAAAAACCCCAACTTTCTCACCCTTAGAATTGAGATAATCAACAACCTCTTCCAAAGTCTGCGTAACCGAACCCATAGCAATCACAATGCGTTCAGGCTCTTGATGTCCATAGTATGTAAAAGGTTTATATTCCCTACCTGTGATTTTAGAAATTTCTTGCATATATTCATTTACTACATCAGGCAAAGCATCATAAAAACGATTTGTCAATTCTCTCGTTTGAAAATAAATATCATCATTTTGTGCCGTGCCTCTTGTTTTAGGATTTTCAGGATTTAAAGATGAATTTCTAAAGGCTAAAACCGCCTCCCTATCAAGTAAGCGGTCAAAATGTGCATAATCCATCACCTCAACTTTTTGAATTTCGTGGCTTGTCCTAAAACCATCAAAAAAATGTAAAAACGGCACACGCCCCTTAATCGCCGCCAAATGCGCAACACCTGCTAAATCCATAGTTTCTTGCACAGAATGTGAGCAAAGCATAGCAAAACCAATTTGCCTTGCAGCATAAATATCTTGATGGTCCCCAAAAATAGAAAGGGCTTGAGACGCTAAAGAACGCGCCGCAACATGGATAACACAAGGAAGAAGCTGCCCTGCGATTTTATACATATTAGGAATTTTAAGTAACAAACCTTGAGAAGCCGTGTAAGTTGTCGTTAAAGCTCCAGTTTGCAGTGAGCCATGCACAGAACCAGCCGCTCCAGCCTCACTTTGCATCTCAACTAACTTCACAGGCATACCAAATAAATTTTTCTTTCCAGCAGCCGCCCACATATCAGTATAATCAGCCATAGGAGAACTTGGAGTAATAGGATAAATTCCAGCAACCTCAGTAAAAGCATACGCCGCATAAGCTGCAGCTTCGTTGCCGTCCATAGTTTTCATTATTTTACTCATTTAACTCTCCTTATCTACTCTTTTTTCAACTATACTATAATTTTATTAATATTATGAAAAGTCCGCTTAAAATTCGGCTAATTAGGAGAAAAATTTACTCATTTATTTGAATTTTGTAAGAATAAAAAAGCCCAAGCTAAACGCCTGGGCTTATTGCAATATTTTGAAAAGATTCATAAACTATATCGCTCATTTTTCAAAATACTTTAGAGTTTTTTATAACTTTTTATCTTTTTCAAGCTGATTGATATTAAGCATAATAAATTTATAGCCAAGATAAATCACCAAAGGCCAAGTTAATAAAAATAAAGCTTCCATCTTCTCTCCTTAATAAGCGTGTGCGTCGTTTGCGATTTCTTCCTTAGTAATTTTAACTTTATCCATCGCATTCCACACATAAGCAATATAAGCTAAAACAAAAGGCACAAATAAAGATACATAGGCCATAACACTAAGAGTATAATAGCTCGAGCTAGCATTTTTTATCGTAAGAGAACTTTGCAAATCACTAAGACTTGGGTAAAAGGCACTTTCTCCCAAACCCACACTTAAAAATAAAGCAAAAACAGCTAAAATAGTGCCAACACCTAAAGTCCAAATAGCTTTCGTGCATTTTTTAGCTCCTTGCACCATACCCAAAAGCACCAAAACAACACCCAGAACCAAAATAACCGCAAAAATAGGGTAAGAAAGAAAATTTTGCAAATAAACATTCGCCTTCAAACTTACCACACCACCATCACCAACAAAAAACCCATCTTTAAAGCAAATCCACCCTAAAAAACCCAAGAAAAAAGGTAAAAACAAAAGACTATTAAATTTAAGTTTAGCAATACACTTAGCCTTAATAGCTTCATCACTTATATTATTCATAAAATACGCCGCACCCAAAATTCGGCTTAAAAAAATTAAAGCAAAACCTAAAAGATAATTGTAAGGATTAAGCAAAAGTTCAAGCCCTCGCAAAGGGTGTTGCCACTGAACAAAATTTTGTGAATTTAAAGAAAAATGTGAGCCACTAAAAAAACTACTCACCGCAACTCCTATTAAAAATACGCCCAAAAATCCGTTGATTTTAAGGAAAATTTCATAAGTTTTCGAACCAAAGACATTATTTTCTTTCGAGCGGTATTCATAACTTACCGCTTGAAGTATAAAGCAAAGCAAAATAGCAAGCCAAGCCCAATAAGCCCCCCCAAAACTAGTCGAATAAAAAAGTGGAAACGCCGCAAAAGCCGCTCCACCAAAAAGCACTAAAGTTGTAAAACCAAGCTCCCATTTACGCCCTAAAGAATTTACAAGCATCGTTTTCTCTAAGGCGTTACTTGAAAGCTCGTCCATCAAAGTCTGCCCCCCTTGAACGAAAAACATAAATACCAAAAGTCCCCCCAAAAGACTTAAAACAACCCACCAATAAATTTGCAAGGCTTCAAGTTCTAAACCAAAAAACATTATCTAGCCTCCTTTTCGTGAAAACCTTTTTTAATCTGCGTTAGCATAATCTTAATCTCAGCCAAAAGTAAAGCTGTAAAAAGCACAGCAAAAATCCAAAAAGAAATTTGCACATTAAGCTTTCCAAGCTCTGTGGCAGCGATTCCAACAGGCATTAAATCCTGTATCGCCCAAGGCTGACGCCCTACCTCAGCCACTATCCACCCCGCTTCAGCGGCAACATAACCAAGCGGTATGCAAAAGATACAAAACCATAAAATTTTGCGAAATCTCTCAATATCATTTGCCATAGTTAAATAAAGCGTTACAATGAAAAGCACGAAAAATAAGCTTCCAAGCCCAACCATTATATGAAAACTATAAAAAGTCAAAGCGATAGGCGGCACAGCATCTTCTGGCTTCTCTAGGTAACCATAACCAAAATCCTTAAAATGACTTTCAAGCGAAGCTTTGCTTGTTTGCATTAAGCTCGTGTTGTTATTTTCTTTAGCATTTTGATAATTTTTTAACGCCTCTATGGCTATCTTACCTCTATCGATACGATTTTGCAAAGGCTCTATACCTTTTTCTGTGTTACCATAAACTATGTCTTCAATGCCCGGCACAAAAGAATTTGGATCTCGATTTCCCAAAATAGAAAGTGCATAAGGTATAGTCAAATCAAACAAAAATACGCTTTCATTATCATCTAGCTCTTTCTTAGGATTCAATACACCAAAAGCAACGATACCCGCTCTATGCTCCCCTTCATAAATTCCCTCCATAGCTGCGAGTTTCATAGGCTGAGTTTGCGTTACCCTATAAGCACTCTCATCTCCGCTAAAAAATAAAAACACCGAGCAAATTAAACCAAAACTAGCACCCACCACCAAAGACTTTTTCGCCTCTATAATATGTCTTTTTTTAAGTAAAAACCACGCCGAAATTCCCATCACAAAAAGTGCAGAAATCACATAACCGCTTCCTATAGTGTGTAAAAATTTCGATACAGCCACAGGGGAAAGAGCGACTTCAAAAAAACTTTGCATTTCACTTCTTGCTGTATCTGGATTAAACGCCATACCGACAGGATACTGCATCCAGCCATTAGCAACCAAAATCCAAAACGCAGATAGATTTGAGCCTATCGCCACACACCAAGTTGAAATGAGATGAAATTTCTTAGAAACCTTATCCCAGCCAAAAAACATCACAGCAAAAAATGTCGCCTCGAGGAAAAAGGCAAAAATACCCTCCACAGCCAAAGGTGCACCAAAAATATCACCCACAAACCAGCTATAATTCGCCCAGTTTGTGCCAAATTCGAATTCCATTATAATGCCAGTAGCTACGCCTATAGCAAAATTAATGGCAAATAAAGAAAGCCAAAATTTAGTGATATTTTTCCAACGCTCACTACCCGTTTTTACATAAATGGTTTCCATTATCGCAATGATAAAAGAAAGTCCTAAAGTAAGCGGCACAAATAAAAAGTGGTAAAGTGCCGTTAGGGCAAATTGCGCTCTAGACCAATCTACACTACTAAGTTCGCTCATTGATTTTCCTTTGAGATGAGATTTTGCATAACGAAATTTGTTTTACTTGCATCGTCTTTATAAAGGCTTTTAAAATTCACATCAAAAACAAAAAGTTTAAGAACGATGAGAATAATAAAAAGCTTTATAAAGATAATTTTCCAAAGAGTTTTGCCTAAGGTTAAATTTTTAAAACCATCCTTGTAGAAGTCAAAAATTTTAAAAACAAAACGCAAAGCCATCAAACCTTCCTTAACAAATCTTGAAACAAGTTTGGGATTTTATCTAATTTTATGTTATGATAGACTTAAAATTAAAAATTAAGAGAGGTTTTTATGCGAAAAATTGGAATTTTACTATTCGTTTTACTCGCGTTAAGTGCTTGTGGAACAAAAGAAATTAACCCGCTCGGCTCTTCTTTTGGAGCTAAAGATGATGGCGACCCTTTAAAACTTGGAGCAAATCCCACTTTTCCAGCAAAGCAAAAAACGCCTAGTCTCATTGATGGAAGTGATTTGGTCCCACAAACTAGTGTCGTCCCTCTGCCAAGACCGATTTTGGGTTCTTCAGCAGATAGTCCTTTGACAAGTGATTTTATGAGCATTCTAGGACCTAGTGGAGCAGCTTTGACCGTGTGGGCTTTAGCACAAGGGAATTGGATTTGGGGCTACACTTTACTTGATAGCAAAAGTTTTGGAGACGCAAGAGTATGGCAACTTCTTATAAGGCCGGACAATATTGTTTTGATTAAAAATGCCAAAACGCTCACTTGTCTCAATGCTTATAGAAATGGTATAGTGCATTTTTCCTGCGATGTAACTAATCCTGCACAGCTTTGGAAGCTCAAGCCTATGGATAATGGGGCGGTTCAAATTGAAAATATCGCGACAAAAAAATGTATCCAAGCACCGATTAGTAATCCTTTGGGAGATTTTAAGGTTTTTAGCATTTTTATCACAGAATGCCAAACAAAACAAAATTTAGACCAGCAATGGTATCTTACCACCCCACCTTTTAACGCGCAACCTCTATATAGGGAGAAATGATGAAAAAAACTATTGCTTTTTTATGTTTAACACTCAGTTTTCTTTGGGCGGATTTAGAAAAATATAATGTTGGGACTTGGAATTTGCAAGGCTCATCTGCTGCAAGTGAAAGCAAATGGAATGTAAGCATTAGGCAGCTTATAACAGGCGATAATGCTTTAGATGTTTTGATGGTGCAAGAAGCGGGTGTTTTGCCTAATTCTGCAACGATGACTGAAAGAATGGTGCAGCCCGGAGGAATTCCCATCCACGAATACATTTGGAATTTAGGCTCAAATTCGCGTCCTAATTCTGTGTATATTTATTATTCTCGAATTGATGTAGGTGCTAACCGTGTCAATTTAGCCATAGTTAGTCGCGTTCAAGCCGATGAAGTTTTTGTTTTACCGCCCCCTACCACAGCCTCGCGTCCAATCATTGGCATACGCATAGGAAACGATGCTTTCTTTTCCATTCACGCTCTTGCTAGGGGAGGTAATGATGCTGGAGCTATCATCACGGCGGTAGATAATTTTTTTAGAAATCGTCCTGAAATTAATTGGATGATAGCTGGAGATTTCAACCGCTCACCTGATACCCTATTAAGACTTGTCGATTTTGATGTGGCAAACCATATCAATGTCGTCTTTCCCTCAAGCTTCACGCAAATTAGTGGAGGCACACTTGATTATGCCGTTACGGGAAATTCTAATAGAAAAAGAACTTATGTCGCACCGCTTTTAAGTGCGATTTTGATGTTGGCAAATTTAAGAACTCACTTAGTTTCCGACCATTTTCCTGTTAATTTTAGAAAATTCTAAGGAGAAAAAATGAAAAAAATTTTAATATCAATTTTATTTTCCATCAATCTCATTTTTGCACAAAATCCTAGTGAGGGGGATTTAGAAAATTTTACGCAAATTTTTTCTTTACGCAGTTTGGAAAATGGCATTATCTTAAGCGTATTTAGAGATAGCAAGGAACTTTTACATCAAAATTGGAAGTTAAGAGAGCTTGTTTTAAGTCCTGAGCTTAAAGCAAAGGATAAAATGGCAAATAAGGTGCCTTTTGGTTATGTGCAATTTGTAACACCTACGCAAGATGATACCTGTATGGCGATACTACCGAATGGATTTTTTGGGGCGAAGTCTTGTTCGAAAGATTTAGAGGAGGGAGCTTTAGAAACAGTTTTTTCCATTATGCCAACTACAACCTCAGCCGTGCAAATTCGCTCTTTAGTTTTAAATTCTAATGAATGTATCGGCACTTTTTTTAATCCCAATGTTCCCATAGAAAAGCGTTTTGGACTAAAGCGTTGCACATTTGACCCATTTTCTGTAATTTTACCGGAAGATTTGATGATACTTACCCCTCCCTTATTTAAGGCGAATGTTTTATAAGAGTTCTTAATGAACTCTTATAAAACATAGGCTAAAATTTTGACGCCCAAGCACTTTTTTAACTTCTTTAGAATTACGAAAGTCCTCTTTTATGGTAATAAAAAGCCACCACAAGCAAAAGTAAAGTCCATAAAGCAAACTGCCACGCAAAACCTAAGGCTAACAAAAGAGGGGTTGTAAGTATGGGACTTAAAAACTGCCCTAAAAACATAGCACTAGCAAGTCCCCCATAAGCTCTAGCACGCACTTCTTGCGTGGTCTTTGTGAAAAGATAAGCGTTATTGTTTGTGATGATAAGCCCTCCAGAAGCTCCAAAAATAAAAAGCGTTATTAAAGCCATCCTAAAATCTTGCACCAAAGCGACAAGTAAGAAACCAAAAGCCTCTAAAATCACAGCCAAAACGAAAATTTGCTTTATGCTCAAAAGCTTTTTTAAATCCTCATAAAAATACGCAGAAAAAGCATAAGCGAGCGTAACCAAAGCCATAGCAAAGCCTATGTATTTTGCCTCAAGTCCCAAAATATCTTCGATATAATGAGGAAAATGCACCCCCACTAAATAATACATAAACACGCTAAAAAAACCTATAAAATAAGCATTAGCGTAATTTTTGTATTGAGGCTTAACTTTAAAATTTAACTTCTTTTTCTTTTTGCGAGGCTCAAAAAGGTAAAAAAGGCAAAAAATGAAAATCAAAATTCCACTACCATACACATAAAAAGCATAATGCCAAGATAGGCTTACAAGATAGCCCGCTAAAACAGTTAGCACAGCAGAGCCTAAAGCCATTACAAAGCCTTGCAAACTCAAAGCCCTATCACGCCGCTCTATGCTAAAATAATCCCCTATCAAAGCACTCGCCCCTGTGGTAATAAAAGCTCCACTTATACCCAAAACAAAACGGCTTAAAAGCAGGGTATAAATGCTATCACACCAAGCCCCACTTACCCCAGCTAATGTCCAAATGAGCATCATAGGATAGAGCAATTTCAGCTTGACATATTTATCCATCAAAATTCCCGCTAAAGGCGTGAAAAAAATCATAGCTAAAGCAGGTATGGTAAGGCTTAAGCCCGTTAAAAGCTCTATGTGAGGCGTAGAGGCAAATTCCTTAGCGATTTGTGGCAGAGCAGGACTTACTAGCACGGGTCCTAAAAAAGTCATCATTGCTGCGGAAAAAATGGCTAGCTTAAAACCTAGCCTTTCAGTTAAAGTTGCTATTTTACGCTCTAGTTTATTTTGAGCCGTTTGCATCAAAAAGCCTCATCTTTACAAATTTGCAAACTATTCCACCTCCCTCATATCAATCACATAGCGGAATTTTGCTGTGCCATTTGTGAGTTTTTCATAAGCCTCATCGATTTGACTAGGCTTGATAAGCTCGGTTTCAGGGTAAATTTCGTGCTTGAGTGAAAAGTCCATCATTTCCTGTGTTTCTTTAATGCCACCTATCAAAGAGCCATACACCCTTTTACCCGCTTTATAAACAAAATCTTTCACACTAATGCTAGGCATATTATCGTGTGGAGGAAGCCCCACGATAGCAAATTCTCCGCCAAATTTTAATAAATCCAAATACGCACTTGGCTCATAAAAAGTAGGGATAGTGGAGAGGATTAGGTCAAATCTTTCTTTAACTTCATCTGTATTTGTGCTGGTATAAAAGCCGCTTACTCCCATTTTAAACGCTTCTTCTTTTTTCTTTTCATTTCTGGCAAAAACACTTACTTTAGCACCCATTTTTAAAGCATATTTCACTGCCATCACACCAAGCCCACCAAAGCCTGCCACACCGACTTTAAAGCCCTCTTTGACCTTGCTAAATTTCAAAGGACTATAAGTCGTAATGCCCGCACAAAGTAAAGGTGCGACCTTTTCCATAGGGGCATTTTCAGGCACAGTAATAGCGAAATTTTCGCTCACGACTATATTGTTAGAATAGCCTCCGTAGGTATTAACCCCTCCGTGAAAGATGTCTTTGCTATTGTAAGTAAAAATGGTTTGTCCTCTTTCACAAAATTGCTCTTGTGAGATTTTGCACGACTCGCACTCACCACAAGAATTCACCATACAGCCTACCCCAGCATAATCGCCCACTTTAAATTTACTTACCTTTTCACCCACAGCGACCACTTCACCCGCTATCTCGTGTCCTGGAATGCAAGGATAAACCGCCTCGCCCCACTCGCTTCTTGCGGTATGTATATCGCTATGACAAATTCCAGCATAAAGAATTTTGATTAGAATATCTCTTTCTCCAAGAGGATGACGCGTAAAATCAAAAGGCGTAAATTTCGCGTCCTTGCTTAGCATAGCATAGCCCTTTGCAGGGATATTTTCTTTTAAATTTAACATCACTTCTCCTTTGTTAAAATTTGCAAAATTCTAAAGCAAAAGAGTAAATTAAAAGTGCAAAAAAGCACTTTTAAAAAATAAGTTTAAAGACTATATTTCCTCCAAAATAGCCCAACTCGTCCTTATTGAAACTATTTTTATAAAAGCCCTCTAGCCCAAAAATAGAATTTGGAGTGAGGTAAAAATAAGAACCCGTATTGAAAAAGAATTTGTAACGATAAGGGGCTTTATATCTTAAAAGCTCGTTTGTCGTCCCTGCGAGAAAGTGCTGATAATCATCTGTGTTAATAATCGCGCCCTGCAAACCTGTGTTTAATTTTAAATAATTCTTTTCAAAATAAGTGCTAAATTCCACTCCGCCCACTACATCTAAATTATAAGCACTTAAACTTTCGCTTTTTAAAGGCACGGCGTTACCATTTTCGCCTATTTTACTTCTATAATTATAAAAATGCTCCAAACCCACATAAGGCTTAATGTTAAAAGAATCCTGATAGACATAATTGAAAGCAAGTAAATTTTGCATACTAAGCTGATAAAACTCATAATCTCCCGTTGAGTTAAGATTAAAAGCTGGGAAAACGATGGTTCTAGAAGTATCAAAAAGTCCTACACCGAGATAAATTCTATTATTTGTTGAAAGTCTATCATCAAATTCATAGTGCTGAGAAATTCCCACCCCAAATAAATCGCCTTTTGATGAAGTTTTATGATAATCATCCCTTTTATGCAAAGAATTATAACCATAATCTAACTCAAATCTTAACAGATTCCCCTCCACTTCCTTATAATTATTGATATGAAAGCCTAAGGTGTAGCCTTTCCCCTCACCCAAAAAACCTGAGCCAAAAGTGCTTACTTCATAAGAAGAATAATCTTGATTAAAATTTAAAAGCTCTCTATCACGCATTGCGTCCATACTTGCAAAAGGTAAAGAAAGATAGCTCATCCTAATGCCTTTATCTGTATCATCTAAAATTCCACGCATTACATTAGAATTATATGAACTTACCACAAAGAAATTTTTTATCGCTCTATCGTCAATTGCCCTAGCTTGTCTAATCGGCGAAACCCCTATAATATCTCCCAAAGCTAGGCTTCTTAACAAAGCCCTTTCATTAGCACTTCCGCTACCATTTGCAAAGACTAGTTTTTCAAGCTGTTCGATTTGAGCGGGATTGTTTCCCCCTCCGCCGCCGCCCCCACCTCCGCCGCCGCCTGAGCTAGGACAGGTTAAAGTTTGCCCTTGCATACCAACAATGATAGAGCCATCGGGACAGGATAGGGTTTGAGTCATATTAGTCCCACCTGTGATACTAATATCCGTTTTACCGCTAATCGTTCCTGTAATGAGCTGTAAATTTCCTTGCTGATTAATGCCTGTAATATCTGCTTTAATGTCGCCTTGATTATTAAGTCCGCTTCCGCCAACTTCAAGCTTTCCAAAATTTCCACTATTATCTGCCTTAAAGTCAATGGTAGAATCCGCCTTATTTTCCATACCACCTTTTATAACGACACTACCACCATCGATAGATAAACCCGAATTTGTGTTATTTGTGGTATCCTTAAAGCTCTCATTAACAAGCTTTCCATCTATCGTAATGCTTCCTCCCTCATTGACGATTTTACCATTTCCACAAGTTCCCATTTGCGCACAAATATTAGGGTTATTATTACCTCCTTTGAAAAAGCCATTATACACATCGCCTTTGATGTGGATAGTGCCATTTTTATTTGTAACTGTGGCAAGTCCTAGCTCATCACCTAAAACACTCTTGTTTAAACCTTGAATCGTTAAAGAATTCGCGCTAAATGTGCTATTTTCTATCAAAGCATCTTGACTAAAAGTTACTTGCGTCCCAATATCCACAACGGAATTATTTTTCGCGCTGAATTTTCCGGAAGTTGTAAAACTTGCCGTGTTTTTAATCGTCAATTTACTATCGTCTATATTAATATCTCCGTGCGTAGAGAAAGAATTTTTAGCCTTATTTGTGCCTGTAAATATAAGAGAAGATTGATTTGTCAAGCTAATACTTTGCCCAATAAAGCTATCGAAACCTTGAATATCAAAAGTCGCCTCGCTTTGAGTTAGATTATTAAAGTAGATAGGAATGTCTTTATTATGCGTTGTGATACCACCTGTTGGGTCTTGCCGTGTGATTGTGAGAGTGTGCTTACCTGTAATGCTTAAATCATAGCCACCATTACTGCCATTATAATTAAAAGCACACTGCTGCTGATAACACGCGGCTTCGGCTTTATGTGTCTCATCTTGCGTTAGTGTAATGCTAGTGCTTGGAAATTTACTTGTATAATTTGCATAAGAATTTATGGCACAAAAACATATTATCGATAAAGTTTTTTTCATAATAATTATTACCTTTTTAAAAAATTTTGTGAAGCGGATTATACAAAAAAAAAAAAATAAGCCATAAAAATCCTAAAAAATTTTGTTGAATTTTTGGGCTTTAATAAGACTTTTTAAATCTTAAATAAAAAAATTTTAAGCTTTTATTAATAAATGTTAGAAAAAATGGAATTTTAAGAGTAAATCTATAAATAATATTCTATAATTTGAACTTATCATTTAATTTTAAGGAGAGTCGATGCACCCAGGTAATGTGTTGAACTACGACTATACGGTGGCAAAATATTTTATGTTTGCGACCATATTGTTTGGGATTGTAGGTATGGCTATAGGCACACTTATAGCTTTCCAAATGGCATACCCTGATTTAAACAATTTAGCAGGTGAGTATACAACTTTTTCAAGACTTAGACCCCTACACACTTCAGGCGTAATTTTTGGTTTTATGCTTTCGGGGATTTGGGCTACTTGGTATTATATAGGACAGCGTGTTCTTAAAGTCTCTATGGCAGAGTCGGCATTTTTAATGGCTGTTGGAAAGCTACATTTTTGGCTTTATATGATAACTATGGTTATCGCTGTTATCACGCTCTTTATGGGAGTAAGCACTTCTAAAGAGTATGCTGAGCTTGAATGGCCTCTTGATATCCTTGTGGTATTAGTATGGGTTCTTTGGGGTGTGAGTATCTTTGGACTCATAGGGATTAGACGCGAGAAAACTCTTTACATTTCTCTTTGGTATTACATCGCGACTTTCTTGGGCATCGCTATGCTTTATTTGTTTAATAATATGGAAGTGCCAACCTACTTTATCGCTGGACTTGGAGACTGGTGGCATAGTGTTTCTATGTATGCTGGGACAAATGATGCTTTAGTGCAGTGGTGGTATGGACACAATGCCGTTGCTTTCGTCTTCACCGTGGGAATCATCGCTCAAATTTATTATTTCTTACCAAAAGAAAGCGGACAGCCAATTTTCTCTTACAAGCTTTCTTTATTTGCGTTTTGGGGCTTGATGTTTGTTTATCTTTGGGCTGGAGGACACCATTTAATTTATTCCACAGTGCCTGATTGGATGCAAACTATGGGTTCGATTTTTTCCGTTGTTCTTATCTTACCTTCTTGGGGTTCAGCGATTAACATCTTGCTAACAATGAAGGGTGAGTGGAGTCAGTTAAGAGAAAGTCCTCTTATTAAATTTATGATTTTAGCTTCAACTTTCTATATGTTCTCAACTCTTGAAGGTCCTATACTTTCTATTAAGTCAGTGAATGCTCTAGCACACTTTACTGATTGGATTCCAGGGCATGTTCACGATGGCACACTTGGCTGGGTTGGCTTTATGACTATGGCAGCACTTTATCATATGACACCAAGAATGTTTAAAAGAGAGCTTTATAGCAAATCTTTAATGGAGGCACAATTTTGGGTGCAAACGACAGGTATTGTGCTTTACTTCTCATCAATGTGGATAGCAGGGATTACTCAAGGTATGATGTGGAGAGCTACTGATGAATATGGCAGCCTACTTTACACTTTCATCGATACTGTTGAAGTGCTTATGCCTTATTATTGGATAAGAGCGATTGGCGGATTGTTGTATTTAGTTGGATTCTTTATGTTTGTTTATAATATTTATAAATCAATTAGCTGTGGAAAAGTGCTTGACAAAGAGCCAAAAAGCGCTTCACCTATGGCAGCATAAAAGGAGAAATAATGTTTGCTTGGTTAGAGAAAAATCCATTCTTTTTTGCTGTGGCAGTTTTTATTGTAATTGCTTATGCGGGTATTGTCGAAGTTTTACCAAATTTTGCAGATAATGCAAGACCACTTGAGGGCAAAAAACCTTACACCGTTTTAGAACTTGCTGGAAGACAAGTTTATATCAAAGATAGCTGTAATGCTTGCCATTCTCAGCTTATCCGCCCATTTAAGTCCGAAACAGATAGGTATGGTATGTATTCTGTTAGTGGCGAATTTGCTTATGATAGACCATTTCTTTGGGGTTCAAAAAGAACGGGACCAGATTTAGCACGCGTGGGAAATTATAGAACGGCGGACTGGCACGAAAATCATATGCTAGACCCAACTTCTGTTGTGCCTGGTTCTATTATGCCTGCATACAAACATATGTTTAGTAATAATGCCGACATCGAAACAGCCTACGCAGAAGCACTCACAGTGAAAAAAGTTTTCAATGTCCCTTATGATGTAGAAGGACAAACTAAACTTGGCACTTGGGAAGAAGCACAGGCGGAAGTTAAAGCTCAAGCAGAAACTATCATAGAACAAATGAAAAATCAAGAAGTTAAAGATGCTTTTGCTAAGGGAGAAATCAAAGAAATTGTCGCTTTGATAGCTTATCTAAATAGCTTAAAGTAAAAGTATGCAAGACTTAGAGATTTTTTTTGGCGTGATAGGACAGCTTTTAAGCTTTAATTTGTCCGGTATAGAAAAACACGAATGGGAGATTTTTCAAGGCTATGGCTTTTTCTCCCTTGTGGTTTTTTTGGTGGTAGTTTTATATGCGTATTGGTTTCATCTTTATAGAAGCGAGAAAAAGGGCGAAAGAAATTATGAAAAATATGCCGACCTCGCTCTAAATGATGAACTTGGTGACCGTATTTTAGAAAATAAAAGGAGTGCTTAATGCAGTGGTTAAATTTAGAAGATAATATAAATCTTTTGTCTTTGATTGGTGCGATTCTTATTATCTTAATCACACTTGTGGTGATAGCTAGAATGTTCCAACAAATGAAAGAAAAAAAAGATAATGCGGAGCTTAGTGGGCATAACTGGGACGGCATAGGAGAATATAAAAATCCTCTACCTATTGGGTGGGCGGTTGTATTTTTTCTCACTATCGTTTGGGCGATTTGGTATTTTATATGGGGTTATCCTTTAAATTCCTACTCAAGAATAGGCGAGTATAATGAAGAAGTTGCAACCCACGCAGCGAAATTTGAAGAAAAATTTAAAAATCTTTCTGCAGAAGACAAAGTTGCTATGGGTGAGAATTTATTTTTAGTGCAATGCTCACAGTGCCACGGAATTACAGCCGATGGTATCAATGGTAAAGCACAAGACTTAAATCTTTGGGGTTCTGAAGAAGGACTTGTAGATGTCATCACTAAGGGTTCTAAAGGTATGGGATATCCTATGGGAGAAATGTCTCCTGCGACGGATTTAGGCATCGCAGCTGAAGATATCCCAGCCATTGCAGCTTATGTTGCGAAAGAAATTTCTGCGATTAAAAAAACAGCAAATGAGGACTTAGTTGCTAAAGGTAAAGAGGTATTTGCCACTTGTGTAACCTGCCACGGCGAAGATGGCACAGGAGTTATAGGTGGAGAAGTAATGGCGCCAGATTTAACAAAATATGGCTCGGCTGAATTTGTCGTTGAAGTGCTAAATAGAGGTAAAAATGGTGCTATCGGCTCTATGCCTAAGTTTAATAGCGACCTTTTAAGTAATATTCAAAAACAAGCTGTTGGCGAATATATAATTTCTCTTTCAAGGGGTGAATGATGGAAAATACTAATCGATGTGTGTTTTCACTTTCAGGTGTTACAGGAATGCTTATAGCAACAATCTTATTGCTTACGATTTTGGCTGGACTTACGATTTGGGGCATTAAAGCACAGCAAGATGTAATGCAAAAACCTTACAAACTTGAAAATCCGCAAGCAGTTAAAATGATAGGCTCTAAAGAGCAAGAGCATATGATTATAAAGGACGCAAAATGAGCAAAACACTTGAATATTTAATTGTTATCGGCTTAATAGTCAGTGCTGTGGTTACAGCTTGGTCTGTTTTAACCATAAATCATCTTAACATAGGATGAAAAAATTTTTCCAAGATGGCTTTTTAGCCATCTTTTTATCTTTTTTTGCTCCCATTTCTTCTTTTGCTTTGGACGCGGTTATTTATAATGAAAATGTTTTAAGCCAAAAAGTAAGCAGCAAAATCAATCTCATCGGCAAAGAATTATATGAAAAAACAGGCATTTTCCTAGCTCTAGCCGTAGGTGATAAAATCTCACTTGAAAGCTTAACTCAAAAGCAAAAAGATTTACCTCAACCTAGCGTTTTGCTCGTTCTTTCCAAAGAATCGCATAAAGTTGATATAGTAGGCTCTAGCGAAGCTTTAAGCTTTTTTGACAAAGAGGCAGTTTTAAGCCCATATGCTGGCACAGGGACGATACTTCCTATTTTAGCGTCCAAAAAGGGTGATATTTACAATGCGGCTCTTTTAAATGGTTACGCAGATATAGCCGATAGACTTGCAAGGTATTTCAAAATAGAACTTGAAAACTCCATAGGTAACGCCAATAGAGATACGCTAAATATCCTTCGCATTTTACTTTATGGCTTTATTTGCTTTGCTCTGCTTTATTACACCCAAAGAAGAATGAAAAAAAGACACCAAAGCCAAGAGACAAAAAGGAGACGATTTGGATAAAAAGAAAAGTTTTTGGCCCTATGGAATTTTACTATCCATTTTCGCCATAGTTTTAGCTTGCATCGCGACGATTATTTTTGCAAGTCAGTATCCTGTTTATGAAGATGATAGCTTTTTCTTATCTTATCAAGAAGTTAAAGATAATTACGACGAACTTGAAACAAAACAAAATAATTTTGATAAAAATTTTGCCCTAAAACTTGACGATAGGGAGCTTAAAGAGCAAGTCATTGACACAAAACGCGATAAAAAAGCTTATATCCTAAAAGATTCAAACCTTACTCTACTTCTAATCAAACAGCAAAAAGGCAAATTTGACTTTAAAGATGTGAATTTAACAGCCAAGCTTACCAGACCCCACACAAACGAAAATGATGCTTTTTTGCAAGGCGTTGAAGAATATGGAGTGGTAAATGTGCCTATTGTTGGAGCTAAATTTGATACAAAAATTTATTCCTTTATTTTACCACCTCTTGCAAAAGGCAGATGGCAGCTTAAAGTTAAGGCTGAAAACGAAGAAATTTTAGGCTTTAAAAGTTTTGAATTTTTTGTGCAATGAAGCTCTATATTTTTAGCTCTTCGAGAAAGATTAGGGAATATTACGAGAAGTGCAAAAGCTCAAATGCTCTTATAAATCAAGCCATAGGTGTGGCAGAATTTTTAGAAAAAATTTGCTTTGTCAGGGGCTTTAGGGCAAGTGCGTATGAGCGCTTACTCCTAATGCAAAAAGCTTGCAAACAAAGCAAAGATTTAGAAAAAAAGCTTGGAATTTCTACGGAATTTTTTGCTTTTTTAAAAAATAACGAATACCTTTTTTCCTTTTTTAAAGAGCTTGTTTTAGAAAATAAAACAATTAAAGACTTGCAAGATAGTGATTATTACACAAACTATAATGAGCATTTAGAAATTTTAGACTGCGTTTTTCAAAATTATTTAAAACTTTTAAAAGAAGCCACTTTATACGATGAGCTTTCCTTGCCACTTTCTTACACGCTAAATACAGATTTTTTAGACGATTATGGAGAAATCATTTATCATTTAGAGGGCTTTTTAAGTCATTTTGAGCTTTCTTTACTTTTGCAAATTGCAAAATATAAAAAGCTCATTTTTTGCTTTAAAACAAGCAAATTTAATCTTTCTTACCTCAAAGAATTACCATTTTTAAAAGATTTAAACCTAAAAGAAAACTGCTTTTATGAAGTTGATATAAGCAAAAATTGCTTATTAAAAGAAGAAATTTTAAAGCCAAGAAGTGCATTTATTAAGGTGCAGCATTTCGAGCTTAGAAGTTTGCAAGTTGCCTTTGTTTTAGATGAAATTTCAAATTTCATAAGAGCAGGTTTAAAGCCTGAAGATATAGTCATTATCACGCCTGATGAGGACTTTTGTGATTTTTTACGCCTTTTGGATAAAAATAACACTCTAAACTACGCTAACGGTATCAGCATTAAAGAAAGTGTATTTTATCAAAAATTAAAAAGCCTTTACGAGAGTGCAAATTTGGAGGATTTTAATTTTTGTGATTTGAAAGATTATTTTAGCGAAGCACAAAATTTTGATTTACATAATAGTCTTTTGCATTATTTTGAGCTTGATTTTAAAGAATTTAAAGCTAATTTTCATCAAAAATGCGATTTTTTTTATTTTGAAAATTTCATCAAAACACTTTTAAAAAACGAAAAAAGCGAACTTAGTCTTTTTGTGGAAAAAGAGCTTTTTTTCATTAAAAATTTACTTCACAATCAAAATTTAAGCCTTAAAGAGCTTTTGGAGCTTTTCTTTATCCAAATTTCTTCTTTTAAGCAAAGCTATGTTGGTGGCGGAGCTGTTACTGTAATGGGGATTTTGGAAAGCAGGGGGCTTAGTTTTGACGGGGTGATTGTCGTGGATTTTAACGAGGATTTTATCCCTAAAAGAAGCATTAATGAAATGTTTTTAAACGATGAAGTGCGTAAAAAAGCGGGTCTTATCAGCTATGAAAAAAGAGAAAATTTGCAAAGATTTTATTACGAGCAGCTTTTTACAAATGCTAAGAAAATCAGCCTCTCTTATGTGGAAAATGAAGAAAAAAGCAAAAGTCGTTTTTTAGAAGAGCTTGAATTTAAACTTGATTTTACTAAGGAATTTGACCAAAAAGCCTATTTAAACGCTTTAAAGCTAGATTACGAAGCGAAAAAAATCAACCTGAGCCCCATTCCATCACCTCAATTCAAACATAATCTTTTTAGTACTCCACTTTCTTTTTCAAGGCTTAACTTATTTTTACACTCTAAACGCACCTATTTTTACAAATACATTTTAAATTTAAAAGAGCCAAGAGCCTTAGATGAAGGTCAAAAGGCGAAAAATTTAGGCATTTTTATCCATAAAATTTTAGAACTTTACTATCAAAAAAATGAAAACTTTAAGGAACACCTCTTTATACCCTTGCTTGAAGATGAGGCTAAAAAGGCAAACATCAATTCACTTGACTTAGAGCTTTTAAAGCTTAAATTTAAGCATTTTGCCAAGAGTGAGGAAAAGCATTTTAAAGAGGGCTATAAGGTTAAATTCTTAGAACTTGAGCTTAATAAAAACATTAATATTAAAGGGCGAGAAATCAAACTCACAGGCAAAATTGACCGCATTGATGAAAATAAGCTTTTAGAAAAGATGATTTTAGATTATAAAAATGGAAAAATTAGCGAAAAATCCTATCAACTTGCCTTTTATAAGCTTTTATATGATGAAAAAGCGGCGGCGTTTTTTTATGATTTAAATGATTTTGAACTAAAAGAGGGTGAAAAGCACAAAAATGTCGAAGAGCTAAAAGAGCTTTTGGGTGAGCTTTTGGGTGAAGAAGAAGTGCTTTTTGAAAATGAAAAAAATGATTGTTGTCCTTACAGACTTCTTTACGAAAAGGATTTAAAATGAGTGGATTTAAGCCCTTTTTAGCCTTGGAGGCGAGTGCTGGCAGTGGGAAAACTTTTGCTTTAAGTGTGCGTTTTGTCGCTCTCATCTTAAAAGGTGCTAAAATCAACGAAATCCTAGCCATAACTTTCACTAAAAAAGCTACCAATGAAATGCAAAAAAGAGTGGTTGAAAGCTTTTTAAATTTTGAAAAAAAAGAAGCGGAGTTAAAAGAGCTTTGCAGACTTTTAGGGAAAAATAAAGATGAACTCATTGCTTTAAGGGACACTAGAAAAGAAGAGTTTTTAAGACAAAAATTAAGAATTTATACTTTCGATTCTTTATTTTCTCAAATTTTACGCGCTTTTGCTTTAAATTTGGGCTTGATGAGCGATTTTAGTATAAAAGAAAACCCAGACGACATTAGGGCGATTTTTTTTAAACTACTTTCACGCGAAGAACTTAAAGATTTAGCAAAATACATTTTTGAAATTGACAAAAAAGAAGATTTTTTCAAAGAGCTTGAAAATCTTTATCAAAACGCTTATTTTAAAGAACTTCCCCTGCCAAATTTCCCAGATATATCAAAGCTTGAAGAGGCTTATTTGGATTTAAGAAAATATTGCTTAAGCCTTAATGACAAAAAACTAAGTGCGAATTTTAAAAGTGAAAAATTAGACTTAAAAAGCTTTTTAGGTAGCACTTTTATGAAAAAATTTGAAACGACAAAATACTTGCAAGATTTCGCAAACGAAGATGAAAAATTGTGTCTAAAAAGAGAGCATTTTCTACACCTTTCAAACCTCTACGCCATAGAATTTGAAAACTTTAAAATAGCAAAATTAATGCGACTTTTAGAGCTTTTTACAAAGGCTAAAAATCACCTACATAAAGAAAAAAATGCCTTAAGCTTTAGCGATGCAAGCCGCAGGGTTTTAGAACTCATCAAAAGCGATTTAAAAGAGATGATTTATTTTCGCCTTGATGGACGCATTAGTCATCTTTTGATTGATGAATTTCAAGATACGAGCGTGGTGCAGTATGAGATTTTAAAGCCCATTATCACCGAGCTTGTAAGCGGAGAGGGTGTGAAAAAAGAGCGGAGTTTTTTTTATGTGGGGGACAAAAAGCAAAGCATTTACCGCTTTAGAAAGAGCAAAAAAGAGCTTTTTGACCTACTTAGAAATACCTTTAGCCAGATTGAAAAAGAAAGTCTAGACACAAATTACCGCTCTTTAGAAAGGCTGGTGGAATTTGTCAATTTGCATTTTAAAGATAAATTTGAAAATTTCACGCCACAAAAGGTCTTAGAACAAAATCAAAACAAAGGCTTCGTGCGTGTGGTGCAAAGCGAAGAAGAAAAAAAACGAAAGCAAGGCGAAGAAATCAAGAAAAAAGCCTTAGAAGCTTTAAAAAACGAGCTTGATTTCTTAGTGCAAAGGGGCGTATTACACGAAAAAATTTGCATCTTATGCTGGACAAATAATGACGCAGATAGAATTTTAGATTTCTTAAAAAAGCACAAAATCCCCGCTTTCACCGAAAGTAATATTTTACTTGAAAATAAAGCCAGTGTAAGGGCGGTGCTTGAATTTGCCAAATACTGCCTTTTTGGCGATGAATTTTATCTTCATTTTATCAAAGAGCTTTTAGGCTTTGAGCCTACAAAACTTAAGCTTGATTTAGCAAAAAGTAGTGAGCAAAATGTCCTTTACCTCATCAAAAATTTAAAGCTAAATTTAGCCGATACAGCCTTATTACAATTTTTAGAATATGCCAAGCAAAAAAGCAATTTTATGGAGCTTTTATTTACCCCCTGCCCTGAAAAAATCTTAAGTGAGCAAAGCTTTGGAGTGAGCATTATGACCGTGCATAAGTCTAAGGGCTTGGAATTTGACAATGTCATTTTACTTGATAAACTCTCAAAAGCCCCAAATGAAAGCGATAATATCTTGCTAGAATACGACATTGCCAAAGGTTGGCAAATAAAGCTTAAAGATAAAATCCGCGAACTCACAAATGATAGCCTCCATCTTGCTTTTTTGCAAGACATAAAAAAAGAAGAAATTGAAGATGAGATTAACCAGCTTTATGTCGCTTTCACAAGGGCTAAAAAAGCCCTCATCATCATCAAAAAAAACCCAGAATTTGTAAATGGAAGTTATCCAAGCTATTTTAACGGCGGAGCTTATTTAAATTTAGAGTGTTGCGAAATCGGCGCAATTGAGAGCGAAAGCACACAGCTTAAAGACGAAGAACAAAAGCTTCAAAATGCTTTAAAAGAATTTGTTAAAGTCCCACTTCAAAGCGTTTTAAAAAACGAAACGCAAAATGAATTTCACTTTGGAAATGCCTTTCACTTTTGTATGCAAAGCTTAAAGCTCCCACACGGAGAAAATTTAGAAAGCGTCAAGCAAAAGACAAGGGATAAATTCCGCCATTTTTTAAATGAAAACGAGTTTGAAGTGCTTTTTAAAAGGATAGAAAATTTATTACAAAATGAAGAATTTAAAGCCCTACTAAAAAACAAAACGCTTTTAAAAGAACAGAGCTTGAGCTTTAATAATGAATTAAAAAGGCTCGATTTACTCGCTTTAGATGAAAATGAAGCCGTGATTATTGATTATAAAACAGGTGAATTTAATACTAAAAATACCGAGCAAATCACGCTTTACAAACAAGCCATTAAAGAAATTTTAAATAAGCAAAACACAAAGGCTTTTTTGGTATATTGCCTAGAAAATGAGACTCAAATTTTGGAGCAAAAATGAAGCAGTATATTTACATCGCACAGGGAAGTTTAGAGCCTAGCAAATGCAAAATAGGCATTACAAACGATTTAAATCGCCGCTTGAAAGAATACAACTCCATTACGGGAATTTCAGCTGAAAATTCTTATTCTTATCTTTTTGCCGCCGAGGTGAATGATATGAGAGCCTTAGAGCAAGATATTAAAAATAATTTTTCTCACCTAAGAGAACAAAAAAGCCGAGAAATTTATTTTTATAATCCAAGCTTATTTGATATGTATATTGATTTCATACAATCAAGCGAACATTTTCTTAAAAAAGTTCTTTTTAAAGAGCCTAAAAAGCCTAATATCGTAAAGCCAAAAGCAGTGCCAAGTATGAAAGAAAGAGGTGTTACTAGAAAGACTTTGCTAGATAAGGCGATGAGAGTAAAAGACGATGAATTTTATACGCGTATGGAGGATGTGGAGAAAGAACTCTCAATGTATCCAGCTAAAATTTGGAAAGATAAAGTCGTCTTTTGCAACTGCGATGATGCCATAGGAGTTAAAAGAGACTACACTGACTCTTCTGCTTTTGCCTTGTATTTCTTAAAGCATTTCTTTCGTCTTAAGCTTAAAAAACTCATTTGCACCCATTATGGTGGTAAAGTGGATTTGTTTAACGCGGGGACAAAAGGCTATATTTTCACTAAAGAAGGAGTAAGTGAAATCGTAGAAACACCAAAGGACTATACGGGGAGTTTTGACTCTGAGCTTTCTCTTAAAATTCTCAATGAGGAAGCTAACATCGTTTGCACCAATCCGCCTTTTTCAAGGGCTGTGGAGTATTGGGATATTTTAATTAAAAGCAAAAAGAAATTTATCATTGTTTCAAACATTACAAACTGCATTAACACGGGCTTTATTTCACACTTTGCCGATAAAAAAGCTTGGGCAGGGTATAATCGCGTTGATAAATATCTAAATCCCAAAAGGATAGAAGTACAAGCGGCGGGGCATTTTTTCACCAATTTTCCTATTAAAGACCGCCCTAAAATCAAGCATTTAAAATTCACACCCCTAGATGAAATCCCTGATGTGTATCAAAGATATGATGATAGCGGTACACTTTTAGTGGATAATAGCTATATACCAAATGATTATGATAGACCTTTTGCTGTTTCTACAAGGCAAATTTTAAACGGTGTGCTTGAGTGTGGATACGAAATAATTTATAAAAGAAAATATGTGCCATATATCGATGGAAAAGAAAAATTCGCCAGAGTACTTATCCAAAAATCAAAAACTAAGCTTTAAAAAAGCTTAAATTAAGTTAAATTAAAGAAAATATTATTATAATTGCCTTTTTAAAAATTTTTGGCAAAAGGTAAGAAAATGACAAAGATAACAAAGCCAAACGAAGTCAAACGAGAATGGATTGTTTTAGATGCTGAGGGCAAACGCTTTGGGCGTCTTTTGACAGAGGTGGCGACTATTTTAAGAGGTAAAAATAAGCCTTGCTTTACTCCAAATGTGGATTGTGGGGATTATGTGGTGATTATCAATGCTTCAAAGGCAGTTTTTACAGGGGCAAATAAAGCTGAAGATAAGCTTTATCACAGACATTCAGGCTATTTTGGAAGTGTGAAAAGTGAGAAATTTGGAGACTTACTTGAAAAAAATCCTGCAAAGCTTTATAAACTCGCTGTTAGAGGAATGCTTCCTAAAACAAACTTAGGCAGAGCTATGCTTAAAAAACTTAAAATTTACGCAGGTAGTGAGCATCCGCATACCGCACAAATTGCTAAAGAAGGAAAATAATTATGGCAAAAGCAACATACGCAACAGGTAAAAGAAAAACCGCTATCGCTAAAGTTTGGGTAAAAGCTGGTAGTGGAAAAATAAGCGTCAATGGAGTGGATTTAAACACTTGGCTTGGAGGACACGAGGCGATTAAACTTAAAGTCGTGCAACCTCTACTTGTAACAAAACAAGAAGCCTCTATGGATATCCGTGCGACAACTTTAGGTGGGGGCTACTCTGCACAGGCTGAAGCTTTAAGACACGGAATTTCAAGGGCTTTAGCAGCGATGGACGCAGACTTTAGAGCCTTGCTTAAACCGCAAGGTCTCTTAACAAGAGATAGCAGAAGCGTGGAGCGTAAGAAATACGGACGCAGAAAAGCAAGAAGAAGTCCGCAGTTTTCTAAGCGTTAATTTGATTTTAAACTATTTTTTAAGGAATATCTTATGAAAAAAGTTCTTTTGTGTTTAGGTTTAGCAAGTGTTTTATTTGCTGCTGATAATAATGTGAAATTTGAAATCACCCCTACCCTTAACTACAATGTGTTTGAGGGAAATTTAGACCTTGATGATAGGGCTGCACCGGGTGTGAGACTTGGCTATCATTTTGATGATTTTTGGCTTGACCAGCTTGAGCTTGGCTTGGAGCACTACTCTAGCGTAAAGTATGCTAACAACGATAGAACAAACATCACAAAGGTGTTTTTGAGTGCGATTAAGGGCATTGATGTGGGTGAGAAATTCTATTTTTATGGTTTAGCTGGTGGTGGCTATGAAAGATTTTCTAACGAACAATTTGACAATGAAAGTGGTGGTTTTGGACACTATGGTGCTGGTGTAAAGTATAGACTAAGCGACTCTTTGGCTTTGAGACTTGAAACAAGAGACCAAATCAATTTCCACGAAGCAAATCATAACTGGGTTTCAACGCTTGGCGTAAGCTTTGGTTTCGGTGGCTCAAAAGATGGTGCTGTAAGTGGAAGTAGCTCTAAAACAAAAGCAATTAGCCCAGTGCAACCAAGAGAGGGTGCTTTACTTGATGAAAATGGTTGTGAAAGGACTATTAGCCTAGAGGGACATTTTGAATTTGATAAAACAACTCTAAATCCAGCCTTTGAAGAAAGAATTCAAAAAATCGCTAAAGTTTTAGATGAAAATGAAAAATACAATACGATTTTAGAGGGACATACTGATAACACAGGCTCAAGAGCTTACAATCAAAAGCTTTCAGAAAAACGCGCTCAAAGAGTTGCAAATGAGCTTATGAAATTTGGTATAGAAAAAGAACGCATTGAAGTAAAAGGTTACGGACAGGATAGACCTCGTTCAAGTAACGATACAAAAGAAGGTAGAGCGGATAATAGAAGAGTTGAAGCAAGATTTTTCTTAGCTCAATGAAAGGCAAAACCCTTCTTTTTGACTTAGATGGCACTTTGATAGATTCAACTCCCGCCATCTTAAATTCTTTTTATTTTGCCTTTGAAAAGCTTGGCTTGGAGCCGAGCTTGGACGAGGATATTAAGAGCTTGGTAGGGCTTCCACTTGATGAGATGTTTTCCAAGCTTTATCAAGATAAAGCCTATCTCGCAAATCAATTTATCGACTTTTATAGAGAAAAATACCATAAAATTTATTTAGAGCAAACCACACTTTTGCCTTTAGCAAAGGAAGCGTTAGAATTAGCTGACACATTTGCGGATTTAGCTGTCGTTACGACCAAAGGTTCGCAATTTACCAAACCTTTATTAGATTTTCTAGGCGTGGGACATTTATTTAAAACCATAATAGGGCGTAATGATGTCAAATTTCCCAAACCTCATCCAGAGCCTATTTTAACAGCTTTGGAAAGATTAAATAAAGACAAAACTCACGCTTTTATGATAGGCGATACACAATTTGACATCTTAGCAGCTAAAGCCGCTGAAATTTCCCACATTGCTTTAAGTTGTGGTTATGAAAGCATTGAAAGCCTACAAAAGCACAGCGATTGCATTAAAGATAATGCCTATGAAGCAGTTAAATTTATAAAGAATTTATAATATTATCTTTTATAAAAAGCTATTTCATCTAATGTTTTATAACTTCACATTAACTTCACAAAACAATGTTAAACTTCTCTAAATTAATTTTCAAGGAGACAAAATGAAAACAAAATTAGCTCTAGCAGCTTTATTAAGTGCAGGTGTGCTTTACGCACAAGATATAGTTATCCAGCCAAGTCAGCTTCCAGCCAACGCTCAAAGCTTTTTAAACACTCATTTTAAAGGTGTAGGCATAGGACTTGTAAAGAAAGACCTAGATTCTTACGATGTAACCTTAACCGATGGCACGGAAATTGATTTTGTCATCAATGGAGAGTGGAAAGATGTCGATGGTAAATACAAAGCTATCCCGCTTGGCTTCCTACCTTCTGTTCTTGTCAGCAAAGTGCAAGTAAGCCAACCAAACGCACAAATCATTCAAGTAGAAAAAGAAATCAACGGATACAAATTTAAATTTAATAATAATATGGAAGTTTATGCGGACTTCAATGGCAATATCTTAGGGCAGAAATTTGACGACTAGTCGCTAAAAAGGGAATTTAGCTTTTCTAAATTCCCTTGCATTGTTTTCAAATTTTCCTCTACACTTTTTTTAAAATCTACAAAAAAAGGATTTTGCAAACAAGCAATTAAAGCATTTTTATCTCTAGCAAAATAACTTGAAATTTCAAAGCTTTTTTCTTTTAATTTTTGATAAATTTGCTCTTCTTTTCCACCATTTATAGCCTGATGAGCCATTAAACAAATTCCACAAAAAAAGTGTCCTAGCTCATCTTTAAATTTTACATCATAGAGGGTAAAAGCTTTAAATTTAATCCCCTCTCCGCAACGAAATTCCTTTAAACTCTCGCTTAATTCAAGTCTTGTAAATTCCTCTTGCAAAAGACGCTTTTTAGTGAAATGCGCCTTATGTCGTGCTAAAAAATAATTTAAAATGCTAAGTTCTAGCTCTTTTTTAGCATTGATGAGTCTTTTGCTCGTCAAACGAAAGAAAAAAACACCCACAAAAATAGCCAAAGCAAAAGCTATCATCACATCTTTTATAAAAACAAAAGCTAAAAAACCCACAAGCAAAGCTTCAATCACGCTTAAGAATTTTAAAACGCCTAAGCGTTTTAAAAGGTATAATCTCTGCGTCTCCAAATTTAGCATTAAGATTTGCTTTTTTCCATTCTCTTTCTTTGCGCCTGGTCAAGATAACGCTTTCTCACACGCACATTAATAGGCGTTACCTCGACAAGCTCATCTTCTTCTATCCACTCTAAAGCCCTTTCAAGACTTAGTTTTCTAGGTGGCACGAGCTTTATCGCATCATCGCTTCCACTTGCCCTAACATTAGTAAGATTTTTACCCTTGATAGGATTCACATCTAAGTCATTATTACGGCTATGCTCCCCTATAATCATCCCTGTATAAACCTTAGTCTGCGGCTCGATAAAAAGCACACCTCTATCTTGCAAATTAAAAAGAGAATAGCCCAAAGCCACGCCATTTTCCATAGAGATTAAAGCACCATTTGCTCTTTTTTCCACTGCTCCGCTAAAAGGTCGAAATTCTAAAAAGCTATGATTCATCACACCCTCGCCTTTAGTGTCCGTTAAAAACTGCGAACGAAAGCCTATAAGCCCACGCGCTGGGATTTCAAACTCAAGCCTTGTTTGTCCATCTCCTGTGGGGCTCATCGTTTTCATCTCGGCTTTTCTTTTGCCAAGCTTTTCTATCACTGCACCACTAAATTCTTCTGGCACATCGATGACCAAATGCTCAAAAGGCTCGGTTCTAACTCCGTCTTCATTTTTAACGATAACTTCAGGACGCCCCATACAAAACTCAAAGCCCTCTCTACGCATATTTTCCGCTAAAATGGTGATTTGCAGCTCACCCCTACCACTGACTTTAAATTTACCTTCTCCGCTACTTTCATATTTCATCGCTATATTTGTTTTCATTTCAGCTTCCAAACGCTCGGCAATTTTATTGGAGGTTACATGCTTACCCTCGGTGCCTGCTAAGGGTCCGTCATTTACAGCAAAAACTATGCTTAAAGTCGGCTCTTCGATGTGAAGAGGGTCAAGAGGCATAGGATTATTAGGGCATACTATGCTATCGCCCACATCTAGGGTTTCAAAACCTGCAATGGCGACTATATCCCCACTACTTGCTTCCTCAATATCCATTTTTTCCAAACCCATAAAACCTATAAGCTTAGAAACTCTACCATTTACCTTTTCTCCGTCAGCTTTGACAAGCATTACAGATTGATTTTTCTTTACCACACCATTAAAAATTCTTGCTATGCCTATTTTACCAACAAAATTATCATAACCCAGAGTAAAAACTTGAAGTTGAAGAGGATTTTGCCTATCTCCGCTTGGGGCTGGAACGCGTTCAAGTATGGTTTTAAAAAGCGGTTCCATATTATCACTTGTATCATTTAAATCAAGTTTTGCATAGCCGTTTTTAGCTGCTGCATAAACGATAGCAAAGTCAAGCTGCTCATCATTTGCATCTAAAGCGACAAAAAGGTCAAAAATTTCATTAATCACTCTTTCAGGGTCTGCGGCTGGTTTGTCGATTTTATTTATCACCACAATGGGCTTTAAGCCAAGCTGTAAAGCCTTTTTTACCACAAATTTGGTTTGAGGCATAACGCCTTCTTGAGCATCTACCAAAAGCAAAACCCCGTCTATCATCTTTAAAACACGCTCAACCTCACCACCAAAATCGGCGTGTCCTGGGGTATCGATGATATTAATCTTCGTTCCTTTGTAGTTAATAGCAGTATTTTTAGAAAGTATGGTAATGCCTCTTTCCTTTTCTATATCATTACTATCCATAACGCGTTCTGCGATTTGCTCTCTCTCGCTAAAAGTGCCTGACTGCTTTAAAAGCTCATCAACCATAGTTGTTTTTCCGTGGTCAACATGTGCTATAACGGCGATATTTCTTATATTTTCCATTTTTGCTCCCAAATAATTTAAAGTGCTGATTATATAAAAACTTTGCTTAAAGATTTAAATTTAACTTATAGCAAAGTTGGAATACTTTTTGCTTTAAAGTTTGCAAGACTTAATTTTGAAAGGATACAAAATGTCAAAACCACTTAACGAAGTGCTTTTAAGCGAAGTTTTTAATGAGAAATGTCTAGCAAGGGAAAGCGAAACATTACTACAAGTTCTTAATTTACTAGAAATTTTAAAAAGTAAAGAAAACGATAAAATGGCAAGAATTTCAGGCGAATTGAGTGAGCTTTTAGAAAATGAAAAAAACTTTAAAAAAATCTCAAAAGCAAAAGATTTAAACGAACTTTTGGATATTTTAGTCTCTTTGCAAAAAGATAAGATGATAAAAGTTTATGAAAATTCCTATTTAGAAGAAAAATTTCCAACTTTAACAAAGGATAATTTTTTAAAAATCAACTAAGGATTAAAAATGTCAAACTTAGCCCCACAAAGCGAGGTTTTAAATCTCGCTCCTAGTAAGAATACAAACCAAGCTTCTTTTAGCAAAAATGTAAAAAATAATCAAAAAGAAGAAGCTTCAAGCGATAATGAAAGAGAAAGCTTTTTAAATTCCTTACTAGCCTCCATTGAAGAGACAAATGAGCATTTGCCTCAGCATATGAAAATAAGCGAAGCAGAAGTTGTGGGCGAAGTGATGAGCAAGCTACAAGTTGGTAATTTCGATGAGGGAGATAAAATTAGCATTTTTGAATCCGCCTCTTTAATGCAAATTTTATCGGTTCTTGACAAATTAAAAACGGATATGTCAAATGTAAAATTAGCCAACCTTGCTAACAATAACAACAATGCGCTCTTACAACTCATCAAAAATGAAAATAACTTCAACGCTCTTAAAAATGCCAATAGTCTTGGAGAGCTTTTGGACTTAGCTAAAGATATGGGGCTTGAGGTTAGGGATATTAAGGTTGATAGGCTGCTTGATTTAAAGGCTACTTTTCCAAATTTGGATAAAAAAGAGTTTTTTAAAGGGGCGATTGATAATGTTTTTAAAGAAATTTTAAATAACAAACTTGCCCACATAGAAAAAAACTTAGATAAAAATTTACAAACAAATAACAAAGTGCCTAAAAAAACAAATGAAGCAAATTCTTTGCTTTCTAAAACCTTACAAAATTTAGACACTCTCATCAAAAAAGAGGATAAATCCAAGAAAGAAAATAATGAAGAAGTAGAGATAAAGCTCAACACGAAAAACCATAAAAATGAAAATTTCAGCGAAATTTTAGAAGGATTTTCTAAAAAAACTAAAATCAGCGAAAACGATGAAAAAAAGACTCGCCCCGCACTAAAAGAAGAAACGATAAAAGAGGTCAATTTAGAAAATAAAAAAGAAACTTTTGTCAATAAAAAAGAGCCTTTGAAGGAAGTGAAAGAAGAAACGATAAAAGAGGTCAATTTAGAAAATAAAAAAGAAACTTTTGTCAATAAAAAAGAGCCTTTGAAGGAAGTGAAAGAAGAAACGATAAAAGAGGTCAATTTAGAAAATAAAAAAGAAACTTTTGTCAATAAAAAAGAGCCTTTGAAGGAAGTGCTGGATAAAGAAATTCTAAATACTCAAGAAAAAACAAAGTCTCCCCTCAAAGAAGCTGTTTTAAATGCGACCTTAAATAGCAAAGAAATGCCAAAAGAGACAGCAAAAGAAGCAATAATAAAAGAGGTGCAAAAAGACCTAAGCAAAGAAAGCCTTAAAGATATGAAATTAAACCGTGTCAATAGCGAGGGAATGAAGGTTGTAAGCGAAAATTTGACAAAAATCGTGCAAAATAAAAACAATGAAAACGCCTTTGGTGAGCTTTTAAATAAAGAAACAAACAAAGAATTCGTTGCGACAGAAAAAAGTGAAAATGTCAATGTAGAAAAATCCAGTATGGAGGATTTAAATAATCTTGTGAAAGATTTAAGCAGGGTAAATCAAAACCAAAAAATTGTAACCCCAAAAGAAACCTTGCAATATTTCTCTCAGGATTTAAAAGAGGCTATGGAGCAGTATAAAGCACCTATTACTAAGCTTAGCATCACACTAAATCCGTCAAATTTAGGCGAAGTTGAAGTTACTTTAGTGCAAAGAGGGGCGAACCTCCATATCAATTTTAACTCAAATCCTAACGCGATGAATTTATTTATCCAGCACCAAGCCGAATTTAAAAATTCTCTTGTAAATATGGGCTTTACAGGACTTGAAATGAATTTTAGCGAGCAAGGCAAAAGAGAACAGCAGCAAGAAAAGAAGTCAAAATCTCACTACTATGATGAGAAAATTGATGAGGAAAGCAGCCCTAAGATAAATTTAGAGCTTGTTTTAGCAAAATATTTTTAAAGTGGAACAGTTATTGCTAAAACTATAAAAAACAAAGGAGTGAAAGATGCAAACAAGTTGGAATCCTAATTTAAACTGGCAAAATGGAAGCGGTGGTACTCGGCAAAAACCTGAGGAAAACTGGAACCCTAATCTTAACTGGCAAAATAAACCTCAAACAGAGGATACACAAAAGCCTACAACTCCAAATCAAGGTAACCCAGGTGCAGAGCTAGATAAAGATGCGTTTTTAAAACTTCTTTTAATAGAAATGCAGCATCAAGATCCAACTGACCCTATGGATAGTGATAAAATGCTTACGCAAACTTCACAACTTGCCGCCCTTGAAATGCAGCAAAATACAAATAATGTTATGCAGCAAATGGTCGCGCAAATGGAAAAACTCTCAGCGGCTATGGGAACAAGCCAAAGTATCGGTGCTTTAGGAGCTATTGGTAAAATGGGAACCATTGCGGATAACAAAATCAAATTAACAGGTCCGGATGAAATTATCGCTCTTAAAATGTATCTACCAGAAGCTTCTAATAAAGATGGTATCACACTAGAAGTTTATGATAAAGATAATAAGCTTGTTTATACGGAAAAAGCGAGCGAGGGCAAGGAAGTTTCAGCAGGACACTTTACTATGGAGTGGCCGGGAAGAAATAATGACGGCGTTTATGCAGGTGATGGCGAATACACAGTGAAAATAGTCTATAACAACCAACAAGGTGAGAAAATTACCGCAAATTACGGAACATACCCTATCGAGGGCGTTGTCTTTAAAGAGGGGATAGCTTACGCAAAAATGGCAGGACAAGAAGTGCCATTTGACCAGCTTGGAGAAATTACGGATTATAAATTTGGAGGCGGCACGGAAAAACCTGAGGAAAAACCTGAGGAAAAACCTGAGGAAAAACCTGAGGAAAAACCTGAAACAGAAAATCCTAAGGCTTAAGCTATGATGAGTTCGTTTTATAATGGAATAAATGGTGTTAAAACCAACAGCTTTGGTATTGACATTAGTGCAAATAATATAGCAAATGTCAATACTACAGGCTTTAAATATTCTAACGCGGAATTTAAAGATGTTTTTTATAGCACCATTACTTCACAATCCACAAACCCAGCTCAAGGGGGCTATGGCTCGACCTCAGCATCTTCAAAGCTAGTTTTTGAGCAAGGTTCTCCTGTGGCAAGTGAGGGGGAATTTGATGTAGCTTTACAAGGAAAGGGCTTTTTTGGTGTTTTGGGTGCTGATGGTATGCCTTATTATACACGAAATGGAGCTTTTAGACGCGATGCAAATGGCTATTTGGTAGATTCTTATGGAAATTTCGTATTAGGAACGATGAATCCAGCCTTTCAAGGTATCACATATAGCGATAGAGTAGCGGGACTTATGGGAGACCATTTAAATACTGGAATGCCTGTTAATAGTGGCTTTACGGTTAATTCTAGCGACCCATTTGGCTTAGGAACAACAGGTTCGCAAGGACCGCTACAAGTGCCTTTAAATATGTATCTTCCACCAAAAGTTACACAAAATGTAATATGGAAAGGAAATTTGGATACTAGCACAAAAACAGAGGTCGTAACGCTTGACTTGGATACTAATAAAATCAAAGTAGAAAAAACTGCCGATGGCAAATATAAAGTAAGTGGTAGCGTAAGTAAAGATGAAATTTTTAGCGCAAAAGAAAATGATAGAATTTTGCTTAATTTTGTCGATAAAAACGGCGTAAAACAAAGCTTTGAAGCAACTTTGGATAAGGATTTAAATTTTGTCAGTAATGAGCTTGACTTAAAAGGCTTAGACTCAGACTCCATAAAACTTGAATCCGCACAAATAAGCACCGAACAGCAAAAAGCCAACAAAGATGTTTTAGAAGCTCCCATTTATAATGCTGATGGTAGTAAAAGCACTCTGAGACTAACCCTAGAACGCGTTTTGCCTCAAGTGGGTGATACTATGGTTTATAAAGCCACAGCACAAATTTATAATGCTGCTGGTGAAGCTGTGGGGGAACCAACTGAGGGAAGTTTGACCTTTAACGAACACGGAGCATTGCTAAGCAACGACATTAAAAGCGTGAATAATCCAAATGGAGGGACTATAAATATAGACTTAGGAACGCCTTACGACCCTAATATAGCGGGAAGTGGCTATAGTGGAATTTATGTCCAAGCAGGAAAAGATAAAAATGTCATCACTCAACACGATGGTATAGCAGAGGGATTCTTTGATAAATATAGCATAGGTAATGGCGGTGATTTAATAGCTCAATTTAGTAACGGACAAACCGTATCTGTAGGAAAAATAGCCCTTTATAACTTCATCAACGAACAAGGCTTAATGGCTATGGGAGATAATATCTTCGCGGCTACGGGAAATAGTGGGGAGGCGAGTTTTGTGATGAAAGATGGCAAAATTGTTAATACTGCTAATTTTAAGGGAGGTTTTTTGGAGCAGTCTAATGTGGATTTGAGTGTGGAGCTTTCCAATCTCATCGTTACACAAAGAGCCTTTGATGCGAGTTCAAAAAGCATTACAACAAGCGACCAAATGATACAAAAAGCCATCAATATGAAAAAATAAGTCCTAACAATAGGGCTTATTTATATAAATTCACCATTAAAAATATTTCATTTTAGTGCTTTGTGAAAGTTTTTAATAATTTTTATTGACAAATAAAACCTTTTTTAATATAATTTTTGTGATTCTCAAAAAAGAATACAAAATGAAAATCACAAAGGATAAATAATGAAACAATACGAAACCTATCAATGTCAAAAATGTGGCAATGAAATCGAGGTGCAAAAAGTAGGTGGTGGAGTGCTAACTTGCTGCAATGAAGCGATGAAGTGCATTACTGAGGATTTAACAGCTGTTAATTTAATGAAAGCTTTCGCAGGTGAATCTATGGCAAGAAATAAATATGACCTTTTTGCTGATATAGCAGAAGAAGAGGGATGGCACGCTGTAGCAAAACACTTTAGGGAAGCTGCAGAAAATGAAAAATGGCACGCAAGAGCAGAATTTAAAGCTTACCACGAATTAGTCGATGGCAAAGCTTTAGAAATCACAACCAAAAATCTCGTTTGTGCAGCTGAGGGGGAAAATTATGAGCATAGCATTATGTATCCAAATTTTGCTAAAATCGCAGAAGATGAGGGCAAAAAAGCTATCGCGAGACTTTTCACAGCCATAGGTAAGGTAGAAATAGAACACGAAAGAGAATATCTAGCTCTTAAAAAAATGCTAGAAGAAGAGGAATTTTTTAATAGTGAAGTTGAAGAATTATGGGTTTGTGAAGTGTGCGGACACATTCATCGTGGTAAAAAAGCTCCAGCAGCTTGTCCTTTATGTAAAGCACCAAAAGAATATTTTAAGCGAGAATTTTTAGGCTAATGCTCGTTGGAATCGATGAGGCTGGGCGTGGAGCTTTGGCTGGTCCTTTGTTTTTGGCAGCTTGTGAGCTTTACAAACCCCTAAAACTCATCGATGATTCCAAAAAGCTTAGTGAAAGAATCCGCGAAAAACTCTACGAAGAAATTATTTCTAATTCTAATTATCTCATTCTTGCTTTTTCTAATATGCAAATTGATACACTAGGGCTTAGCAAATGTTTGCAAAAAGGGCTTGAAATTATAAATTCACATTTTGAAAGAAAGAGAAAAATTTTTGACGGCAATACAAATTACGGCGTTTTAGGCATAGAAAATTTGATAAAAGCCGATAGCCTCATCGCTGAAGTTAGTGCCGCAAGTATTTTAGCCAAAGTTAGCCGAGATAGAGTAATGAAATTTTTAGCCTTAAAATATCCTCAATACGGCTTTGAAATTCACAAAGCTTATGGCACAAAAAATCATAGAGAACGCATAGTAAAATATGGTGCTTGTGAGCTTCATCGCAAAAGTTTTAAGCTTATATAGTTAAATCTCTTTGTGAAAAATATCCGCAACTCCAAGTTGAAAAGGCTATAAGATGCGCTGTTTTATGTTCTAAATTTGAGTTAAAGCAAGAAGATTTTGAGGACTTTGAAAATATTATTAAGCTTTTAATCCAAAGTCCTCAAGAAACAAAAGAAAATTGAGCTTATCTAAGAGAAAATAAGCATTAATCACTCATAATAATGATGGCATTAGTTTGTTTGTTGCAACGACAAGATTTATTTGTTGAAGCAACAATTTTAGGGTCTTTTTCCCCCACTTAAAAAAACATATTTGCCAGCTATACAAGCTGAAAGCCCGTGAAATTGAATTGTTTTTCCCTCGATATTTTTTAGATTATAATCAAGGTTATCAAAACAAGCGTCATACATCTCACCAGCATTAGCACTCACCGCAAAACCCAAAACAAGGCTCGTTAAAACAAATAATTTTTTCATTTCTCTTCCTTTTTAATTTTAATTTGTTAGCTCTTTCAAGCACCTTTTTCTTTACAACGCAAAAGTTTTAAGCTTATATAAAACCTTTAAAACCCATAAAAGAAAGATAAATTCCATAGCCAATCATTAAAAGCGAAGCAAAGATTGAAAAAAAATAGTTTAAACGCTCTTTTAAAAAAGTCGAAAAGTATGTGAAAAAAAGCAAAGATGGCAAAGTAGAAATTCCAAAAATAAGCATTATGAAAGTAGCTTTTGTGATATTTGATTGACTTAAGGCGTTTGCTAAAAAAAAATAAACTAAACCGCAAGGCACAAAACCATTACAAAAGCCCAAAATAACAGCTCCTTTAACGCCTTTAAAATGCATCGCTTTTCTTGTAAGCTTAGAGAAAAAAAGCTCCCATAAAATATTTTTCTCCAAAAAATTTAAAATCTGTCCTCTAAAAAGCAAAGCTAAACCCAAAATCCCCATAAAAATGCCTAAAATAAAAAAAGTAAGGCTTTGAATTTTGGCATTAAAACCTAGTAAAACCCCAAAAACTCCACATAAAATTCCAAGTAAAACATAAGCAAAAATACGCGATAAATGATAAAGCAAATTTAAAAAGAAAGGATTTTTAGCCTTAGAGCTTAGTTTTAAAAAAGCAAGATTAAACCCCCCGCACATCGCATAGCAATGGCTAAAACTCGATAAAAAAGCTATGGATATAATGGCAAAAATTTCACTCAAATTAACTTCGCAAATTCTTCAAAAATATACTTGCTTTCGTGCGGACCCGATGAGCTTTCTGGGTGATGTTGCACGGAAATAACGGGATAATCTTTATAACGCACACCCTCGACATTATCACCAAATAAATTTCTATGCGTAATAACCGCAACTTCACAAAGTTCTTCTGGGACATTATAATTATGATTTTGTGCGGTAATTTCAACCTTTTTAGTTTCTAAATTAATGACAGGGTGATTTGCTCCGTGCTGTCCAAATTTCATCTTGTAAGTTTCATAACCAAAGGCATTACTTAAAAGCTGGTGTCCTAAACAAATGCCAAGCATTGGAATTTTAGCTTCTGCAAGTTTTCTAATCTCTGCAATTTCATTTTTTAAAATTTTAGGCTCACCCGGACCATTAGAGAGAAAAACGCCGTGAATTTCACCCTTTTTAAAAAGACTTATCAGCTCATCTGCTTTAACATCGTAAGGGAAAACCTCCACGGCTAAATTTGCACCAACAAGCTCATTTAGGATATTTCTTTTCACGCCATAATCAATCACAGCAATTTTTTTCTTTGCTTTTTTAGGCTCATTATAAGTTTTGCCGTTCCATACGCCTTGCTCGTGTTTATAGGGCTTTTTAGTCGAAACTTCTTTGACAAAATTCACCTCATCGATCTTTTTACTTGCCAAAAGCTTTTCTTTAAGCTCCTCTTTATTTGAAATTTCTGTCGAAACAATGGCTCTTAAATTTCCGCTATCGCGTATAAGCTTAACCAAAAACCTCGTGTCAAGCTCACAAATTCCTATCTTCTTATGCTTTTTAAGGTAAGCTTCCAAACTTTCCTTAGCTCTATAATTTGAAAAGGTGGAGCTAAATTCACGCACCAAAATTCCGCTTGCAAAAATCTCTTTACTCTCATTATCATCGTCATTAGTGCCTACTATCCCAATTTCTGGCATAGAAAAAACGATAAATTGCCCCGCATAAGAAGGGTCTGAAACTATCTCTTGATAACCACTCATAGAAGTGTTAAAAACAAGCTCACCAAGAAAAGTCCCCCCACAACCAAAAGCCTTAGCACTTAAAAAAACATCATTTTCTAAATAAATGAAAGCTTTCATTTAAAACATACCTTTTTTTCTAAGTTCTTCTTGGTAAAGTTTTTCAAAAATCAGCTCATACTCCTCGCTCCCAGGCACTGGCTTACTTTTATAATTGCTTATCTTATCATAAACCTCATCTTCGATTTTCTCGTAAATCCTTAAATATTCCTCAATGCTTGAAAAAATGAGGTTTTTCACCCTATTTTCACTCACAATAAAATTAATATAATCATTTTCCACAAATTCACTTAAAATTTGATGGGCGAGGTGATTATGTCTATCTTCTTTATCTAAAATCACATCATATTCAGCAGCCAACTTTCGCTTCACAAGCCAAAACATATTTTTCCTATCGACCTGCATAAGTTCCATTTCATCCTCTTGATTTTCAAGCAATCCTCTCACTCTCTCATCTAACTTCTTCTCTTTATTTAAATCCTCTTCCAAAATATTTTTCACACATAAATTTAATTTTTCTAACTGGTCTTTAATCTCTATAAAAGAAGAATGGCTAATATCAAGCATTATTTTATTTGCTATATAGGGGATATGTGGAAATTTAATACGCATCTTTAAACCTTTATTTTTGATTTAAAATAATAACTTATTTTCGGTAAAAAATGGTTAAAAGCTTTAATTACTTGCGTTATTTTCCGTTGTATTATTATCCACACTCTCTTCTTTTTTATCTAAATTTTGAAGAAGTAAAGTCAGCTCGGAAGCTTTTTGTGGCTGCATTTTAGAAAGCACCCCTGAAATTTTTCTCGATTCTAAAGAAAGCATTATTTTACTTGCCTCCTCTGCGTCCATTTGACTTAAAACATCTGCCACAGCCGAGTCTTTCATTTGAGAGTAAATTTCTTTTATCCTACCCTCTGTTTTGCTGTTTATAGAATTTAAAATTTCCTCATTCTGCTTTAAAAGCCTCTCATTTTCCGCCTTTAAACTCTCAATCCTAGCTAAAGTTGCATTTACCTCAGCTTCCTTTTGACTTAGGGCATTTATCTTCTCTTTTTGCAAACTTTCAAACGAAGCCCTATAAGCCTCTAATGCTTGTCTCGCCTCATCAAATTCACGCGTTTGAATTTCTAGTTCGCCCTTTCTTGATTCAAAATATTGCTGACAATCCTCAGCAAAAATAACTCCAAAAAATAATACTAAAATTCCAATCTTTCTACTCATCTTTCTCCCCTTTAAAAAAACGACTAATGGCAAGTTCATCAAGAAATTTATCTTCTGCTTTTTGCAGGGCTTTTTGCATAGCTTTTAATTCTTCGCTTTGCAAATACTTTATCTTTTCATAGTCCAAATGTGCTTTTTTATATAAAAATTGATAATGATTCACTTCCTTGTGAGAGAGTTCCACTTTTTCTTTAGCTCTTGCTAAAGCCTCCCTTGCGACATTTGCCATAAAAGCATTTGCTTTTAATTCTTCGCTTGAAATCGTGCCTTTTAAAGACCCCAAATTTAATAATTCTTGCTGCGCTAACTCCAAAAGCCTTTCATTTTCTCTTTGTCTTCGTTGTGCGACATTTAAGTCCGTTTGTGCTTTATCAAGCTGCTGTTTTTTAACTTTAATCACCGCATTAAATTTGCTTTTCATAAAACAATCGTATCGTCTCTTTCAGCACTTGTAGAAATGAGCTTTACCTTTACGCCGACTAATTCTTCAAGTCTAGCAATGTATTTTTTAGCATTTTGAGGAAGTAAATCAAAATCCCTTATGCCAAAAACCTTATCCCAGCCATCAATTTCTTCATAAATGGGCTTAACTTTTTCTAAATCGCTCGGCATATAATCAATCTCTTTGCCCTCATACTCATAAGCACGACAAATTTTAATTTTTTCAAAGCCGTCCAAAACATCAAGCTTCATCAAGGCTAAAGAATCCAAGCCATTGAGCCTTGCTGTATATCTTACTGCCACAGCGTCAAACCACCCACATCTTCTTTTGCGTCCAGTGCTTACGCCTATTTCTTTACCTATCCTTGCGATTTTTTCGCCCTCTTCACCCTTATCCTCACTGGGGAAAGCTCCATTTCCCACTCTAGTCGCATAAGCCTTAACGATACCGATGATAGAACCTGTCTCTTTAGGGTTTAGCCCAAGTCCCGTTAAAGCCCCTGCTGAAATGGTATTTGAGCTTGTTACAAAAGGATAAGTGCCGTGATCAATATCTAGCATAGAGCCTTGCGCGCCCTCTAAAAGCACCCTTTTGTCTTCATCTAAAGCTTGCCAAAGCAATCTTGTCGTATCAGTGATGTAAGGGGCTAAAATTTCATTAAAACGCTTCAAATCTACCAAAAGCTCTTCTTTACTTGGAATTTCCACACCCAAAAAATCTAAAAAAGTCTTGTTATCTTCAAAATCTTGCATCAAATTTTCGCATAATTTTTCAGGGTTTAAGAGCTCTCCCACCCTATGTCCGCTTCGATTCATTTTATCCGCATAACAAGGACCTATACCTCTACCTGTCGTGCCTATGGCATTTTTGCCTTTAAGTTTTTCTTTTGCGATATCTATTAAAGAATGATGTTTTAAATTTAAATGCGCCCTATCACTGATATAAAGGCGTCCTTTAAGATTTTCAAATTGCGCCATTTCTGCGATTAAAACCTCAGGGGAGACAACCACGCCATTGCCTATGATATTAATACAATTTTGATGCAAAACACCAGAAGGCAAAGAATGCACCGCATAGCGAACACCATTGACCCAAATCGTATGCCCAGCATTATGTCCACCAGCACTTCTGCAAACAAAATCATAATTTTCACACAGCTTATCAACTACCTTGCCTTTACCCTCATCACCCCATTGAATTCCTACAACAATATCAGCTTTACTCATTACTTTCCTTTTTGTGGCGAGAAGATGAGAGAATCGAACTCCCCAAAGAATAGCCAGCTACCCTTTCATCTGATTTGAAGTCAGTGGCGCTCACCAGACACGCTTATCTTCCGCTTGGATTATAGCATTTTAAGTCAATTTTACAAAATCCACCCATAACATTTCGCAAGATAAAAATCTTTCGTTTTATTAATTAAGACTTAAATGACGCATTATCTCACGCCAAAATTTAACATTGCCAAGCCAAGCTCTTTTGTATTTTTCACCTTTTGGGTGGATGTCATTAAAGCGATATTCTATTAAACTCAAGTCCCCCTCCCTCCCTCCCCACTCTAATCCAAATCGCTCCATATCTCTTTGGCTTTCATCGTGGCGAATATTGATAAGTGTATATTTTGCCTTATGGAAATTTTGCATTCGTCCTAAAAAATTCTCAAATTCCTCATAAGCTCCTTGCCTACAAGAAACAAAACAGATATGTTTAGAAGCTTTAATATGGCGTTTTAAATTTTCAAATCTTCTTCTTTTTTGCGTAATAAAACGCTCATAACCCTCATCTAAACTTTCCTCAAAAGAAAAATCGTGCATTGAACGCATACCATTTTGCCTATCCCTCACCCAACGCTTATGTGTCGTGCTAGGCACTTCTTCATAATCTTTAAAGAAATTTGCAAAATCTTGCTCAAAACACACATTAATATCCACCAAAGTATAAAGTCCCAACCAATCAAAAGGTGAGGAAAAGGTGCGTAATTTAAATTTCTTTAAATAAAACGCCACCTTACAACCCGCCCCCACACTGATAAAAACATCAGCCTTAAGGCTTTTTCGGCGTTTGAAAAATTTAAAAATCAATCGCCAAGACTTGGCTTCATCTCTAAAATTTTCCAAGGAAGCCCCTGTGAATTAAGCTCGTCCATAAAAGGCTTGGCGTCAAATTCTTCCATATTTTTCACACCAACCCCACTCCAAATTCCACGCGCTACAAGCTTTGCACCTATCATCGCAGGAACGCCTGTGGTGTAGCTTACGGCTTGAGCGCCCGTTTCCTTAAAGCATTCCTCGTGATTGCAAACATTATAAATATAAATTTGCTTATCTTTACCATCTTTTACGCCTCTTATCACGCAGCCTATATTTGTGTAACCTTTCGTGCGAGGACCTAAACTTGCAGGGTCAGGCAGAAGGGTTTTAAGAAATTCGATAGGGATAATCTCCTGCCCCTTATGCTTTACAGGCTTAATGCCTAACATACCAACATTTTCAAGACATTTCATATGTGTAAGATAACTTTGCCCAAAGGTCATAAAAAAGCGAATTCTTTTAAGATGAGAGATATTTTTAACCAAGCTCTCAAGCTCTTCGTGATAAAGCAAATAGCTATCCTTTACGCCCACTTCAGGATAATCCCATTCCATTTTTATCTGCATAGGCTCAGTTTCTATCCACTGCCCTTTCTCCCAGTAACGCCCCTTAGCTGAAACCTCGCGTAAATTAATTTCTGGATTAAAATTTGTAGCAAAAGGGTAGCCGTGGTCGCCTGCATTGCAATCTAAAATATCAATGTAATGGATTTCGTCAAATAAATTTTGCTTCGCATAAGCACAAAAAACATTTGTTACACCCGGGTCAAACCCACTTCCTAAAAGCCCTAAAATCCCAGCTTTTTTAAAGTTTTCATCTTTTGCCCATTGCTCTTTATATTCAAATTTAGCTAGGTCTGGATGCTCATAATTTGCTGTGTCTATGTAGTGAATTCCTGTTTTCAAACAAGCGTCCATTAAGCTTAAATCTTGATAAGGCAAGGCTACATTGAGTAAAATTTCAGCTCCTGTTTTTTTGATAAGCTCCACAACCGCTTCGACATTATCCGCGTCAATTTGTGCCGTAGCAATCTGCACTCCCAAACGCTCTTTAATAAAAGCTGCAATTTCGTCGCACTTACTTTTTGTCCTACTTGCAAGAGTGATTTTGCTAAAAACATCGCTATTCATCGCACATTTTACACTTGCAACCCTACTCACTCCACCCGCACCGATGATAAGAAGATTTGCCATTCTCTATCCTTAAAATCAATTTTAAATTATTGTAACAAATTTAAGCTAAATGCCATTACGAATTTTTATTATAATTTCTCATCTTTTTTAAAGGTTTAAGATGTTTTCAGCGTTTTTTCTCTCTAAAAAATGGGCTTTATGGGCTTATGTAGGGCTTTTTGTGCTTTTAACCTTTTTATATTTGCAAACAAGCCTTAATGTCGCTATCAACGAGTGGTATAGGGATTTTTACAATATACTTCAAAAACCAAATATCCAAAATGCGCCTTTAATGCTTGATGAAAACGCTACAAAAATAGCCAACGAAAATGCACAAAAAGCTTTAGAAAATGCAAATTTTATCAATAAAGCCTCGATTTTTTATTATCAATTTCTAAACGAATGCTTTTTTTCTAGCAAAAGCATAGCCACTAAAGAAGCTTATGCTATGAGTGATTTTTACTCTAGCATAGCCGTATTTTTATGTATCGCTCTACCCTATGTTTTTATCGCAACTCTTAGCATTTATTTTGCCAGTGTTTATACCTTTAAATGGCGCGAAGCGATGACCTTTGCTTATCTTAAATTTTGGAAAAATAAAGATGATAATATCGAGGGAAGCTCCCAAAGAATCCAAGAGGACGCTTATAATTTTTCCAAAATAGTCGAAAATTTGGGACTTGCTTTCATAAAATCTTTAATGATACTAATGGCATTTATTCCTATTTTATGGAATTTAAGCGAAGATGTATCTAAAATTCTTTTTAAGGATTTAGGCGAAGGAAGTGCGTTTTATTTTTTAAAAGATATGCAGGGTTTGCTTGTCTATGTGGCTTTATTCATCTCGCTTGGAGGGCTTATTATATCGTGGTTTGTCGGTATTAAATTACCCGGGCTTGAATATAACAATCAAAAAGCCGAAGCTGCTTTTAGAAAAGAACTTGTTTATGCGGAAGATAACCGCAAAGACTACGCAAAAAGCGAAACAATGATAGAACTTTTTACGGGACTTAAATTTAATTACAAAAGGCTATTTTTACACTATGGCTATTTTAATATCTGGCTTATAATGTTTGAGCAAATCATCGTTATCGTGCCGTTTTTAATAATGGGTCCATCACTTTTTGCTGGAGCCATAGGGCTTGGCGTGGTAATACAAATTAACAATGCTTTTGACCAAGTGAGAAGTTCTTTTAGTGTTTTCATTACAAACTGGACTAAAATCACAGAGCTTAGAAGCATACACAAACGCCTTGATGAATTTGAAAAAAATATCTTGTATAAAAGAGGTGGCTAAATTTGACTAAGCTTTTCTTTTAGCTTTTTTAAAGAGGATGAAAGCTTTAACTCATAAGCCTTTTTAGAGTCTAATAAATCCTCATCAAGGCTTAAAATTTGGGCTTTTGCAAAGGTGGCAATTTCTTCCACACTTTTATCTTTACAAAGCCTTTTTCCCTCTTTAAATACACATTTTAAAAGTTCTTCGCGTCTCAAATTTGAGGGCAGAGTTTCTAATTTTTCATCATAAATTACAAGCTCATCATAAAGTGCTTTTTTACCCTCATAAATGCGAAAAAGCCTTTTAAAATGTGGAGTTGTCATTTTATAAGCGTCTTGAGAAATTTTAATTTTAGGGCAAACTTCTCCCTCATTTTCCACCGCCACGAGCTTATAAACACAGCCGAAAATCGCATCGCTAGAAGCCGTTATCAAGCGTTCTCCAACCCCAAATCCATCAATTTTTGCACCATTTTTTAACAAAGCCTCAATGCTTTTTTCATCTAAAGAATTTGAAACGATGACTTTGCACTCTTTTAATCCAACCTCATCAAGCCTTTGACGAATTCTAATGCTTAATCCACACAAATCACCAGAATCAACCCTTACAGCCCCATTTTCAACACCAAATTCCTTAAAAACCCTAATAGCATTTTCAAGCCCAAAAAAACAATCGTAAGTGTCGATAAGCAAGGTTGCATTTTCAGGATAAAGCTTTACAAAAGCCTTAAAAGCCTCATATTCGTTTTCAAACATTTGCACCCAAGAATGTGCCATAGTTCCACTTGCTTTTACGCCATAAAGCTTGGAGGCTAGGGTATTTGAAGTGGCTAAACACCCACCTATCATCGCCGCTCTTGCACCCTTAAGTGCCGCCTCGCTTCCGTGCGCTCTTCTTGCACCAAATTCAAGCACCGACTTGCCTTTTGCTGCTCTTACAATGCGATTTGCCTTAGTGGCAATAAGGCTTTGGTGATTTAAAGTGCAAAGCAAAAAAGTCTCTAAAAGCTGAGCTTCAATCGCCCTTGCTTTAATTATCATCACAGGTTCATTAGCAAAAATGACAGAACCCTCATCTAACGCGTAAATTTCACCACAAAATTTGAAATTTTTTAAAAAATTTAAAAATTTTTCCCCAAATCCCTTTTGTCTTAAAAAAGTAATATCACTTTCGTCAAAATGCCAATTTTCTACGAAATTTAAAATATCTTCTAAACCCGCAAAAATCGCAAAAGCCCCGTCATCCGGAGCCCTTCTAAAAAAAACATCGAAATAGCAAATCGTGTCCGCAAAACTCTCATTCAAATAGCCTTGCGCCATAGTAAATTCATAAAAATCACAAAGAAGATGATAATTAAAAGTCGTCAAAGCTTATGCTGCCCTTAGAATAATTTGTAACCTTGCTTTCGAAAAAATTGCTTTTTTGGTCGTTAAATTTAGAAAAATCATCAACCCACTTAATCGGGTGTTTTGCATTATACATTCTATCCAAATTTATCGCAACAAGCCTTGTATCTACAAGATAATGAATATACTCTTCGATAATATCATCCGTAAAGCCCATAATTTGATTTTGCGTGATATATTTTCCCCACTTAATCTCAAGCTCTCCAGCCCTTTTAAACATTTCATAGATTTTACTAATATTTTGCTCATTAAACAAATCGGCTCTTTCTTTACGCACCGAATTTATCATATTTTGAAATAATAATAAATGCGTGATTTCATCTCTTTGAATGAAGCGAATCATTTGCGCAGAACCTAGCATTTTTCCTGCTCTTGCTAGGGCATAAATCGCCGTAAAACCGCTATAAAAATACACACCCTCTAAAATTTGGTTCGCCACCATAGCAAGCAAGAGCTTATTATCATCAACATCGCCTGCCAACTCTTCATAAATGCCCGAAATAAAATCATTTTTCTCACGCAAAGTGGCATCGTGTTTTTCCATTTCATAAATCAAATCCGTATTATCACAAATCGCTTCAACCATTACCGCGTAAGATTTGGAATGATTTGCCTCTTCATAAGCTTGACGCGCTAAGACGGCATTGATTTCAGGGGCTGTGATGTAAGGATTGATATTATCGGCTAAATTGTTAGTTTGAAAACTATCCATTGAGATGAGTTGAGACCATACCAAATCATACATTCTTTTTTCTGCCGCTGTTAAATTACAACGATAATCAAGAGCATCTCTAGTTGTATCCACCTCTTTTGGAAACCAAGTATTTGCTTCCATTAAATCCCAAAGCTTTAATGCCCAAGTGTATTTTGCCTTAGTGAAATTTAAAATTCCGTGCGGATTACCTGAAAAAACTTTTCTATCACCTAAACTCTCATTAGAATTTGGATTATAAATTCTCTTTCTTTGCATTTTTATCCTTTCAAAACTATGCAAGTTTGCGTTAAAACATCGTGCAAACTTAAAGTGTCTTTTCTCAAAAAACTCACAAACAAACCAAAAAACAAACCAAAACTTATGATAAAAATCAAATATCTTAAACAAATTTGTAAAAAATTTGCCTTTCTGCCTGTTCTTTTATCTATCAAATATAGTTCATAAGCCCTAAGTCCCGGACTTTGCGCCTTTAAGCTTAAAAATAAAGCTTGGATAAAACCAAAAAGCAAAGTGCAAAAAGGTGGGATTAAAACACTTGCCAAAAAAGCCTCTTTGGAACCTAAAATAAAATAAAAAGCATACAAAATAGGCACATAAATCAAAAAAATATCAATCAAAAAAGCGCGAAATCTAAGCCACCGTGAAGCAATTTTCGCCTTAGCTTTCATCAGTTTCCACGACTTCCCGGTTTTATTGCCTTACTTCCTTGCAAACAAAGCCCACAACTTTGTGGCTCATAAATTTCAAAATCAAAATTTCCCAAAGCAAAAAGCGGTAAATTTGCAGGGAGTTTAGCGTTTGCTTTTCTTTCGTTATTTAAATTTTTTACCGCACAAAAGCCACGATTTGCCAAAGCAGCAAAAGCTACAACCTCGCCTCCTAAATTTTCAATAATTTTTGCACTCTCTAAAGCACTGCCACCTGTGGTGATAATATCTTCGCAAATGATGAATTTTTCACCTTTTTTTACTTCAAAACCGCGTCTTAAAGTCATCACTCCCTCGACTCTTTCTGTGAAAATAAAACGCTTTTTACTCGCTCTAGCTAATTCATACCCTGCTAAAACTCCGCCCAAAGCAGGAGAGCAAATGCTATCAAATTCTATCTTATAAGAAGTGATGATTTTAGCTAAATTTTCGCATAATTCTCCTGCTAAAATGGGATTTTCAAGCACTTTTGCACTTTGGAGGTAAAATTGCGAGTGTTTGCCAGAACTTAACAAAAAATGCCCCTCTAAATACGCTCCACACTCTTTATAAATTTGCTCTAAGTTCATCATTAAACCTTTAAAAGCTGTGCTTCTTTATCTTTAACGCTTTCATCAATTTTTGCCGTATAAGCGTCGGTGAGCTTTTGCACTTCATCGTAAGCTTTTTTTGCTTCATCTTCGCTTATCGCCTTATCTTTTTCAAGCTTCTTTACTGCATCATTGGCGTCTTTTCTGCCATTTCTTATTGAAACTTTAGCTTTTTCGCCCATAGCTTTAGCGTGCTTGACATTTTCCTCTCTTTGCTCTTTCGTCATAGGGGGGAAAAAAAGCTTCACGCTCTCGCCGTCATTATTTGGATTAACCCCTATGTTTGCCGCAGCTATGGCACTTTCTATGGCTTTTAACATAGGCTTTTCCCAAGGAGTAATGCTAATGGTCGAAGCATCACTTGCTAAGATAGTGGCAACTTGATTAAGTGGGGTCGCGCTACCATAATAATCCACCTGTATAGGGTCTAAAATATGTATATTAACTTTACCCGTCCTTAATGTCGTAAAATCTTTTTTAAGAGCCTCTAAACTTTTTTCCGCTTGACTTTTTTGTTTTTCATAAATTTCATTTAGCATTTTAAGTCCTTATTTAGTTGCATTTGCTTCGTTTGGAAGTTGTGGAGCGCTTGGCGCACTTGGCAAATTTGTCGGCAAACTTGGCAAAGTTGCATTTGTATCAATTTGCACTTTTTCTGCTAAAGAATTTTTATTAGAACTATTGTAAAGATAGCCTAGTGCTATGGTATTTGCGATGAGTAAAAGTCCCATTATAAAAGTAAATTTTGCTAAAAAACCCGCAGGACCTTTCGCACCAAAAAGACTCTCATTGCTCCCACTATAAGCACCAAGTCCTATACTTGAGCTTTTTTGTAATAAAACAGCAACACAAATTACCACAACGATAACAAATTGCAAAACAATTAAAAGAGTAATCATACAAAATCCTAAGAAAAAAATTTAAATTATTTTAACTAAAAAAGCTTGAAAAGAGTTTGAAACACAAAAATTTGCGAGAAAACTCGCAAATTATCGGCTATTAAAGCTTCTTAAAATATTAAGTAGAGAAATGAAAAGATTTACAAAATCAAGATAAAGAGCAACTGCACCCTCAATCGGCGTTTCATAATTTCCGCGTATGATATTTTGCGTATCATAAAGGATATAAAATGAAAAAAGAATAGCAGCTACCGCAGAAATCGCTAAATTTAACAAGCTACTTTGGAAGAAAAGGTTAAGCAAAGAAGCTGCTACGACTACAATTAAAACGATAAATAAAGCTTTTCCCATTAAAGTAAAATCTTTTTTAGTATTCATAGCAAAAATGCTAAGTCCGCCAAAAGCCACAGTTGTAAGCGCAAAAGCTTGAGCTACAATCACACCACCAGCCGGTAAAGCCAAAACAGAAATAAGCAAAGGCGTTAGTGTAAGCCCTGAAACAAAAGTAAAGGCAAAAAGTAAGATGAGATTAAGCGGAACTTCTTTTTTCTTATACATTAAGCCAAAAAGTAAGCCAAGCTCAACCGCAAAAAGCACCCAAAATGTGATTTGTGATTGTATAAAAAACTGCGCAAGGGCAAAAATTCCTATATAAGCACCCACAGTTGCTGCCAAAAGTGAAGCAGCGAAAAGCTGGTAGGTTTGCTTAATAAAAACACTCAATTCACTTGAGCGTGTGTTTTCAAATGTGCTAGATTTAGTATAATCTCTATCGTAAAGACTCATTATTTTCTCCTTGATAAATTAGTGGGCGAAATTTAACATACTTTCTTTAAAAATTAGTAAATTAATCATTTTTTTACACAAATTCACTATAATGAAACTTTATTAATCGGGGCAGGATATGGAAAATCTTATCAGTGGTGCAATTAAATTTATGCAAGAGGATTTTAAGGAACATTCTAAGCTTTTTGAAAGCTTGAAAAATAAGCAAAATCCCCACACTCTTTTTATAGGTTGTTCTGATTCTAGAGTGATACCAAATCTTATTACAAACACAGGACCCGGAGAGCTTTTTGTTATAAGAAACATAGCTAACATTGTCCCACCTTACCGCGTGGGGGAAGATTATCTAGCTACGACTTCAGCAATAGAATACGCGCTTACAAGTTTGCAAATTAAAAATATCGTTGTTTGCGGACATAGTAATTGCGGAGGCTGCAATGCTCTTTATAGCACTGAAGAGGAACTAGAAAAAGTGCCAAATGTTAAAAAATGGCTCACTATGTTAGAGCCTATCAAAAAAGATGTCTTGCTTTTCGCTAATAACGACTTAGCGATGCGTTCTTGGCTCACAGAAAAGCTTAACTTAGTCAATTCTTTGCAAAATATCCTTACTTACCCGGGTGTTGAAAAAGCCTTAAATGAAGGTAAAATTGAAGTACATGCGTGGTATTATATCATCGAAACAGGTGAAATTTATGAATACGACTTTAAAGCCAAAATTTTTACCCTAATTCAAAATAGGAAAAATGTATGAAAAAAATTCTTCTTGCAATCTTTCTTTCTTGTGTTTTGCTCTCCTATACTTTTGGTGAGAATTTAATAGAAAACAACACAAATATAAGAACGGAAAATAGTCTTTTTAACCTTGTGCAAGGCTATGTAGAGCTAAATACCAAAATGAAAGAATACAAACAAGTCAGCGATACAAATTCAAGCACTTATAAACAAATTATCGATGAATTGAATCAAGAGAAACAAAAAATTCTTTCAAGAATACCAGAAATCATCGTCTCACAAGAAGTTGAGCAAAAAGATGTGGATAAATTTTTACAAAAAAAGGAAAGTTTGAAAAAAATTAAAAATAGTAGCCAAAAACAAAGCTTTACCTACATTAATGCTAACCTTGATTTGCTTTATTTGCAAGTTTTAGAAGAATTTTACAATACCCTTACCAAACTCAAAGAGCTATTTAAAAACGCCGCTGGTAGTGAAGATATGATAAAACTTATCGATGAAAGTATGGAAAATTTACAAGCACTTGTAAATATAGACCTTACATCTTACAAAAATAAAATAACAAATACAGCAGAACTAGAAACAATAAATACAAAAGAAGCGCTCATAAAAGAAACATTTACTTCTTATAGCGAAATTTTGAAATATCTTAGAACCAACGCTCGTTTGCTAGAAAGTAACTATCTCTTTAGCGCTCTTGGGCTTCAAGTTTGGATAGATAAAATCAATTCTCTTGTTAATATAGAATTTCTTAATGTCGGTAAAATAACCATCTCTCTACTCGTTTTAGTCTTTTTTATGTCGCTTAGAAAATTCTTTTCTCACATTGTGTATTTTTTCCTCGTAAAGCTCGTTTATCGTGGCAAGGCAAATGCTGATGAGATTAAAACGATGTTTATTGAAAATATTAAAAAGCCTGTGGGTTTTTTACTTGTCATTTACGCCATTAGCCTTTGCCTTACGATAGCTTTTTATCCAGCACCTATGAATTTAGGACTTAGCAACACTTTCTACATCATCTATGCCATTTTCATCGCATGGCTTGTTTTGGCTGTTTTGGATGGATATGGAGTTGTTTTAGTCTCTAAGCTCGCACAAAAAAGCGGTAAAAAAGAAGTCGTTAATCTCATCATCAAAATTTTATATTTTGTCATCATAGTCATCGCCTTTTTGTTTATCCTAGCCCAGCTTGGTTTTAATATCTCCGCCATCATAGCTTCACTGGGAATTGGTGGTTTGGCTGTTGCTTTAGCGGCAAAAGACATTATCGCGAATTTCTTTGCCTCCATACTGCTTTTATTTGACAATAGCTTTAATCAGGGTGATTGGGTTGAGGTTTCTGGTGTAGAGGGAACCGTCGTAGAGACAGGACTTAGAAAAACAACCATTAGGACTTTTGACAATTCCTTAGTCTTCTTGCCAAATTCAGTCATTATGGGAGCAAATATTAAAAACTGGAGCAAAAGACGCATAGGAAGACAGGTAAAAATGTATCTTGGTGTAGGTTATGATGCCTCACCTGAAAAACTAGAAGCTTGTGTTAAAGACTTAAAAGAGCTTTTACACACAAGTCCTTTAGTCGCTCACGCTGATGATAGTGCTTTAAAATACGGCGATAGTTCTGCTAAATACCGCCAAAATCTCGTCTCTATAAACGACCTTGAGGGTTACAAAAACGACTGCTATGTAGGACTTAGTGATTTTGGAGAAAGTAGTATTAATATCGAAATTTATTTTTATACTAAAGCTGTTACAGCGGAGGGCTTTAGAAATGCAAGACAAGCCTTAATGCTTGAATTTATGCGTATTGTAGAAAAACATGGGCTTAGCTTTGCTTTCCCAAGTAGAAGCATTTATATAGAAAATTTACCTCCACTTGATGGGATAGTGAAAAAATGAAATTTGTGCATTTTATATGGAACGGCGAAAAACATTTAGGCGTTTTAAACTCTAAAAATAAAGTTGTTTGCTTTAAGCATTTAGAAATTGAAACTAATGATATGAACGAATTTATTATCCACTATGATAAATTTAAAAGTAAATTAACAAATTTAGATTCTTATCCCGCCATCGAAGTGCCTAAAGAAAGATTTTTAGCGCCTATACTTGAGCCTTTACAAGATATTATTTGTCTTGGAATCAATTTTTTAGACCACGCAAAAGAATCGGCTAAATTTAAAGGCGAGAGTTTTGAAGAGCGAAAATATCCTGTGTATTTTGGCAAAAGAGTGAATTACGCCTCCGCTGCTTATAGTAAAATTCCGCTACACGAAAGTGTTACAAAAAAGCTTGATTATGAATGTGAGTTAGCGTTTATTTTAGCAAAAGACGCTTACAAAATTAAAGCAGACGAAGCGCAAAATTACATCTTTGGTTATACCATTATCAATGAAATTTCAGCTAGAGATTTACAAGCCAAACACAAGCAGTTTTACCGCGCCAAAAGTTTGGAGGGAAGCACTATAATGGGTCCTTGTATCGTAAGTGCTGATGAGATAGCTTATCCGCCAAAGCTTAATCTTAAAAGCTATGTTAATAAAGAGCTTAGGCAAAATTCCAACACAAAATATTTTATCTTTGACATAGCCTATGTTTTAGAGGAATTAAGCGCCGGAATGCGTTTAAAAGCTGGTAGTATCATCTCTATGGGAACGCCAAGTGGCGTAGGTATGGGGCTTAACCCACCACAATTTTTAAAAGATAAAGATGAGGTGCGTTGTGAGATTGAGCAAATCGGCGAACTTTGCAATGTTATCAGCAAAGATTTATAAATTGAGTTGATAAAATCCATTTTTAAGTCGTTTAAAAAGCTTTTTTTCCTCTAGAAATTTAAAAGTAGCGATAATGGTCGGCTTACTTTGCTTTAATTTCTCCTCCAAATCGCTAATTTTAATCATCACAAAACCATTTTCATCAGCATTTTCACAAAGAAAATAAAGTAATTCAAAACGCTTTTTACCTAGAATTTTTTCTAAAGCTTTTTTAAAATTTTCACTCATAAAAAACCTTAAATAAAATAAAAACCCAAGACATTAAAGCAAAAAGCACAGAAAAAAGCACTGCCACGCTACCATAATCCTTAGCCATTTTAGCTTTTTCGTGCCACTCATTTGTGATTAAATCCACACAAGCTTCAATAGCCGAATTTAAAGCTTCCACAATGAGGATAAGCACTAAAACACCCGCTAAAAATAAATGCTCCGCAAGTGTGATGGGTAAAAAGCAATTTAAAACTAAAGCGGGGATAATAACACAAAGTTCTATTTTAAAAGAAGTCTCAAATTTCAGTAAAGCCACCAAACCTTGCAAAGCGTATTTCGCATTAGAAAAAAGAGCATATTTTGGTTTCAATTTCCAGCCTTAAGTTTAGGATTTAAAAAATCAAATTCCTCTTTATAAAATGGTGTTTTAATTTCAAAATATCCCAAAATAGTGCTAAAAATATTATCTTGAGAAAGCTTTATATCTTTATAACGAATAGCAATTTTTTTCAAATTTTCATCATCACTCCACACAATCAAAGGAATATGCGTTTGCGTTTTTGGAGCGATGGCATAAGGCATTGAGTGCAAATAAATTCCATTTTCCCCAAGACTTTCGCCGTGGTCTGAAAGATAAATGAGAGTATTTTGATAACCTTGCATTTTTTTAAGTTCATCGATAATTTCTTCCACGATATAATCAGTATAAAGTATGGAATTATCATAAGTGTTAGCGATTTGCTCAAAAGTGCATTTTGAAAGCTCATTTGTATCGCAAGTGGGAGTAAATTTTTCAAATTCCTTAGGATAGCGTTTATAATAAGCTGGTCCGTGAGAGCCTTGCAAATGCACAACAATTAAATTTGCGGTGTCTAAACCAGCGAGACTTTTTTTAAATTCTTCAATTAAAAAACCATCATATTCTTCATTAAAAATTTTGGCATTTTCTAGCCTTTGACACACCCCTTGACAGCCACCTGAATTATTATCAAGCCACGAAACTTTCACACCAGTTTTAACTAAAAAATCCAAAAGATTTTCTTCATAAATTTGATTAGAAAAATTCTGCCTATTTGAAGCGGAAAACATACAAGGCAAACTTACAGCCGTGGAGGTGCCACAACTTGCAATTTGACTAAAATATATCACGCCTTCGTGGGGGGAGGCAGGATTAGTTTGATTGACGCTATATCCACCAAGGGAATAATTTTTTGCTCTAGCGGTTTCGCCCACTATAAGCACGAGATTTCTTTTTGTAGCATTATTTTCCCTATAAGCTCCCTCACTTAAAATTTTAAGCGCTGGTTTAGAAGCAAGATAAATTTTATAGTAACGCCATAAAGCGTAAAATTGATAAAATGGGGTATTATACATTCTAAGCTCATTATGCTCCCTAAAAAATGGAACAAAGGTTTTTGTAAAAGGCAAAAAAGTGATACAAAAAATTCCACTCGCAACGAAGATATTTAAAAGCTTGATGCCAAGTTGTTTTTTAAATGGGGGATAAACAATTTGAATTTTAAAAATGAAAAAAACCGCAACCAAAACAATTAAAACAACAAACATCAAACGCAAGTTAATTAGGTCAAAAGCCTCTTTAGTGTCTGTATTAAAGACATTATGTATCATATCAGAATCAATTAAAATTCCATAGGTTTGCATAAAATAAGCGCTCATCATCGCCACGATAATGAAAAGCATAGATAAAAATCGACTTAAAAATCGCACAAAAACCAAAGAAAGTATAATATGCACTAAACAAGCATACGCTAAGATAAAAGCTAGAGTAAGCCAAAATGGATTTTGTGATAAATTTTTATAGATAAAAACAAAAGCATTGAAATTTATTAATACGATAATAATTGTATTTAAAAGCACAAATTTAAACCAAGAGATTCTTAGCATCAAGTCCTTTCAGTGTGAAAAATTTAAAGAGCATGATTATATTTTTTTTTCATTAATGTTTAGCAAAATTATGATAAGATTAGCCCTTTTTGAAAGGATAAAAATGAAACTAATTTCGTGGAATGTCAATGGACTAAGGGCAATTTGTGATAAAAATGCACTTGATTGGATTGCAAATGAAAAAATCGATTTTATAGGCTTTCAAGAAATCAAAGCTCACGAAGAAAAATTTCCTAAAAAAATTTATGAATATCCCTTTAAATATATGTATTTTAACTCTGCTAAAAGGGCTGGGTATTCCGGCGTGATGAGCCTTTGTAACTTTGAATGTGAAACAAAAAAATGTGAATTTTTTGATGATGATGAGGGAAGGGTTTTAGAACATCGCTTTAACGATGTCGTGCTTTTTAATATCTATTTTCCTAATGGGCAAAAAGATGAAGAAAGACTTAATTTTAAAATGAAATTTTATGCAGATTTTTTAAAATACTTAGACAAGCTTTTAAAAGAAAAAAAGCACATTATCATTTGTGGCGATGTCAATACAGCCCACAAAGAAATCGACTTAACCCACCCAAAAGCAAACGCTAACACTTCGGGATTTTTACCCATAGAAAGAGCCTGGATAGATGATTTATTAAAACTTGGTTTTATCGATAGTTTTAGAGAAATCAACGGCGATATAAAAGAAAAATACTCGTGGTGGTCTTATAGAATGAAAGCAAGAGAAAGAAATGTAGGCTGGAGAATTGATTATTTTTTCATTTCCAAAGGGTTGAAGTCTAAGCTCAAAAACGCATTTATAAGAGAAGACATTTTTGGCTCAGACCACGCTCCTGTTGGGATAGAGCTTGACATCTAACTCTGCCACAAATGCGTAATGAGGATTTTAAAACCGAGTAAAATTAGCACACCGCCGCCTAGAAATTCAGCTTTACTTTTAAGATAAATTCCAAAACGACTGCCGATTTTTAAAGCCGTAACACAAAAGATAAAGGTAATGCTAGCTATAAGAAAAAGGGCAAGTATAAGCGATACTTGTAAAAAAGCAAAACTCACGCCAACAGCTAAAGCATCGATACTTGTGGCAATCGCAAGGGAGAGCATTGTTTTAAAATGAAAGCCATCATCACTAGGACAGCTTTCCTTTTCAAAACCCTCTTTAATCATTTTAATCCCTATAAAAACTAGCAAAACAAAAGCTATCCAATGGTCGATTTTTGAATAAAAGAACTAAAACTTATGCCGATAAAAAAACCGATCAAAGGCATTAAAGCCCGAAATCCCCAAAATAAGCCCCAACGATAAAATAATGTTTTATCGTGGGAGTCTTTATCTAAAACCCTTACACAAAGACACCGCAAAGGCATCCATCGCCAAAGCACAGGAAAGTAAGATAAGCTCTAAAAGATTCATAACAATTCCTCAAAAAGCAAAATTAATCCTCGCTATCCTCACTTCTTACTTTTTTTACAACTTTCACTCTTTCAATAGAATTTCCGTCCATTTTTTTCACTTCGTAATAGCACAATTCATCTTCAATTCTATCGCCCACCACAGGCAAACGCCCCAAAAGATTAAAGACATAACCACCAATCGTAACTTGCTCCAAATCCTCATCATAAGTAATAAGCAAAAGTTCCTCAACTTTCTCTATATCGCAACGCCCTTGGAATTCATAGATATTATCAGCAAGTTTTTTATAATTATCTTCATCATACTCGCTCTTAATCTCCCCTATAATTTCCTCCATTATATCTTCCATAGTCAAAAGCCCAGCAGTGCCTCCATACTCATCGATAACTAAAGCAGTATGCGAACGCTCCTTATTCATCATTACAAGAACCTTTGAAATGCTAAGATTTTCAGGAACTAAAATCAGCGGCTTAACAAAATCTTCCAAATTTTCACTCTTAACATTTAGCTCATTTTGCACAATATCTCTAATATGCACCATACCCAAAATTGTATCCTTAGAGCCGTCTATATAAGGAAAACGCGTATGTTTATACTCGCAAATGATTTGCATATTTTCACTATAAGATTTTTGCTTGTTAAGACATATCATATCTTTTCTGGGCGTCATCACTTCCTTTGCAACCGTATCACTAAAATCAACAGCATTGCGAATAATCTCCGTTTCAAATTCATCTAAAACTCCGCCCTTTTGACTCTCACTAGCAATAATCTTAATCTCCTCTTCACTATGCGTTAGCTCGTGTTCTTTTGCGGGTTTAATGCCAAAAATTTTAAGTGTCAAAGCCGCCAAAACATCAAAAATTTTAATGCAAGGTAAAAATAAAATCCAAAACCAATGCAAAGGTCTTGCTACCCAAAGCACGGCTTTATCGGCAATAGCTATAGCAATACTCTTTGGCACAAGCTCACCCAAAACCACATGCAAAAGGGTGATAATACTAAAAGCGATAACAAAAGCTATGGTGTGGATTAAAACTGCATTTAAACCCAAATTTAAAAGCGGAACTTCAAGCATTTTAGCAATGGCAGGTTCTCCTATCCAACCCAAAGCTAGAGAACTTAGCGTAATGCCTAACTGACAAGCACTCAAGTAAGTATCGAGCTTAGAGGTTACCTCCAAGGCTTTTTTGGCATTAGGCTTTTTTTCTTTAACAAGCTCTTCAAGCTTAGAACGACGAACCTTAACAATGCTAAATTCGGATAAAACAAAAAAGCCATTTAGGAAAACTAAAGCGAGTGCAACAAAAATCATAAGAATAGAATAACCCGCATCCGTAGCTACAGGTAAATTTTGATTCACAATTTGACTGGGGTCCAATGAAACTCCTTAAAAATAAATATTTAATTATACACAATTAAATATATAAACTTTGCTTAAAAGAAGTAAAATATACTTTATAGAGAAATTGATTTTAAGGTTTTGAAATCAATTTCTAGAGTAAGGTCAAAACCTCATATTAATTTTTAACAAGATAATGAGTGCAACCATCATTAGCCACCTCTTTTTTATAATTATTATCAATAAATTTATTAATCAACTCTTTAAAACTACTACAACCATAATTTTTTGGATTAAAGTCTGGATATTTGCGTTGCATTATCGGAGGAATTTGGGAATATTCTGCACGATTTTTCTCCTCGATAAGCTGGTCGATAGTATTAAAAAGCTCTTTGATTAATTCATCGCTTTTTTCTTGCTTTTTATTTAAATAATGAAACTCATTAAAAGCATTAATATAAGATTGATTTGCTTTATTTTCCACTATACCCACAACTTGTTTTTTATTTTCTCTTAATTTATGCACTAAAGGAATGTAATCGCTATCACTTGAAACAATGATGAAAATTTCAATATCCTTTTCATAAAACATACTCATCGCATCCGCCATTAGATACATATCGCTTGAATTTTTGCGGTTAAATTTGAAATTTTGTATCGCAATGATAGAATGTTTGGCGATTTCATCTTTCCAACCACCTACCACTTGACTTGTCCAGTCCGCATAAATTTTTTTGATGATAGGCTCTCCATAACTTGAAGCAATATTAAAAATATCTTTGGCATATTTAAAGCTAATATTTTCAGCATCGATGAAAATGGCTACGCTTTTATTTTCCATTGTTTTTCCTTTTGAAACTCCCCCTTAATTTAGGAGGAGGAATTTTTAATTATTTTTTAGGCGGGTTATTGCCGCGACCGCCACCACTTGGATTACCAGTAGTGCTTGGACCATTAGGTGGTCTAGGATTACCATTTGGCATTTTATTATCCTCCTTTCTATCAAAATGCCAGATCTTAACAAAAAAAAAAAAAAACAATTTGTCAATACATATACTCTTTATTGTAAAAAAGCATTTAAAAATAGAGGAATAAAAAATAAGAGAAAAAAGGGGAGGATAAACTCCCCTAAATTTACGCAGGATAAACAGAAACTTTTTTTCTATCTTTGTCTTTTCTTTCAAATTTGACAAAGCCATCAATGAGAGCGAAGATAGTGTGGTCCTTACCTATACCTACATTATTTCCAGCGTGGGTAGCTGTACCTCTTTGACGGATGATGATATTACCCGCACGGACAAATTCTCCACCAAATTTCTTCACACCTAAACGGCGTCCTATGGAGTCGCGGTTATTTTGAGTTGAGCCTTGACCTTTCTTGTGTGCCATTTTTTACTCCTTAAGCTTTAATTTCTTTAACAACAACGCGAGTAAATTGTCTTCTAAAGCCTCTTTTTAGCTTAGAATCTTTTCTGCGTCTTTTTTTGTAAATTACAACCTTTTTATCTTTTCCGTGATTTATCACTTCCAAGACGACTTTTGCACCCGCTACAAAAGGCGCACCTACCTTTAATTCTTTATCATTGACAGCAAGAACTTCGCTTACCTCAATGTTTGCCTTGCTTTCAGCTTCAAAATAATCAAGCTTTAGCTCATCGCCAACGCTTACCTTATACTGCTTTCCGCTATGTTTGATAATAGCATACATTGCTCTTCCTTTAAAATGGTAGTCCTACAAAGCACCAAAACTGGATTTAAAAGCTTTAGTAGTTAAAGGGGCTAATTCTACAAAATTTAACTTTAAAATTTGTTAAAATCCAAGCTTTACGCCTCCACCTTCTTCAACCTCATAATTTGCATCGCGTCCTATGGTATAGCCATTTCCGTTGCCATTGCTACCCAAAGGACGGCATATATCGCCCACTTTCACGCTACCTTCAGTGATTTTTGCATAAGAAAGTTTAGGTGTGGAGCGTGTGATTTCTATGCTACCACTTTTAGTTTCTATCCTACCTGTAACTTCTTTTGTATAAGAATCTTTCACAGCCTTACCCAAAGAAAAACACTCATAGGTGTCGCCTTGATTTAAGCTTTGCGAAAAAACAATTTCATCGTTTTCTACACTTGCCACTTTCAAAGGATAAATTGCATTTAAAATATCGCCGGAAATACGACCAGCAATTTGACCTAAAGCTTGCTCATTTGCATTTAAACTATCGTCTTTAAGGGACACTTTCATTGAAAGCGTATTGGCAAATTTAATCTGCCTTGTTGCGAACAAAAGAACGCGGTAATCCACAACCACTTCCGCTTCCATTTTAGTTTTCCCTGTAAGATTGCTTGTTTTTTGTTTGCCATCAAGTCCCGAAATTGCAAAAAGTAAAATATAATCTGTCCCTAGCACATTTTTAAGCTTATAAATTTCATCTTTCGCACTATTGCCACTTTTAATAATGGCTTTTTCCATTTCATAATAGCCATTAGAATCCCTATCTAAGACATTGAATTTTCTACTTTGTAAAAGATTTGCGATAATTTTTTGTTGCAGAGCAACCCCTATGCCCCTTTTTCTAGGGTCTGGCGTAGAGTCAAAAACGGTGATACTTCTACGACTATCTGCACTTAGCCCGGGAGCTTGATATTTTTTGGTTGTTGTTGTTTTAAAAATTGTAACATTTGCCACAAATTTGCCATTTGTATCCTGCTCCACACTATTGATTTCATAAGTATCGGCTCTACCTTTTGTAACTTTTGAAATTTGTTCGCTATAGTTATCTTGTATGGTTGCACCTGAGCCATCTGTAGAAACATTAAGGTTAGATTGCTTAAGTGAGTTGATATTTACACCACTCATTTTTCCCATAGCCTCAATAATGGCATTATTTATCGCCTCTTCTCTGGTTAAGCCCATCCCCTCACCAGTGCTTGATTTTGTAGAAGTTGTGCTGACTACTTTTGCATTAAGACTTAAACTTAATAATAAGCTTAAAAAAAGAATTTTAATTAACCTCATATCTATCCTTAAAAATCATCTACGCTATTAACAACATTAGAGCTTCTTTGTATGTTTGATGACCTTTTTTCTTTGATTTGAGATTGCGAATTTGATTTTAACGCTTCATTTGTATTTTCCACATTTGCATAAGAATAAAATCTCACAACGCCAACATGCTCTATGCCATTTTCACTTGTATAGCTCCACTTTTTAAGAGTGCGTATCCCTTTGATACTTCCACTTGCACTAGCTTTAACCTTCTTATTTACTTTATCAATGATATTTGTAATGCTTTTGGTTTGCTCTTCGGTTGAGCCATCATTCACATTGATAGTTTGTTTAATAAGCTCTTCATAATTATCCCCTGTAACCTCTTCATTTTTAAGGCTTAAGTTGGTATTGATAAATTCAATAATAGCCGCATCCGCCATAGTCATAGCAGTATCTTTGGCTCTATCTTCTAAAATATTAGTTTTTTTAGCATTGCTAGAATCTGCGACATAACCCCAATTTCCATAACTTAAAATAATAGGCGCACCATTTTCATCATACACTAAACGAATTCCATATTCATTTAAAAAGCCTTTTTGCTCTTTTGGCAAATACTCGCTTACAGCCTTACCCTTGCCCTTAATGGTGCTTTTTCTAGCTAGTGCCATATCTTTAGCCAATTGACGCGTTTTGCTAGAAACCACAGCGATAACTCCCACATCATACTCGCCTCTTCTTTGTGTGATTATCGTTTGCACGGGGATAAGTCCGTTCATTGAGCCTACCGCTGTTGTCATAGTTTTGCTGATAAATTCTTCCTTTAATAAAGTCTTTTTCCTCTCCTCACTTAAGGAATTTGCATTAATACCCAAATCACCCAAGGCGCTATCAAGTTTTGCACCCGCTAATTGTGTCAATTTATCTAAAATTTGGTCCATTTTATCGCCTTTTGGCAACTCTTCAAATTCTCTTGCATTGGTGGAATTGTCCGCCTCATAACTTTGAATTTTACTTGTAGCTATCCTACCGAAACTATCTCTTATATATTCAGTTTGTAAATTTAGCATAGCTTTTTGATAGGCGTTTTGTAAAGCCTGTGCAAATTGTGGGTCCGTATCATTTACAGCCACTGATGCTTTACCTGTATAAAATGTTTTGCCGTCTTTTGTTTCGCCATATTTTATACCAAAATCATTTGAAAATTCTTCAAAAAATTCATCTAGCGATTTTGGGGTAATATCTTTGGTGCTTGCATCAGACATTTCATTTTGAGTGTCGATGTCTTGTTGAGAAATTTCTACAGGTTGTGAGCCTTGTGCGTAAAGAAATCCCGCAAACGCCACCAAACTAATTAACAATATCTTTTTCATTTTTATCCTTTAAATTTTTATGAAAAACTCTAAGCCTCACAAAGCTTAGAGCAAAATATAATGCTTAACTTACCAAGTTACGCTCTTGCTTGAGCCTGTTTTATCGATAGTTTTTTCATCTTCCCAATACACAAGCCCTGAATTTAAATCCGTAAGTCTTAGTAAAAAGAAGTATTCCACTTGAGTTTTGCCATTGCTAAGCTTGACATTATCTTGACGAATTTTCCCCGCTAAAGAATAATCAGGCGAAACAAGTGTGCCTTTTTTGGCTATGGTGTTTTGATTAAATTCGTCATTATCTCTAAGCTCTCTTACATCTTCACTCATACTATCCAACGCCCCTCCAGCCGCTACTGCTGAAGTTAGCACAAATTTGCCAGATTTTCTTAAAGCTGTGGTAATTTTTGCAGTTAATTTTTCAGTATCAATTCTTTGTGGAGTGTCATTGACAACTCTACCAATCGCAATCACTTTTCTAGTCCCCGGCTTAATATTTGCAAAAGCTGGGTCGCTAAGCATACTATTTATCATAGTCTCTGCTGTATTTTCAAAATCTTCTCTATCAAGTCCTAAAGTTAAAGCGTCGCCTTTTTTAACCTGAGAAGCCTTGCCATCTGTATAAGTGCTTTGCACACAACCGCTTAAAAATAAAGCTCCCGCTAGAGCTACCGTTAAAAATTTTGTTTTTTTCATTGTTTTGTCCTTTCGTTAGTTTTTTGTTTTCATATCGATTCTAAAATCCACCGCTCTTTTGTCAAAAGCAAGTTTTCTTAAAATCACCTCTTGATTGGCTGGAAGTCTTATAAGCTGATAATCTTCTTTCACGGAATTTCTCAACACAAAACCATCTTTATCTAGCCAATCCACCTTATAAAACACATCTTTTGCAAAAGTGCTTTTTAAAACAAGTTCAAATTCTAAAAAGCCATTATCATTAGTGCGTTGTTTCATTTGCTTAATAAGACTTTTAGGCAAATTTGAGCTTAAATTTGCACTATTCATCTCAAAATTACTTTGCGTAGGGGCACACGCACATAAAAAAAGTGCCGCAAAAAATAAAAAATACTTTTTCATTGCAAACCTATTTTTCTATCACGCTGACATTTGCAGGTAATACAGGCGAAAAAGAACGCACAAGCACAAGAGCATTTTTATTTTTATCTAAATTGGAGTTAAAAATTTCTACCCCTTGCGGATTTTTCACGCTTAACTCGCCTTTGTTTTCTACCATAACGACTGAGATATTTTTCGGTAAGCCTCTCCAACTTCTCACATCAGCCGCATTTGTCGCTGCTGTCGCCACAGAGCTTGCCAAAGTGAACCAACCACCTGTATTGTCATTATTTGCCACAACTAAATTAAGGCTTGTTTTAAGTATAGTTTGAGCCAAAGCTTTAGTAATCATTGCTGGCATATTAAGCTTAAATTCTGTCGCAACAATATCATCTAAATCTACAATTTGCTTGCTCTTTTCTCCATTTGCGCTAACAAATTCAAAAGAAGGCTCTCTTTTCTTCAATGTTTGCAAAGCTACACTTGTGCTAATCACTTTTTTATCCACTAAAAAAGGAAGTGTTAGAGTAAAATCATCTTTTATCACGCCAAAGCCATTTTCATAAACGACAAAAATATATTTTTTCTTGCTTTTGGAAAGTCTTTGCGAAGAACTTTTAAAAAGCTTTGCTTGTTTCCCAATTTCCGCATTTTTAGGATTTATAACCGCCACCTCTCTAAAAAGGTCATTTGCTTTTCTATAATCTCTATCCATAAAGAAAAACACCGAAGCTAAATAAGTCGCATAAGGATTTACAAATTTCTTGGTCGTATCGAAAGATTCGAATAAATGCTCGTATTCTTTATTGATAACCTTAGCATTTTCATTCATATTTTGTTTATAATTTGGGTCTTCTTTAGCTTTTTTAAGCTCTTCTCTATTTTTTTCAATCTCTTTTGCAAAATATTCTTTAGCCTTTTCTTGACGCATTAGAGCGCGGTTAAATTCCACTCTGGCGTTTTCATAATCATTTAAGCTCATAAAATTCAAGCCCTTATAAACATTAACCATAATTCTTTCATACAAAGAACCCTCATAATCGACTATGGTATCATTAATTAAAGTTGTTGCAACGACCTTAGCACCCTTTTTGCCGACATTTTGTAAATCCACATCATATTTATAAGACTCTTCAGCCTTATCAAAAAAGACATTACTTTTATTAAAATCTCCACAATTTCTAGCGATTAAGCCTACATTTAAGCCCGTGTAAATTACATCATCATTTTTTTCTAATTTTTGCAAATTTGTAGCGAAAAAATTCTCATCACAATACTTATTTACCAAAGCATTTTCAAAGGTTGCATTTGTTTTAGCACCATTTGAGCAAGCACTAAATAATAAAGCTCCCAAACCAATAAGGACTAAACTAAATTTAAATTTCATTAAAACTCCTAAAATTTAAAATAAAACTTGGATTATAACAAAAAAAAAAAAAAATAAACAAAGGAAATATTTGAAGAATTCCCGCTTAAGCGGGAATTTAATTAGAATAGTGAAACGACCAAGAAGCCTAAAGCTACGGCAATCGCGATTGCCAAAACGCCTGGCAAGAAGAAAGCGTGGTTAAAGATAAATTTACCTATTCTTGTTGAGCCTGTATCGTCCATTTGCACTGCACCAAGCAAAGTTGGATAAGTTGGTAAAACGAAAAGTGCAGAAACCGCCGCAAAACAAGCCACGAGCATAGCAGAATCTGTAACTGTTGCTATACCTAAAGCAGAAATGATAACAGGGGTAATCGCCTTAGCTGTAGCTGCTTGAGAATAAAGAAGCATACTAGCAAAGAAAAATGCCACTGCTAATAAAGCTGGAGTTTGTTTAACCCACTCACCAGCGACATCTTTAATCGCTTGTTCGTGTCCCGCAACGAAAGTATTTCCAAGCCAAGCCACACCAAATACACAAACACAAGCTGTCATACCACTTTTAAATACGCTAGTATCTAAAATTTTGCCCGGCTCTACCTTACAAAGCCAAGTAATCAAAGCCGCAGCGGTAAGCAAGAAGCTCATAATGGCTGCATCTCTAGGCATAATCACAGGGTCAATCCACTTGATATTATTTGAAATTGCAGTTGCGTATAAAACCACAGCCAAAACTGTAAATAGGAAAATTCCCACAGAAAGTTTTGCGCCTGGCTTATCTGTGCCGTGAAGAATTTCGCCTGCATCTTTAACCAAACCAGCCTTTAAACGCTCTTGATATACAGGGTCTTTACTCAAATCAAGCGGAGTGATAAGGCTAACGATGAAAGCAGTTAGCATACAAGCAATGAAAGTTGTGGCAATCCAAATTCCTATCAAGGTAGGATAATTCCAGCCAAATCCCTCTAGCACACCACTCATATAAACCACAGCTGCACTTACTGGAGATGCTGTAATGCCAATTTGTGAAGAAACAACCATCAAAGAAAGAGGTGCTGAAGGTCTTATGTTTTGAGACTTAGCCACATCAACAACAACAGGCATAAGGGAGAATACCGCATTTCCTGTTCCTGCCAAGATAGTAAGTAGCCAACCACAAGCTGGAGCTAGGTAGTTGATAAATCTAGGATTTGCTCTTAAAAGCTTTTCAACCACACGCACCATATAATCAAGTCCGCCAGCTTGCTGCATTGCTGAAATGGCAGCGATTGCAGCGGCAATGATTAAGATAACATCCCAAGGAATGCTTCCTGGCTTCATACCTAAAACAAGTGATAAAATCACAACACCAAGCCCACCAGCATAGCCAATCGCTATACCACCCAATCTAATACCGACAAATATCGCCCCCAAAAGAACGATAAGTTCTAAAATAACCATAATATCCATAATTTTCCTTGTGCAAGAAAAGCTTAATTAAGCTTTTCTTTTTTCTTTCATTTGAGGATTTAACATATTTTCAGGGTCTAAAATTTTGTCAATTTCCTCTTTTGTCAAATAGCCTCTTTCAAGACAGATATCACCCACAGCTTTTCCTGTTTGTAGGGCTTCTTTAGCCATACTTGCGGACTTTTCATAGCCTAGGACAGGATTAAAGGCTGTAACGATACCGATGGAATTTAGCACGAGTTTTTTGCAGGCTTCAGGATTAGCCTTTAAGCCTTTTACTGCTTTATTTGCTAGGGTTTTCATAGCATTTTCAAGTAAAATTAAAGAATTAAACAAGCCATAAGCAATGCCCGGTTCAAAAGCATTAAGTTCAAATTCACCTCTTTCAGAGCAAAGCATAATTGTAACATCGTTGCCAATAACTTCATAACAAGCCTCACCAACAACCTCACAAATTACAGGATTAACTTTACCTGGCATAATAGAACTTCCCGGCTGCATCGCAGGAAGGGTAATTTCACCTAATCCACATCTAGGACCTGAGTTCATAAGTCTTAAGTCATTTGCAATTTTAGAAAGTCTTACTGCGGCAGTTTTTAGACAACCGCTTACATAAACGAAATCGGCTGTATCTTGAGTTGCAGCGATTAAATCTTCAGCAGGAGTGAATTTGACGCCTGTGATTTCTTTAAGTTTTTTCTCAACAACATTTTTATAATCAGGATGGCAGTTAATTCCTGTTCCTATTGCAGTTGCACCTAGATTTAGAACAGCCATTGATTCTCTTGCACGAGTTAATTTTTCTATATCACTTTTAATATAGCTTGCAAAGGCGTTGAAAGTATTACCCAAAGTTGTAGGAACAGCGTCTTCAAGTTCAGTCCTACCCATTTTAATCATATCTTTATATTCTTTTGCTTTGATTTCGAGCTCGTTTTTAAGCTCTTCCATAGCCTTAAGTAAGTCGCCAAGCTTAGCGTGTGTAGCAACTTTAATAGAGCTTGGATAAGTGTCATTTGTAGATTGCCCTAAATTTGTATGGTCGTTTGGATGGAGATATTGATATTCGCCTTTTTTATGTCCCATACTCTCCAATGCGATATTTGTTAAAACTTCATTAACATTCATATTTGTGCTTGTGCCAGCACCGCCTTGAATCATATCGACAACAAACTGGTCTAAAAACTCACCTGCAATTAATCTATCACAAGCTTTCGCAAGAGCATCTGCTTTGTCAGCATCAAGAACGCCCACTTCCTTATTTGCTAAAGCTGCAGCTTTTTTAACTTGCGCAAAAGCCTTAATGAAGAAAGGATAGTTCTTTAAGCTTCTTCCACTCATATGGAAATTCTCAAGCGCCCTAAAGGTTTGAACTCCATAATACACATCATCAGAGATTTCAAGTTCACCGATGAAATCGTGTTCTTTTCTTGTTCCCATTTTGAACCTTTCTAAGTAATTTAGATTATTTTATGCAAATTTATGCAAACTGCAATTTGCATAAAAATTTCTTAATTGTAACTCAAAATATTTAATAAAAACTTAATAGGTTAAAATTGGTAAAATTATAGAATTTCTAGGATAGGATTTATCTTTATTTTGTTAAAATATTAACAAAATTTAAATAATGGAAAAGAAAATGCAAGAAATTGCCATAAACCCACAAAATATTAAAATCAATCCAGACTGGAAAGAATTTTTAAAAGAAGAATTTGAAAAACCTTACTTTTTAAACATCAAAAGGTACTATGTGGAGGCTTTAAAAATGGGTAAAACTATCTATCCACCTGCTAAATTTACTTTTAATGCTTTCAATCTTACGCCCTTAAATCGGGTTAAAATCGTTCTTTTAGGGCAAGACCCATACCACGCACCACATCAAGCTATGGGATTAAGTTTTTCTGTGCCAAATGGGGTAAAAATTCCGCCTAGTCTTAGAAATATTTTTAAAGAATTAAATGAAGATTTGGGTATAAAAATCCAAAAAGATGGCGATTTATCTTCTTGGGCGGCACAGGGGGTGTTGCTTTTAAATTCTATACTTAGCGTTGAAGAAAATAAACCCGCAAGTCATAATAATTGGGGTTGGCAAGAATTTAGCGATGCAGTTATTAAAAAACTTAGTTTTGAAAAAGAGGGGTTAATTTTTCTTTTATGGGGGAATTATGCAAAAAGCAAAAAACCTCTTATCGATATACGAAAGCATTTTGTTTTAGAAGCAGCCCACCCTAGTCCTTTAGCACGGAGTGGATTTTTAGGCTGCAAACATTTTTCTAAAAGCAATGCTATTTTACAAAATTTAGGCAAAGAACCCATAAAATGGGAATTATAAGAACATCGCTATTGCCGTGCCAATAATTAGCAAAGGTCCATTATAAAAGATAAAAGTTGGTATGCAAGTATCTTTTATATGGTCGTGCTGTTTATCGGCGTTTAGCCCCACACTGACGCCTAAAGTTGTTTCACTTGCAGGACTTCCCGCATCTCCCAACGCCCCCGCTACACCGATGATAAAAATAATCAAACTTACAGAAAAGCCAAGCTCTAAACAAATAGGACAAAACAAAGTCGCTATGATAGGAATTGTTCCAAAAGAAGTTCCTATACCCATAGTAATCACAAGTCCTATAAGAAGCATTGCAAAGATAGCTAAAAATTTATTCCCTTCAACGAAGGGAATGACAGCATTTACAAGCTCTTCTACCGCTCCGCTTTGTTTTAAAACCTCACCATAACCAGCCGCTACAAGCATTACAAAAGCGATAAAGCCCATCATTTTAAGCCCATCGTCAAACACTAAATCAACTTTTTTATAGCTCACACCGCCTAAAACTATCATCAAAATAAAGCCCAAAAGCCCTGATAGTGGTAAATTTTGCGTTATAATTTGACAAACAAGCGTTAGGATAAGTCCCGCTAAAACGCCCCATTCTTTACGAGTCATTTTAATTGCGTCATAATTCATATTTTTAATTGCTATTTCTTGATATTCTCTAGGTTTAGAATAAAAGATAAAAATAGAAGTTAAAAGACCAAAAAGCATACAAAAAGCCGCCAAGAACATCGTGCTAGTAACATCGTTTAAGCTTACGCTTACGCCATTTTGATTTAAATTATCCACAAGTAAATTTTGAAAAATAAGTCCAAAACCTAGAGGCAAAACCATATAAGGCGTGGTAAGTCCAAAAGTTAAGGCACACGCAACGCCTCTGCGGTCAATTTTAAGCTTATTGAAAAGCACGAGCAAAGGGGGGATTAAAATCGGCACAAAAGCCACGTGGATAGGCACTAAATTTTGCGAAAAACAAGCGATTATCGCCAAAGAAAGCACAAGTAAATATTTTTTATGCGAGATAAAATGGCTGACGATTTTAATCAAAAAAGCCGTTAAATTTGTCTTAGAAATCGCCGCCGCAATAGCCCCTAGTAAGATATAGCTAAGAGCTGTTTGTAAATTACCTTTCATACCATCAATGAGGGTATTCATAGTTTCAAGCATAGGAATTTGCGACACAAGCCCAGCAACCAAAGCGGAGATTAACACACTTAGCAAAACATTAAAACGAAACAAACATAAAATTATCATCACTAAAACGCTGATAATGATAGGATTAGTCAAAAGCATTATTTTCCTTTAAATTTAAAAGAAGTATTTTAGAAAATCTTTGATTAAAAATTTATTTAGTCTTATCTTTACTTATTTAAAAACCCATCAAATTCATCAATAAATGCTTGATTTTTGCTTATATCTTTATTTATAAAAAATGGTAAAGATTCTAATGTCAATATTTGATTTGTATCTGTGTCAAGCTTTTTGCCCTTTAGCATTGCTAGAAAATCCTCTTTCCAACTATCTTTAGGAGCTAAATGCTCTCCCTTTGTCTCCATAAAACATTGAATACTTAAAAACTTATCATTCCTTTCACTCAATTTTTTGCCAAAGAAAATAAAATCAGGCTCAAAGCCCATTCCATAAGTTACTTCATTTACGCGATTATCATAAATTTTAAATTCTTTAAATCCCTCATTTCTTATAATAAACCATTGAGAAAACATCTTATCAATATCATCTTTTCTGCTCTCTATAAATTCCAAAAATTCTCTTTCTAGCTTACTATCATAACAAAATGTCTTATGATATAGCCAAGTGAATCTAGAATCTTCAAAATTATCATCATTTTTAAAGATTATTCTATCGCCTATATTAAATTTATGAGACTGAAACTCACTTACTTCATATTCTTGCTTGATACTTTGCTTTAAGGATTTAAAATTTTCCAAAATATACTTTGCTATTTCAAGTTTATTTTCCATATTAAATGTTTGTTTTTTTGAAAAGCATACATATATTTTTTTTAAATAATTTTCTATAAAATCCCTTTTGCTTTTAAAGTCAAGATTCTTATTAATTTCTTTAAAACTAAGCCCTAACATATTCATTGCTTTAAGAAAATATTTGGTATCTATAATAGATTCAAGCGTTGAAGAGTTTTGTAAATCATATTCTTCTTTCACAATCTCAAATTTCTCTTCACTTTCTTTTATAGAGTTTGAAAAAAGTGGAATTTGCAGTCCCTTTATTTTCTGCTCTATTTCAGCTCTTGTCATAGAGAAAAGTTGTAAATCCCCTCTTCTAATCCTTTTATTACTGGCATAATAAATTTTGTTATCATCAATAATAGGCTTTATCTTTTCATTGACAATTAAATCTACACGCCTTTTTTCTTCTTCAAATAACAAGCCTTGCTTATTCATACTTTCATTAAGATTCTTAATAAATGCGACATCATTAATGGTATGATAGCTTAGTCTCTCTAATGCGTTTAGCTCATTGTCCAAGTCGTTATCATATTTTCTTATATAAATAGAATCACTATCAAACATAAATGATGGGTCTTTAAAAGGATAATATCTAGCACCTCTTCCTATAAGCTGAACTTCCTTAGTCGTAATAGTTTTGCTAACTTTACTGCCTCCAAGTCTTACTATATCAAAAAGATTTAGCACATCCCAACCCTCATTGAGTTTATCTACTGAAAAAATCACTCTTATTTCATTGCTTGTATCCTCCAAAGTATTTAATAATACTTGATTTTTTTCAAGCTCTTTTTCATCATTTGTATTTAATATATACAATGATTTAAAATTATTCTTTAAAAAGTTGATAATGCTATTTGCATACGACAAGCCATATTCTTTTTTAAAAAATTCTAAGCTTTTATGTAAAAGCTCACTCTCTTTATCAATATTTTCATAAAAGCTACTTATTTGAGAAGCTTCTAAATTTTCTAAAAAATTTATAAAAAACTCTTCATTTTGCTTTGATTCATTTATAGATTCACTTTTATACATTATTACAGGTTTTAGTATTATGTTATGCTTTTGTGCGAGTAGCTCTCTATAAAGGCTTGTTAGCATACTGCCTAAGATTCTATACTCTAAAGTTTCATTGTTATATTTTGTTAGAAATATCCGTTTAGAATAGCCGTCTTTGCAAAACTCTTTTAAAGCATATTCATAAATTATTTTATTTGTATATTTTTCTAAAACATTAGCCTCTTGTGGTATCGTAGCACTAAATTCAAATAATAAATTTTCTTTATTGCTTTCATAAGCCTTTGTTATGATTGTCTCCCAACCCTCTTTATTTTCTTTTTCACTTTTACTTTTAGTATCGCTATTTAAATGATGTGCTTCATCAGCTAATAACACAATCTTTTTATCCACTAAATCACTAAAGCTTAAAGAATTTTCCCTTTCTGTTTTAAATAAAGAAAACAAAGCCTGTATAGTCGTAAAATGTATATTGATACATTCATCTTTACTTTCACTGAGATTATTAATAATATTAATCTCTACATTTTCAGAATCTATATTGATACTCTCTTTAAAAAGGTATTTACTTGAATATTTATCAGCAAAATTCGCCTTAGTTTTTTCTAATATAGAATTAGAATTTACAAAGAAAATAAAATCTCTATATCCCCTTTTATAGCAATCAAGTATCAAGCCAGCCATTATCAGCGTTTTCCCACTGCCTGTTGCCATATTAAACATTAAGTGATTTTGTTTTATAGAATCTACATTAGCATAATAATATTTCAGTGCTTTTTCTTGGTAGATTCTTAGCTCTTTGGATAAATTTTCTTTGATATACAAAGGTATCTCTATATCTTCCAGCCCTCTTTTTCCAAACTCTTCTAGTAAGGTCTCATATAACTTTTTATTAAACATTATTTTCCTTTTTTGTCATTGCGAGATTTTACATTAGCAAAATCGTGGCAATCCCCATAAAAGATTCTATTTAGCTCTATTGTTTCATCGCTTATTGCATAATCCTTATCTTCTATATCCCCATATAGCACATAGTCCATATTAGAATCTAAAATGTCTAGCAAAACTTCTTTTTTCTCTTGTAAATCTAATTCTTTAAACTCTTTATCTTTTAAAATACTATCTAAATCTATACGATAATCCAAAAAAGCTTTAGATTCTAAATCTTTGTAAATAGAATCTAGCATTTTTTCATCATTTATATTTTTTATTCTCTCTTTATACGCTACATTTAAAGGCATAAGCTCTGCATAGATAAAGCTCCCACCTCCTTGCCAATCTACCGCTTTGCTAATCCCCCCTTGCTCTCCATTTATCACCTTTTTAAGCCGCTCTTTTGTGATAGATTCTATATAGTCCATTTGCTCTATGCCTATAAATTGTCTTTTCATTTTATGTGCTACGGCTAGAGTTGTGCCACTACCTGCAAAAAAGTCCATTACTAAATCTGGCGTCGTCTCTTGCGTGCTTTTGCGGGAGTCTTCGCTCTCGGCTCGGTCATTTATGTTTAATAAACTCCCTTCGCCTCGAGCTTGACAACCCACAAAATCATCACAAAATCCTTCCGCCACCGCCCTTGTAGATATTTCAATAATATATTTCATAAGTGCTTCGGGTTTTGGATTATTAAACACTTTTGTATCAAAAAGGGCTTTATTTTCCTTGCTTCCTACGCCACTTCCCACAAAGTCAGCAAAGCTTTTGGGCGGATTTTCCTTTTCTATTATCGCATAGTAGTTGCCATTTTCATCTTGTTTGACTTGTTTAGAATCTAGCCATTCTTTGCGTAAAACAGAATAGCCATTTTTACCAGCTTTAATAAGAATCCTATCAAGCTCATTAAGCGTTTTTTCCAGCGCCCATTTCCAGCGCCCATTTCCAGCACCCATTTTTGGAGGGCGTATCGGCACATAGCCTTGCTTTATCAACTCTTCATTATCGTTATATAACTCATCGTGGTTTGTTATAGTTTTTACAGAATCTTTATCATAATCTAAAAGTGGTTTTATATCTTTTGTTTGCGGATTGTAGTAAAAGGTATAGCCTAAATTTGGTCTATTCTCTAAGCTTCCGCCATCGCCCCCACCCATAGTAAGCCCTGCTCCCTCGTAGTAGAATCTGCCTGTTTTTTCATCTTTAAAGGCTTTTACTTTTACCTTTTGCTTGATTTTATAAATGGGTTTAGATTCTATATTTTTAGCATAGCATAGGATATATTCTTGGTTTCTTTGCATTGTATCGGCATCATTTTGTGCGTTACCTTTAAGCCATACAATACACCCTACAAAATTATCTCTCCCAAAAATCTCATCACAAAGCACTTTTAAATAAGCCTGTTCGTTGTCATCGCATTGTATAAATATCACGCCATCATCTCTTAAAAAATCCCTTGCTATTTCAAGGCGATTTTTCATAAAGGTAAGCCAAGTAGAGTGGTTAAAATTGTCATTATAATTAAAGCTATCATTGCCTGTGTTATAAGGTGGGTCAATATAGATTAGTTTTACTTTATTTGCAAACTTCTTTTTTAGAGAGTGCAAAGCTAAAAGGTTATTGCCTTTTATTAAAAGATTAGCATTGTTAAGATTTTCTTTTAAATCCCCTTGCCCTATAAGCTCAAAATTTTGCAAAGCTTTTCTAGCAAATAGCACATCTATTTCATCTTTTGCTAGAATCTCATTGAAAAATATCTCATTCTTTTTATCCTCATCTTTACTTTGTCCGCCTTTTATCACGCCATCTTTAAAAGCAAAGTTTAGCACGACTTCATTATTTGTTTTTAAAAAGCTTTTTGTTTTAAATCCTAGTCCTATTTTATTTGTATAACTTGTGAAGCTACCGCTTAAATTTCTAAGGTCTAAAAAGGTCAAAAAGTCATTAAGCTTAAAAATATAAGTGTTATTTCGCACAATAAAAAATCTATTCTTAAACTCATCTTTGTATGTGCTTTGCTCTAAAAGATAACAAAACAATTTTTCATCATAGCTTTGTGCTAAATTTCTAATATGCTTTAGAGTTTCAAAGCGATTTTCTAAATCTTGTAATAATTCATTTTTCATACATTCTCCTTCAAGCTTAGTCTAGCAAATGAAAACTAATCGCGTTTTCAAAAGCTCAAGCTTTCGCCTTAAAAAATTCACATCTTTGGCATAAATTTTCTAGTCTTTCTCCTCTTTCAAAGCCTTGCTTTAAATCTAAAAATTTTTTTGTTTCTAGCAGATTTTGAAAGGAATTTTCAAGCACATTTCCTAAATTTATATCCCCATTAGTATCCAAGCAGCAAGGCACTAATGTGCCATTACTTAAAATGCCAACTTGTTCTTTTAAAGCGTGGCAAAAGCCTTTTTTAGAAACGATAGGCGTTTTTAAACTAGGCCAAGTAAAACGCTTTGCTTGATGTAGCATAATATGTCTTTCAAGGCGAATTTTTGGCATTGTAAAGTCAAATTTTTCCTTAAAATTTTCATTTAGGATTTTATAAATTTCTTCATTTTCTTTAGGGGCTTTAAAATTAACATCAAAATTCCATAATCTTAAATTAATAAAACTCGATTTTTTAAGCTCTAAGTGCTTTTTGCAAAATGCTAAAATCGGCGTCAAATACGCGTTTAAACTTAGCTTTTTTTGTGAGAAAAATGAAGCGAGGGAAAAATTGATTTGGTGGATATTTTCGTAATTTAAAAGCAAATTTTGATTTTTCTCATTTAAATGAAATCCACTTGTTGTAATCTCAAGCTTCATTTGATAAGTGTTAGCCATATTTATAAACTGCTCTAAATTCCTTAAAATTAAAGGGTCTCCCAAAAGATGAAAGGTAAAAATTTCAGCTTTATCGTAAATTTGCGTGGCGATTTTTTCAAAATCTTGCAAAGGCAAAATGCCTCTTTGAGCTTTTTTGGAGGGGCAAAATTCGCACTCAAGCCCACAAATATCGCTTAATTCCACATAAATTTTTTTAAAAAGCATTTTTAGCCTTAAAAATTTGCAAAGCTTTTAAAGAGAGATTTGAGAGGGCTAAATTTTCGAGCTCTTTTAAACTTTTAAATTCAAATTTCGCATTCTTTTTTTGTAATATTTGATGATAAATTCTAATGTGTAATTTATATTTTGTGTAGGTGTGCTTAAATTCTCCTACAAATTTCGCATTGCAAAGATAAATTTTTTCACCGAAAGGAAAATTATAAAGCCCTTTGTAAAGTTTTTTTGTGCTTTTTTGGATGGCGAATTTACCTTTAAATTCTAAAATCAATAAATCAAGTTCTAAATTTTCATATTTTGTTTTTTTAGCTTTTGTATAAAGGTCTGGCGTATCTTTTCCCTTGCAAAAAGCATTTAGGGGGCAGAGTTTGCATTTTGGATTTTTAGGAAGACAAAGCAAAGCACCTATGTCAAGCAAGGCTTGGTTATGGTCAAAAGGCTCTTTGAAATTTAAAATGAGTTTAGCCCTTGCTTCAAGCTCTTTTGTTGTTGGATTTTCAAGTGCAAAAATTCGCAAAAGAATGCGGCTTATATTTGCATCCACAAAGCTTTCACACGCATCATACCCAAAGCAAGCCACCGCCCCAGCCGTGTAGTTTCCTATACCGCACAATTTTAACAAATCTTTCTTTTTGCGTGGCAAAAAGCCACCAAATTCCTCAACGCACTGCTGTGCTGCCTTTTTTAAATTCCTAGCCCTAGTATAATAACCAAGCCCTTGCCAAGCCTTTAAAATTTCATCTTCTTTTGCATTTGCAAGACTTAAAAGTGTGGGGAATTTTTGTAAAAAAGGAAAATAAAATTTTTCCAAAACAACCTTAACTTGCGTTTGCTGGAGCATAATTTCGCTAATATAAACCGCATAAGCTCTATTTGCCTTACCTTGCAAGTTTCTCCAAGGAAGCGTTTTGCGTCCGTTATTTTCATACCATTTGAGTAAATTTTTTTGTAATTTTTCTATCATCTCTTTTTGCATTAGGCAAAAAGTATAGCAAAAATTTTCATTTTTTTGTTAAAATTCATCAAAATATAAACATTAAGGAAAGAAAATGCTAACATTTTTTAAAGGTTTAGGCGTAGGATTTTTGTGTCTCTTGCTTTTCATCGCTGGGGTGGTTTTTAATGTTGAATTTTTGGGCAAAAAATCAAGTTCGAACGAAGTGGAATTAATCACAAAGGCGGAAAGTTCCATTAAGGTAAAGCCTGATATTTACGAGGCTGAAATTAATTTTTGGGCAAATGAGGATTTAAGCACAAAGCTTCATTTAAGCGAAACTGAAAAAGCACAAATCTCTCAAATTTTTAAAGAAATTTTAGAAAGAAGTGCTAAGGATAAGTTTTGCACGGGCGGAGCTTATAGTTTAGAAGCAAATTTCTCTTATGAAAACAATTTTAAAGTCCCTAAAGGACAAAGGCTAAACGCTGTTTTAAATTGCGAGATAAAAGAGGGAAATTTAAGTGCGTTTAATGCGTTTTTAAATGATATTAATGCTATTGTTGCAAAGAGCGAATTTATAGGCGTTTCGACCCCAGCCTTAAGAGCAAATTTCTCTAGCGATTTACTTAAAGCGACGAAAGAAAAATTAAACGACGAGCTTTTAACAAAGGCTTACGAGTATGAAAAAAATTATTCTACGAAACTCAATAAAAATTGCGTTTTAAAATCTTTTTCTTTAAATTCTGCCCCTATCGTTACCCCAAGAGCTTTAATGATGAGTGCAAAAAGTGCCGCCAATGAAGCGATTTCCCTACCTCTAACAAACGAGCAAAGTCAAAGTGCTGTCGCAAATTTACTTTTCATTTGTAAATAACTTAAAGCAAAATAAACTCTATTTAAGTTTATTTTGCTAGAATTTCGATTTTTACGCGGGAATAGCTCAGGGGTAGAGCACAACCTTGCCAAGGTTGGGGTCGCGAGTTCGAATCTCGTTTCCCGCTCCACCTGCCCGGGTGGTGGAATTGGTAGACACAAGGGACTTAAAATCCCTCGGAATTTTTCTTCCGTGCCGGTTCAAGTCCGGCCTCGGGCACCACATTTACATTTTGAACTTTGAGGCGATATAGCCAAGTGGTAAGGCACGAGCCTGCAAAGCTCTGATCCCCGGTTCAAATCCGGGTGTCGCCTCCAAACGGGAGATGGCTGAGTGGTCGAAAGCGGCGGTCTTGAAAACCGTTGAGGGTAACACCTCCAGGGGTTCGAATCCCTTTCTCCCGGCCACTTTTCTCTTTTAATGACCCTATTTTAATTAGCATTTTATAAAATTTCATAAGGAAGCCCGATGAATGCGACACAATCCCATCCGCTAGAATCCTTACTCGCCCAGCACTGCCCCAACGGCGTGGAGTTTAAACGCTTGGGCGAAGTGTGCGAGATTGACGGCGGTAAGTTAAATGCAAACAAAGCTCAAGAAAGCGGAGCTTATACATTTTTTACTTATGATTATAAAAATCCAAAATTTGTTGATAGTTATGCTTGGGATACCGAAGCTTTAATTGTATGTAAAAAAGATAATGGCGAAGAACCTTGCCGATATTTTGAAGGCAAATTTAATGCTTTTCAGTGGATGCGGATTTTGCATAGTTTTAAAAATGTAAATATCCATTTTCTCAAATATTATTTCAATGCCACTTTTATGAGATTTTTGCAAAAAAATATTATAAATATTAGTTTGCCTTATATTGCAATGGATACCATTAAAAAATTCCAAATCCCCCTGCCGCCGTTAGTCGTGCAGGAGAAAATCGTAGAGATTTTAGACACATTTACAGAGCTTCAGGCAGAGTTGCAGGCAGAGCTTGCCGCGCGGCGCAAGCAATACACCTACTACCGCGACAAGCTTTTGAGCTAGAGCGAGCTAGAGAAGCGCGCCCACGCCATAGGCGGCAGCGTGGAGCTTAAGCACTTGGGCGAGCTAGGGGCTTTCACGCGTGGCAATGGCTTGACAAAAAGCGATTTTGTGGATTCTGGTGTGCCGTGTATCCACTACGGGCAAATCCACACACACTACCACAACTACACGCATAGCACGATAAGCTTTGTAAGCCAAGAAGTGGCAAAGAAGCTGAAAAAAGCAAAATATGGAGATTTAGTCATTTCTGGGGTGAGCGAGGATAAAGAATGCGTTTGTAAGGCAGTCGTTTATCTAGGGGAGCAAGAAGCGTGCGTTAGCGGTGATACTTTTATTTTTTCACATTCACAAAATCCAAAGTTTATAGGCTATCTGTTCCAAGCCGAGCCATTTGATAAATTTAAAAAGAAATATGCACAAGGGGCAAAAGTTTTGAGAGTGCATAATAAACAATTAGAAAAATTCCAAATCCCCCTGCCGCCCCTAGAGGTGCAAAGGGACATTGTGGAGATTCTCGATAAATTTGACACGCTCACAAACGACCTTGCGCGCGGACTGCCTGCCGAGATAGAAGCGCGTAAAAAGCAGTATGAATATTATAGAGAGAGGCTTTTGGATTTTAGGTAGTGCAACTTTCATTTTAGGGCTATAAAAGCCCATTGTTTCAGTAATGATTATTGCATTTCTTTTAAAAAAGCGTCTTTAAATTCTACATAATTTTTAGCCGATATTTTTAAAAATTCAATTTCTTCGGGTTTTAATTCTCTTATAAATTTAGCTGGGTTGCCTAGTATTAAAGAGCGTGGAGGAAATTTTTTATTTTTAGTGACTACGCTTCCTGCCCCCACAATGCTATCTTCTGCGATATAAGCGCCGTCCATTACGACAGAATTCATTCCTATCAAAACGCGTTCTTTAATTTCACAAGCGTGTATAACGCAGTTATGCCCTATGCTAACATCATCTGCTATTATAGTGGGGTGTCCTGGGTCTTTTAGTGCACCATTTTCATCAAATTCTTTGTGCCAAATGTGTAGGGTGGTTAAATCCTGTATATTAACCCTTTTGCCTATTTTGATAAAATTATAATCCGCTCTTAAAACACAATTAAACCACACGCTACTATCTTCATCAATCTCCACTTCACCGATGATTTTAGCGCCGTCTGCTATGAAAACATTTTTGCCTATTTTGGGGGTTTTTCCTTGAAATTTAATTAGCATTTTCTCTCCTTTTTTTAAGTATATCTAAAAGTTTAATCTTTTTGGTTACAATTAGCCTTTTTATAGGAGTAAAAATGAACGCGTTTGAGCAAAAACGCTGTCAGGCTATGGCAGAAGAGATTTCTACAAAAACCTTTATCAACGAAGAGCTTTTTAACGCCTTTTCTCAAGTGCCAAGAGAAATTTTCTCTCCGCTCAAAGCTCACGCATATCGCCTCGATGCTCTACCTTTGACAAATTCGCAGTGGATTAGCTCTCCTTTAACTGTGGCTAAAATGACTATGGCATTACAATGCAAAAATGCCGATAGTGTGCTAGAGATAGGCTGTGGAAGTGGCTATCAAGCGGCGATTTTAAGTCGCATTATAAGGCGTGTTTTTACCATAGAACGCATTGAAAAGCTTGCAAAAAAAGCCGCAGATACTTTTAGAGAGCTTGGTTTTTTAAACATTAATGTCCGTTTTGATGATGGGCAAAATGGCTGGAAAAATTATGCTCCGTATGATAGAATTTTGTTTTCTGCTTATGCGACTTCGATTCCTGAAATTTTATTAGACCAGCTTAGTGATGGGGGGATTTTAGTCGCACCCATTTTGCATAATGGCAAACAATTTATCACAAGGCTCAGTAAAAATGGCACAAATTTACAAAAAGAGATTTTAGAAGAGTGCTGCTTTGTGCCTGTTGTCGATGGTAAGGAACAGCTTTAAAAGCTGTAAATTACCGTAACTATCGTTAATAATCCTGTCAAAAAGACAAATAAATCTAAAGCTTTATTTTGAAATTTTTTAAGCTTTGAAATGCTGTAAATCGCAATGATTGGCATTAAAAATAAAATTGCCGCGATAATAGGACCGCCAAGCTTTTCTATAAAGTCTAAAACGCTAGGGTTATAAAAGCCTACAAGTAGCATTATGATATACATCGAAAAGCCGCAGATGAGCCTGATGAGCTTTTGATTGGGATTTGTCGCTCCTGCCATTTTGCAACATTTGCGAACGATACCATAAGCGCCTTCTCTTGCTCCAAAATAATGCCCAAAAAAAGAACTTGTAATCGCCAAAAACGCCACCAAAGGACCACCATAAGCGATGAAAGGATTGTCAAGCTTATTAGCAAAATATGAAAGCACTGGGATATTTTGCGCTCTGGCATCGCTAAATTCCTCAGCATTTAAAGAAAGCACACAAGAAAACACAAAAAACATCACAAAGATAAGAAGCATTATTGAAGTTTTGAAAAGAATTTGGTCTGCTTTTTCGCCACTTTTATGTTCTTTATAATGTCTTTTTACGCTTAGTGTAAAAGTCGAAATGGCGGGAGAATGATTAAAAGAAAAAACCAAAACGGGCAAGGTAAGCCATACGATGGTAATAAATTCTTTAAAATGCGGTATGTGAGTAAAACTTTCTAAATTCCAATGCGGTATAAGATAAAGTGAAAATAAAAATAAAATCGCACACAAAGGATAAACAAGCCACTCGCAAATTCTAGTGATAAGCTCCTCGCTTAAAAGCATTACTATCATAAATAAACTTACCAAAATAAAGACAAGCAAAGCCCTATAAAAAGGAAAAAGATTCGCCACGACCTTATCATTTTCACTTGTGCTTACTTGATAAATACTTTGAATAAATTCAGCCACATCAGCACTGGCTAAGGGTAAAAATTGATGGTAAATAAAACTTTCGAAGGTATTGCTAATCCCAACACAATAGGCGAGACAAATGGGGAAAATCGCGAAAAAATAAAGCACAGAAATAAATAAAGCCGTATTTCTTCCAAAATACTCCTCTGCGGCGTGGGTGATGTCCTTATCCGCTCCACTTGCTTGAGAAACAAAACGACTTAAAGCCCTATGACTAAGATAAACCATAGGGAAAATAACAAAACCCATCGCCACCACAGGCCAAAAGCCCCCAGTTCCAGCCCTAATGGGTAAATAAAGAATTCCAGCACCTACAGCTGTGCCAAAAAGTGAAAGCATCCATCTTGTATCAAATTTATACGATTTCATTTCTTGCCTCAATGTAAAGCAGCGTTGAGTGCTACGACTTTTTTATTGAAGCCAACCATCATAGCCCCGCTAATGCTATCTTGCCTAAAATGCAAAGCATTGAGATTTTTAAGCTCTATGCCCTTATAAATTTCTTTATTAAAGTCAAAGCTAGGATTTACTTTTTGAAGCTCTTCTTTGTCTTTAAGTAAAAATTTCGTTCCCTCAAGCACGGCAATGCCAGCATCCACGATGCAATTATCCCCCAAAGGTATGCCCGTAACGGAATTTGCCCCCAAAAGACAGGCTTTTCCTACACTTATAGCATTTCCACTTGTGCCACTTAAAACACCAAGTATAGAAGCTCCTCCACCTATATCGCTTCCCTCGCCCACTATGGCACTAGAGCTTATGCGACCCTCAACCATACAAGCCCCTGTGGTTCCAGCATTAAAATTCACATAAGAAGCTCCGGGCATTATGGTCGTCCCAGAGGCTAAAACAGCACCCATTCTTACTTTAGCACTATCTAAAATTCTTGTATTATCTTCAGGGATAATGTGGGCTAAAAAGCGTGGGAATTTATCAACGAAATCAATCTTAGGATATTGCTTGCCCATCTTAAGACGCATTTCGTTTTCGCGTAAATATTCAAGTTCTATCGGTTTATCCTCACTCCAAGCGACATTATGAAGTAAGCCAAAAGCACCATTTAGATTAAGCCCTCTCAAAGGCACTTTTTTAGAAGAGAGCAAATAGAGCTTAAGATATACACTTTCCACACTCAAAGGCTCTTTATCTTCAAAAAGGCACACAAAGGCAAATTCTTCATCTTTAAATTTATCCTTGATAATTTTAAGCAAGTCGATATTTTTATGTCCTTCTTCCTCTAAAAAAGGCTTAAAACAAGAAAGAGCAAATTCTATATCTTCAAGTTTTAAAAGCTCTACGAATTCACTTTTGTCGAAATCAAGAGCCACACCACGCCTTGAAAAAGCCTCAAGCATAACCGCTGCTGAGGCATAATTTTGCTCAAAATTAACCAAAGCAAAAGAGGCTTGTAAAATTTTATTTTTATTAAGCTGTCCCCTATCAAGTCTCGCTATACCAAAAGCATAGGGCTTTCTATAATTTGCTTTTTGTTCAATTTGCTTTATTAAAAGCAAAAAATCTTCTTTTGTGCCTATCATTATCCATCCTTTTTTCTATGAAAAATGCCTAAATTTTAGCCTTTTTTGCTTAATGTTTCTTTGTTAAAAGAAAAAATACAAAAAAACCAAATATAATTAACATCATACCATCTATTTATTTATTTCTATCTATAATAAAATTTAAATTATCTCTATAATGAAAAAAAATAATATCAAAGAATCATTCAAAGTTTGTAAAGTCTTAACAATAAAAACACACCTACCTAAAAAACCTTAAAGCCTTAGTTAGCTTTATAAAAACAAATATAAAAACTTGAAAGAAAGAAAGCGTAACGCTGTGGAAAGTTAAAACAACAAGTCCGCAATGAGCTACTTTCCCCCTGCCAGTAAGGCGTAGTATCATCACCCACGATGTGCTTAGCTTCTTGGTTCGGGATGGAGCAAGGCGTTTCCACATCTGTATAATCACGGACATTGTTATTTAAATGTTTATAAGCCTCAAGTTTCATTTAGCTTTGACTTCATTTTTTCTGTCTTTGCCTAGCTTAGATTACAATAAAGCTTCTACAATTTTAATCCTTATTCTTTACCCAAGCAAAAACTCAATTTAGAATTTCAAACAAGAATCATTTCAAAGCGATAAACACTTAAAAAACAATGTTAAGAGCAAGTTTTAATAAAACTCTTTACCCTTTAAGGCTTTAAACCTTAACAAGGAAGTGATGCTTTATAAAAGTAAGCCAAACGCTCTATTAGTACTGGTCAGCTAAAAGACTTTCATCTATTACACACCCAGCCTATCAAACTAGTCGTCTTCTAGAGAGCTTAGAGAAGATTCATCTTAGAGTTGGCTTCACGCTTAGATGCTTTCAGCGTTTATCCTTTCCAAACTTAGCTACGCTGCGATGCTCTTGGCAGAACAACAGCTACACCAGTGGTTTGTTCAACCCGGTCCTCTCGTACTAGGGTCAAATCTCTTCAATCTTCTTACGCCCACGGCAGATAGGGACCGAACTGTCTCACGACGTTCTGAACCCAGCTCGCGTACCGCTTTAAATGGCGAACAGCCATACCCTTGGGACCTGCTCCAGCCCCAGGATGCGATGAGCCGACATCGAGGTGCCAAACCTCCCCGTCGATGTGAGCTCTTGGGGGAGATCAGCCTGTTATCCCCGGGGTACCTTTTATCCTTTGAGCGATGGCCCTTCCACACAGAACCACCGGATCACTAAGACCGACTTTCGTCCCTGCTTGACTTGTATGTCTTGCAGTTAAGCTGGCTTATACCTTTATACTCTACAAACGATTTCCAACCGTTTTGAGCCAACCTTTGTAAGCCTCCGTTATTATTTGGGAGGCGACCGCCCCAGTCAAACTACCCACCAGACATTGTCCCACTTGAGGATAACTCAAGCTGGTTAGCTACCCAAATAAGAAAGAGTGGTATCTCAACAATGGCTCATATACAACTGGCGTCATATACTCAAAGCCTCCCACCTATCCTGCACATTCTTATCCAAGTAGCAGTGTCAAGCTGTAGTAAAGGTCCACGGGGTCTTTCCGTCTTGCCGCGGGTAGGAGGAATTTTCACCTCCACTACAATTTCACTGGATCCCTCTTTGAGACAGCTCCCATCTCGTTACGCCATTCATGCAGGTCGGTATTTAACCGACAAGGAATTTCGCTACCTTAGGACCGTTATAGTTACGGCCGCCGTTTACTCGGGCTTCGATCAAGAGCTTCGCTAATGCTAACCCCATCAATTAACCTTCGAGCACCGGGCAGGCGTCACACCCTATACATCCTCTTGCGAGTTAGCAGAGTGCTGTGTTTTTGGTAAACAGTCGGGAGGGACTCTTTGTTGTAACCTTCTTTGCTTTCGAAGTAAATTCTAATACAAAGGGAGGCACACCTTATACCGAAGATACGGTGCTATTTTGCAGAGTTCCTTAAAGAGAGTTCTTCCACGCGCCTTAGAATACTCATCCCACCCACCTGTGTCGGTTTACGGTACGGGCAACATTAGCTAAACTTAGAAACTTTTCTTGGCTCGACGGCATCAGGGGTTCTTCTCGCTATCCGAAGACTTTGAAAAGCCTTTGAGTTCTCGGTGTATTCTCACACGGATTTGCCTGTGTAAGCACCTACAACCTTAGACTAGCACTTCCATCCGCTAGCCCCCCTAGCCCTAAGCGTCCTTCCATCGCACACTAATGTTGGTATAGGAATATTAACCTATTTTCCATCGCTTACCCCTTTCGGACTCAGCTTAGGACCCGACTAACCCTACGATGACGAGCATCGCGTAGGAAACCTTGGGTTTACGGCGTTAATGATTCTCACATTAATTATCGCTACTCATGCCTGCATGCTCACTTCTATCCGCTCCAGCACTCCTTGCCGGTATACCTTCGACGCAAATAGAACGCTCTCCTACCGCTTGCGCTTAGTAAAATTCTTTATCCTAAAATATTTTAAAACTTTCTTGCTAAGGCAAGAACCACTATCGTTAGTTTTAAATCTAAATGATAAAATATCAAAGAATTTAACTAAGCACAAGCCTACCGCTTCGGTACTTACTTTAGCCCCGTTATATTTTCCGCGCAAAATCACTAGACCAGTGAGCTATTACGCTTTCTTTAAAGGATGGCTGCTTCTAAGCCAACCTCCTGGTTGTTTAAGTAACTTCACATCGTTTTCCACTTAAGTAAGATTTGGGGACCTTAGCGGGTAGTCTGGGTTGTTTCCCTCTTGACGACGGATTTTATCACTCGCCGCCTGACTGCTGTGATTACACATAAGGTATTCGGAGTTTGATAGGGTTTGGTACATTGGTGTATGCCCTAGCCCATTCAGTGCTCTACCCCCTTATATTACGACACAACGCTATACCTAAATATATTTCGGAGAGAACCAGCTATCACGAAGTTTGATTGGCCTTTCACCCCTATCCACAAGTCATCCCATAGCTTTTCAACGCTAGCGGGTTCGGTCCTCCACTAGTTCTTACACTAGCTTCAACCTGCTCATGGATAGATCACTTCGTTTCGGGTCTGCAGCATCTGACTAAGCGCCCTATTAAGACTTGCTTTCGCTACGGCTTCGCGTGTGCTTAACCTCGCCAGACACCACAACTCGCAGGCTCATTATGCAAAAGGCAGTCCATCACACTGTATTGCTACATAGTGCTCTGAATGATTGTAAGCAAATGGTTTCAGGTTCTATTTCACTCGGCTCACCGCCGTTCTTTTCACCTTTCCCTCACGGTACTTGTTCGCTATCGATCTGGTAGTAGTATTTAGGGTTGGATAGTGGTCTACCCAGCTTCAGACAGAATTTCTCGTGTTCCGCCCTACTCAGGATACTGCTAGCTAAGGTTAGGTTTTCGCATACGGGACTATCACCCTCTATGGCTACACTTTCCAGAGTGTTCTGCTAACCTTTCCTATTGCACATTGCAGTCCTACAACCCCCAGTGCAAGCACTGGGTTTGCCCTCTTGCGCTTTCGCTCGCCGCTACTGACGCAATCTCTTTTGATTTCTTTTCCTGAGGGTACTAAGATGTTTCAATTCCCCTCGTTCGCTCCATTATGGTAATGTATATCTCTATACATTGGGTTGCCCCATTCGGAAATCTAGGCATCAAAGCTTCTTGACAGCTCTACCTAGCTTATCGCAGTCTAGTACGTCCTTCATCGCCTTTACCAGTCAAGGCATCCACCATTCGCTCTTAGTAGCTTACCTTTTAACCTTCTTTAGCGTCAAGGCAAAGCCTTGACTAAGAAGCAAGCTAAAGGCCTACCCCGCCAAACCTAATAAAATATTAAGCTTAACTAGAAGTTACCTTAACTTATTTCCTTAAACTAAAAAAGTTTTATAACATAATAAACTTATTGTGTTATGTTTGATTCTAAAACGCATCACTTCCTTGCTAAAGTTTAATGATAAAACTCTTTATCTTAAGACGGAAAGCATTCAAACACTTAATCAAAGAAACTAAGCTGTGAGTTTGAAACTTGTCTTTAGCTTTTATTTTAAACTAATCCTTAAATCATTTAAGAGATGAGTTTATAAACTTAGGAAAATTAAAAAAGTATAATTTTTAATTTCTTTTATTAGTAACACTAAAGAAAAGATAAATTTGTTTTACCCTTTAACAAGTTCAGTAAAATTGTTTTTATTAAAACTTGCTTGTGACTCTTAACAATGATAAGTTAAAGAACGCCTTTCTAAGAGTGTTGTAATGCTATTTAGAAAGTGAAAGTTGAAATTATACATAAAGAAACTTAAGGGAAGATGAAATTAGGGAGGGAATTGGGAATTATTGAAAGATGTTTGTTTTTTGTGGTGGAGGAGTAAAAATTGTGGAGGGCAAAATGAAATTTAGCAAAAATATTGTTTTAAAGTGGGTAAGCTCTTTTAAGAGCTTACTCTGGTTAATTGTTTTGGAGTAGGGGTTGGAATTTGTCTAGAGCATCGAGCTTTTCCCAAGGATAGTCTTTCTGCCCCACCTGTCCTCTTGCAGCGACATCAGCATACAAAAAAGTATCTTCACTTGGTTTATCAAGAGCAAATTTATCTCTAATCCAATTTGGCGTAAGGGCAAAATTTTCCATCACAAATTCACTCAGCTTGTCATCATTGATGCTGCTTAAATTTGTCCCCATACAATCCACGCTCACAGAAGTCGGTTTTGCCACACCTATGGCATAACTTAATTGAACGATGCATTTTTTAGCAAGCCCCGCGGCGACTATATTTTTAGCAAGCCATCTACCCGCATAAAGTCCGCTTCTATCAACTTTGGTATAATCTTTGCTCGATTGTGCGCCTCCACCTATAGGTGAATAGCCCCCAAAACTATCTACAATGAGTTTGCGTCCTGTTAAACCACTATCGTGCAAGGAGCTGTGATTAACATATTTACCCGTTGGGTTAATTAAAATTCTTGTTGTCTTAGGGCAAAAAAGCTCTTTAGGCAAATTGCTATCTAAGATTAATTTCATTACCAAAGCCCTTAAATCCTCTATCTTCATACTCTCCACGCAAGGCGCAGAAACAACTATAGTATGAATTTTTTGCGGAGCACAATTTTCAAAATTCGCTTTTGTGCCATAATCAATTGTAACTTGAGTTTTAATATCAACCCCAAGTTCATTTGGGTGCGCCTTAGCGTAAGCATAAACCTTATCACAAAGTATTCTAGCATAGCTAATAGCTGCTGGCATATATTCATCTGCCTCGCAACTTGCAAAGCCAAACATTATCCCCTGGTCTCCAGCTCCCGTTTCGCCATCTTCTTGGTCGACACCCTGATTGATGTCTGGGCTTTGTTCGTTTAAAAACACCATCACATCAACTTCATCTGGATGCAAACACTGTTCTTTAGTGAAATATCCAGCTCCATCGTAACCGATATTTTTCAAAACATTTTTAACTAAATTATCGTAGTCAGTCTTACTAAGCTTGTGATTTGACTTAACCTCGCCCCCTATCACAACCTTATTTCCTGCGACAAAAACCTCACTCGCCACCCTTGAATTTTTGTCATTTTTCAAGAGTATATCCACTATCGTATCAGCGATTATATCAGCGCACTTGTCAGGATGACCTGCGCTTACGACTTCTGAAGTGAATAGATACATAAAAGTCCTTTCATAAAAAATGAGAGAGCATTATACAAAATTTAAGTTACAATAACTCGCTTTTTATATTTTAAACTCATATGAGAATTATTTATCAAAGAATTTAAACTTCAAATTTGGTACGCTTGACATTAAAATTAAATTTACACATTACCTAAAGCATTAAATTTAATAAAACCTATAAGATATGAATTTTTTCCAAAATATACAAGCTTAAAGAATGTGCAACCATACACATTATAAGGCATACAAAAAAATCAATGATTTTAATAATATTTGGCTTTTTGTTGATATAAAAACTCAAAAATTTAGCCCCATAACCCAAAGAGAAAAACCATAAAAACGAAGCGCTTAAAGCCCCTATGGCAAAAAAGATTTTTTCATCAAAAGAAAAATTTAAAGCCGCACTGCCCACTAGAAAAACGGTGTCTAAATAAACATGAGGATTAGCAAGGGTAACGAGCAAGGTTAAAGCTATAGTTCTTTTTAAGCTAAGAGTTTTTCCCTTTGTTAATAACGCTAAAGTAGAATTTGAAAAAATGGCTTTAAGGGATAAAAAAGCATAATATAAAGCAAAAATCACACCGCAAAAAGCTAGGATAAGGGCTAAAATTTGGTTTTGCATAAAAATTCCGCCCACACCAAAGATACCTACACTCATCAAAACCACATCACATAAAAAGCAAAGTAGGCAAACTATGAAAATATGTTGATTTGCCAAAGCTTGTTTTAAAATGAAAGCATTTTGTGCGCCTATGGCTGCAATGAGAGAAAGAGAGAGCAAAAAACCTTTAAATAGTGGCGTCATCACTAAATTCCAAGTAGGAGTCGTGTCTTTTCAAAATCTGCTTCTTGCACGAAAATGTAATCCCTGCTAAAAGCCGACACAACTGAAACGCTGATATGATTTTCTTTAAAAGCTTTAAAACCTGAAATAAAATTCCACTTTGAGAAAAATCGTCAAGCTCATCAATATAAAATGCTCTAAATTTTAAAGAAGCCGTGCTATTTTTAGAGATAGTCTCAATCACACTTGGGCCATCATACTCATTGATTAAGCAAAAAATCGTTTTATTGAAAGCCACTTGTTTATCTAATTTTTTAATGGTAAAAATTTCATCGCAAAGTTTTAATTTCATTTAAGACACTCGATGTCAAAGCCTATGCTGGAGCGATAAGCCATTTCATTTGGATTAAGCGACGAAATTTCTGTAACTTCGTGCCACAAAGAGCTATGTAAATCTGCCTGTAAAAGCCCTTGCCCCTCTTTCAAAACGGCTTCAAAAATTTTAGTCTCTTTATCTTCTGCATAAACAATGCTTTTTGCACCATTGACATTTTTTCTCTCCACGACAAAAGCAAACATTATAAAATCCATCCCATCTTGATGGATACCCTCTGGTGAATTTGTAGCACTCTCACAGCCTTGACAAAAAATAAAAGTGTGATGAGCAAACCACCACACTGCGTATAACTTTGAATTTTCTTTAGAGCAAAAAGCATCATCTTTCTTAAATCATCATCAAATAAAGCTTCAGGTGATTCTTTAAATTTTCTTTCATTTTTTCTATAATCAAAAGCATTATTTGTAAGAGCAAAATTTTGCGTAAAAGGTTCGGCTTTTACTCTTTCAATTTTGTTATGATTTAAATCGACGATATATCGAGAAATCAAACACTTTCCATTTGCTTTCATCGTTGCTAGATGATTGAGAATATTTTCATTGACACCAAGCTGCGAGAAATCAAAATCTAAATCATAATAAATGCTATAATCTTTTATCTCTACAAATTGCCCCACATAATCTACTTTATTTTTATGTAGTAAATATAAATCATCTTCGCAGTCTAAGTAATGGTTGAAGAATTTATTTTGCATTGCTTTTAAATCAATTTGCATATCAACACTATCTACGATAGAAACAGGAAAACTGTTCATAAAATTACCTAAAATCCAACAAGTTGTTTTAAACCAATGGTGGGCCTAACAAGACTTGAACTTGTGACCTCACCCTTATCAGGGGTGCACTCTAACCAGCTGAGCTATAGGCCCTTAAGAAGAATGGTGGAGAATAGCGGGATCGAACCGCTGACCTCCTGCGTGCAAAGCAGGCGCTCTCCCAGCTGAGCTAATTCCCCAATTAGCTTTATCATCAATCTTTAAAATCTAAACAAGGACAATTGAAAAGCAAGTTTGTGAGAAACTTGACTTTATTATACTCTATCCTAACGAAAGGATAAAGTTGTACTCTAGAAAGGAGGTGATCCAACCGCAGGTTCTCCTACGGTTACCTTGTTACGACTTCACCCCAGTCGCTGATTCCACTGTGGGGGATAACTAGTTTAGTATTTCCACTTCGAGTGAAATCAACTCCCATGGTGTGACGGGCGGTGAGTACAAGACCCGGGAACGTATTCACCGTGACATGGCTGATTCACGATTACTAGCGATTCCGGCTTCATGCTCTCGAGTTGCAGAGAACAATCCGAACTGGGACATATTTTATAGATTTGCTCCACCTCGCGGTATTGCGTCTCATTGTATATGCCATTGTAGCACGTGTGTCGCCCTGGGCGTAAGGGCCATGATGACTTGACGTCGTCCCCACCTTCCTCCTCCTTACGAAGGCAGTCTCCTTAGAGTGCTCGACCGAATCGTTAGCAACTAAGGACGAGGGTTGCGCTCGTTGCGGGACTTAACCCAACATCTCACGACACGAGCTGACGACAGCCGTGCAGCACCTGTCTCTAAGTTCTAGCAAGCTAGCACCCTCATATCTCTATAAGGTTCTTAGGATATCAAGCCCAGGTAAGGTTCTTCGCGTATCCTCGAATTAAACCACATGCTCCACCGCTTGTGCGGGTCCCCGTCTATTCCTTTGAGTTTTAATCTTGCGACCGTACTCCCCAGGCGGTATGCTTAATGCGTTAGCTGCATTACTGAGATGACTAGCATCCCAACAACTAGCATACATCGTTTAGGGCGTGGACTACCAGGGTATCTAATCCTGTTTGCTCCCCACGCTTTCGCGCCTTAGCGTCAGTTAAGTTCCAGCAGATCGCCTTCGCAATGGGTATTCTTGGTGATATCTACGGATTTTACCCCTACACCACCAATTCCATCTGCCTCTCCCTCACTCTAGACTATCAGTTTCCCAAGCAGTTTAATGGTTAAGCCATTAGATTTCACAAGAGACTTGATAATCCGCCTACGCGCCCTTTACGCCCAGTGATTCCGAGTAACGCTTGCACCCTCCGTATTACCGCGGCTGCTGGCACGGAGTTAGCCGGTGCTTATTCCTTTGGTACCGTCAAAATTCTTCCCAAAGAAAAGGAGTTTACGCTCCGAAAAGTGTCATCCTCCACGCGGCGTTGCTGCGTCAGGGTTTCCCCCATTGCGCAATATTCCCTACTGCTGCCTCCCGTAGGAGTCTGGACCGTGTCTCAGTTCCAGTGTGACTGATCATCCTCTCAGACCAGTTAAGCGTCATAGCCTTGGTAAGCCTTTACCTTACCAACTAGCTGATACTATATAGTCTCATCCTACACCGAAAAACTTTCCCTATCTAACTTATGCTAAATAGGAGTATGGGGTATTAGCACTCATTTCTAAGTGTTGTCCCCCAGTGTAGGGCAGATTAACTATACCTTACTCACCCGTGCGCCACTAATCCACTTCTAGCAAGCTAAAAGCTTCATCGTTCGACTTGCATGTATTAGGCACGCCGCCAGCGTTCACTCTGAGCCAGGATCAAACTCTCCATATTTTTATCTTCTTTAACATCAGGCAAAGCCTGACTAAGAAGCAACACTAAAGATAAGATTGCTAAACACAATCCATTAATTAGGTTATTCCCTAGTATCTTTAGCTTTAGTGATATGAAGTTTTAATCTAAAACTTTTATTTGTTTAGCTTTACTAATATTATAGTAAAGTTGGCTCAATCGTCACTTATTTAGATTTCAAAGATTGACTATAAGATTTAAATAACAATGTTGGTGTTAAAGAACAAGACTTTTTTAGGTTTTTACTATGGCTAAGAAGCTAAGGGTAAAAAAACAAAAAAGAAATGAAATTGTAGCGAGGAAAGCTTAAAGTGGGATTAAAAATAAAGGAATTGGAGATTAAAATCTCCAACTTTCATTACAACTTAAAAATTTGAATTTCTTTTTGGAGATTATCGCTCAAATTTTTAAGTTCCATCATAGAATTTCGATTTTCACCGACAGCTTTTTGCGTTTGCTCTGAAATACTTGCGACAAAATTAATTTTTTCTTCAATCTCATTCATCAAATTCACTTGTTCTGCGACCTCTTTATTAACCTCTTGTGCTTTGATAAGACTATCATTTGCTTGATTAAAGATGATCTCTACGCTATCTCTAACGCCCTCACTTAAAGCTTTACCTTGTGAAATGAGAGGAATAGATTCTTCAATGGCACCCACAGTGGCTAAAGTTTCTTCTTGAATTTTCTTGTTTATCATCGCAATTTGCTCTGTTGCCGAGCCTGTTTTTTCTGCAAGTTTGCGAATTTCATCAGCCACGACCGCAAAGCCACGCCCTACTTCACCGGCTCTAGCTGCTTCTATGGCGGCGTTTAGTGCGAGTAAATTTGTTTGCTCTGTAATCTCACTAATCAACTCCGTGCTTGTGCCTATGTTTTTAGCATGCTCATCAAGCAAATTGATTTGCTGAGAAATTTTAGAAGAATTATCGGCAATGAATTCCATTTGCGAAGCGGTATCTTCGGCGGATTTTTTATTATTTTCACAAATTTCTGTCGTATCTTTTGAATTTTGCTCTGTTTCTAAAGCAATTTGAGAGACATTTTGCGTTTTTTGACTAATCTCTTTAATCTTTTGTGCCGATTCTCTTGAGGTTTTACCCTGAATAATTACAGATTTTTCCGTCTCCACAAAACGCTCTACCGCTAAATCTACTTTTTCATTTAAATTCTTTGAAGTGTGAAGCATTTGTTCAACTATGTTTCTTAATTGCTCTTGCATTTTTCCCACTGCATAAAGTATGCTTTCATTGTAATTTGTATCAATCTTTTGGGTTAAATTTCCATTTGCCACCTCTTTAATAACGCGATTGACCTCATTTGGCTCACCTCCAACAGATTTTTTAATATAAGAAACGATAAAATAAGCAATGAATAAAGCAAACACTAAAGCAGCACCTACAACACTTAGCATAGTAATTCCGAAAGAGCCTGTTGCCTTGAGTGATTCACCAGTTAATTTTTGACTTGAAGCCTCTTCATAGTCAATTAATTTGTTAATCTGTGCTAACCACAAAATAAATTTAGCCCTAGCTTCATCGAGTAAAAGCTCTGTGGCGACTGTTTTATTGCCCTTTGTAATGACTTGATTAATAATCTCTTCGTAAAGTTTTTTTGTGATAGCATTAGTCTTAGCGATATCTTCATACATAGCTTTTTCATTAGCATCGCCGACTCTGTTTAAAATATCTATCAAAACCTTATCCGCCCTATCATAATCCTCCTCAAGCTTTCTAATCTCCGCTAAAGTCTGCTCCAAATCTGCCCTATCATTATTAATCAAAAGCACATCGCGCACCAAAATCGACCTATCATGCACACTTCCTCTATAATTTATCGCTTGACGCGAAATGAGAGCATTTCTATCCGTGGTCATTCTTAAAGCATCGTCTAAAAAATTTACCTTAGCCATAGAAAAAAACGCAACTAGCAACATAATAACGATAATGAAAGAAAAACTTAAATAAAGTTTAGCTGAAATACCCAAATTTTTTAACATTTTTGTCCTTTACTTAATAAAATAATTTTTTTAATAATTTTTATTGTTTAACAAAAATGAGGAATTATAATCAACAAAACTTATTATTTGATTAAAAATTTAAATTTTGGCACATTCAACCATTTTGTTTTTTAAAAGAACAAACTGCTGGTTAAAATCGTTAAATTTTGGGATATAAGCATAACCACTTAGCGTATCGATAACAAGACAAATTTGCTTTTTATATTTCGAGCTAAACCGCAAAATGCAAGTGGAAGAATTTTTAGCAAGATTCTTATCAAAAACACTTTTTGCACTTTTTAAAGGGGAATAAAGTCTGCCAAACTCATCAAAAATTATCCTAGTCGTCCCACTGCAAGCACCCTTAAATTCGACCTTTTCTATACCAAACCTTTTTTCAATGTTAAATCTAGCACTCGCTTTTTCATCATCTTTATGTATCACCCCACTTTGACCAGAATTCATTAATTTCACGGGATTTAAGATATCTACAGCAATTTCCCTATCCAAATTTACATTCGTCTTACCCAAATTTGCATTGCCATCGCCGTTTTTATCCAAAAAAATTGTATAAGTTTGCTCATAATTTGTCGCAGCCGAATTAATAAAATAAAGTTGCCATCTGCTTTTATACCACTCTCTTTTTGCGTGATTTAATTCATTTGTTCTAAAAGAGCTTTGCATTAAAGCCAAATTTCTTGTATATAAAATATCATTTAAAATGCTTCTTGCACCCTCGCTTAATTTATCTTGCCTTAAATCAAAATTTGCAAAAGTTAAAATCACACCCAAAATTGACAAAACAAGCACAATTTCAAGCAAACTAAAGGCTTTTTTCACTTTCAAAACTTTTAATTTGGTAAATTTTTTGATGTTTCCCTAAAAAAATTCTTATCGTTTTGAATTTAGGATTTAAAATTTCGCCCTTTTTCAAAGCCTTAAGATAGAAAAATTCGCTATTTTTAATCCCATAAAACGCCAATCTTTTTTGAAGCTCTGGCGCAACCCTTAAAGAGTCTATCCCCTCTCTTTTAAGTTCTACGCTTAATTCTTTTGCCAAGTGGTAGTTATAAGCAAAATGCCTTTTTGGCTCATCGATGAAATCGTATAAAATCTTATTTGCCACAATGACAAAATAGCAAAAAAGTAAAAAAATCCCCGCGCACTCGATAAAAATTTTATACTTAAGTCTAAATTTAGGCAGTCTTACCCTATAACTTTGCATTAAAGTTTTAATGAGTAAAGGGGTGCAAATCACACAAAAAGGCAAAAAATCCTCCAAATAAAGCTTTTGACGCAAAGAAAGCAAGGAGCAAAAAATAAAAGTTGTTGTCATCAAAAACCACAACAAACTCTTATCCTTTTTAAAAGCAAGTCTATAAATCACATAAAAAAAATAAACAAAAACTAAAGGCGAAAAACACGCCGCAAAAATTCCCAAAGTATCTAAAAAATATCCCCTAGGACGCCCACCCGTATCAAAACCATAATAAAAAATACTTACGATAAAAAGCACCAAAGAAAGGCTGTATAAAAAGTGATTTTTCTTATAAATTCCAAAAAAGAAAAAAGTTAAAAAAAGGATACCAAAAGATTTATCCACAAACAAAACAAGCACAAAAAGCGGATAAAAAAGCCATTTTTTCTTATACTCATACGCACAAAGTAAGGCTAAAGAAAGCAATATCACAAAAGAGGCTTCATTGACAAGTAAAGCACTTGCCACACTTCCGGGGAGTAAAATGAAAAGCAAGAGAGAAAAAATGCTATCGCTCATTTTTTTGGTGTATTTTAAAGCGAGTAAAAAAAGCAAAATGCAACTTAAAAAATGAAAAAGCAAAAAAACAAAACGCAGTCCAAAGTCATTTTGCCCAAACAAAAGCGTTCCAAAATGCGTAAAATAATAAAGCAAATTCGAGCCGTTAAAATAAATTTTCGCCTCATCTTCGCTAATGCTTAGGGTAGAAATTCCATAAAGTAAAGCAGATAAATCAACAAAAAGTATCAAAAAAACAAATTTAAAATCTAAAATTTTTCTCATCATTTTAGATTTTATAAAATTTAAGCTGTGATTAAATTGAAAAATCGGGGCTATTAGCCTTAATTTTGGGCTTGCAAATTGTTTAATTTATTAAAATTTTCTGGAAATAGCATAGCTTGAAATTTTTTATCCTCTTTGTAGCTCTCTAAACCCGATTTAATGGCTAAAAAAACACCACCACATACTCCAAAAATTCCACCAATTGTAGCGATAATAGACTCAGCCACATTACCAAATCCAAACACTTTTTGTGTAATCAAATGCGCAATAAGCGACAAAATAAAACAAAGAAGCAAAACACCAAAAAATATAGCAATTCCAACAAATATACTACCCACAAAGCCCCCTTCTCCAAAAGTCCAGCGGTGTGTAAAATTTTTACAAGCATTTACATCAAAAATTCCAAATCGATTTTTTATCGCTCTAAGTATCACTTTATCTCCATCTTGTATGACATATTCATTGTTCGTGCGGAAAACTTCACTATGTCCCTGAAGTTTGAATTCATAGTTTACCGTATGTGTCGTTTTTATATCCCCTTTTACATTTTTGCCTGAAAATAAAGTCTCATTTGTTCTAATTTTTCCACTTGTATGTGCATATTCTCTTTTTTGAGCTTGTTCTACTATACCGATAAAAAAGCCGTCTTGATACATTTTTTCTCCTAAATCATTTAATAAAAGCGATTTTATGAAAAAAAAAAAAAACAAAAAACAAACAAAACGGATAAAATGCAAAGAAGCCCTAAGGCTTCTTTAATTAAGATTTTTTAAGTCGCCAAGAAGCAGGGTTGAAAAGCTCTAAAAATTCACTTTTAAGTGTCGCATTTTGCTCTATGCTAATTTCTCTAAATCTTAGCAAAGCAAAAAGGTAAAAAACAAAAGAAACAAAGCCACAAATTCCCATCAAAGCCACTAAAACCACACCAAAAAATCCTCTAAAATTTAGCAAACTTATGCCAAAAAACACAAGCACTAAAGCAGCCGTGTAAAGACTATAAAGAAAAAATGGCTCGTGGGTGATTTTTGCTAAAATTCTCACATAAAGCACAGCACTCAAAATAAAAGCTATAAGAGCTACCACACTCAACGCCCCAAGCACATAAGCTAACCATTTTCCACCAAAAAACGCACCAAATGTAGTCCCAGTGCTAAGAAAGCTTAAAACAATGCTTAAAATTATCGCTAGAAAAAAGGCTCTCATCAAAGCATAATTAGACGCTAAATGACACAAAGAAAATACCACCCAAAACACACATAAAAAGCTCACAAAACTCCAAAAAAATACTCCCGTGTCAAATTTCATTCCATACACTAAGCCACTCAAAAAACTTATAATTAAAGCAGTGAAAGAAAAGAATTTAATGGAGTGAATATTCATCGTTGAAAAACTCTCTTTAATCTTTCTAAAATCCCAAAATATAAAGGCATTATTGATAAAAGGAGGTTCAGCACACAAGCAACTTTCACCTTGCACCACGCTCACATTTACAGCCCTATCGTCCTCAGCCTTAAATTCCACCGAAGCATTTGTAGGAAATTCTCCCACATAAAAATATTTTTTGCCATCATCTGCCATTATCACACCACTTGAAATAATCTTACCCCTCATTACCCCTCCTTAAACTACAAATTTTAAAGCCGTGATTGTATCAAAAAAAAAAAAAAATCACCTTAAACTTCAAAAATTATAAGCTATCTTTGTATGCTTCGCATTCTTTAAGCTCATTTTGAATTTTCTTTGTGCCAAAGAGCATTAAATTCGCATAAAAAATAGGAAAAAACGCCCCTCTAATAAGAAAAAATGCAAATTTGAAAGCCCAAGTTACCCAAATGGTATTGTCTCGATATTCCCTTTCCTCATCAAACTTAGCCCTTATCCCAGCGGCACTATTTTCAAATTCTAATCTTCTTTGAGCTCTTTCCGTAAATCCAGCAAAAGCCAAGAAAAAACAAGCAAAAAAATACTGCCCAATTGAAAATGGAGTGCCTACAACAAGATGAGATAACAAAGCTATACAACCTAGTGCTAAAATCACGCTCCAAATGATTTTTTTAACTTTGATTTTACTTAATTCTTCCCTAAGCTCTGCGATATAGCTCTCCACTCTCGTTAAATCACAAGATTTGCAAATAGGCTTATTTTCTATCTTTACAGCATTGCTAACGCACTCATTACAAAGCCCTACACCACAATTTTGACAAGCACCAACTGCAACCAAATCATTATGATTAAAACAATTCATACAAATCCTTCTAAAGTAAATTTAGGCGATTTTACAAAAAAAAAAAAAAAACAAATTGCAAATCAAAATTCTGTGAGAATTATAAAATTAAAAAATGAAAGAGATAAAGGCAAAACGAAAATACGATTTGCCTTTATAAGTGAGATAAATTATAAGGCTTCTTTTTTCCTAACTTCTTTAAATCTAATCCAAGCAATAAGCTCAATAACTGCTGCAGCAATCATAAGAACAATACCTAAAATAGGCACTAAAATTGTAAGAGCTGCAACTGCACGGCATATAAAAGCATATAAAAAGAATTTTTCATTTGTAACTTCAGCCAAATCTCTATAATAAAAATAACTAAATACCAAACCACCGATACATATCAACACACCAACGACAATAAGAGCTATCATTCCAGTGGTAAATCCGCTACTACCACTCAAACCTCCTATAAAACTTCCAGCAACAGAAAAGCTCATAACTATTCCACCCACGAAAACTAATATCCAAGAAAGTAAAAAATTTCTAATCAAAGGCGCACCAGAAATTTTGCCGATGGTCAAAATAGCTAAAATCATAAAGACAAAACCAACAAGGCTAAGAGCCCATCCAAGAAAAGGGATAACACCAAGTATAACTCCAGCTACATAAATATAAGCTTTCGTTTTGATAGAATTAATGCTATCACCTTGCATAATATTTCCAATATTTATGAAATTTTTTGTGATAAATATAGATTTTGCCTCCGTTCCATCGACCTCAAAATCCACTTCAGCATTGATGATGTCATTTATCGTTTTATTATTTAAATTTCTCACATTTTCAAGAGAAAAACTATAACGATTACCATCGTTTCCACCGATAAGATTATCCGCAAGTATTTTACCCTGCATTTTGACTCCTTAAATTTAAAATAAAGTCGTATTCTATTTTTTTTTTTTGTATTTTCGCTGAATTTAAGCCTTAATTTGTTTTAAAAGTATAAAATTATGCCTTTTAAATGGATTTAAGGATTAATATGTTTGAATGGATTTTTAGCGTTGATGCTTGGGTAACGCTTTTGACTTTATCAGCCCTTGAAATCGTTCTTGGCGTGGATAATATCATCTTCCTAGCGATTTTAGTAAGCAAACTTCCGCCAAAACATAGAGATAAAGGACGCATTTTAGGTCTTGGCTTTGCGATGATTACAAGAATTTTGCTTCTACTCTCGCTTTTTTGGGTGATGAAGCTTGTCGCACCACTATTTTCCCTTTATGTGGGCGATGTCGCAAATTTAAGTGAGGAAGCAAAGAATTTAGCCTTTTTTAGCACAAGCTTTTTTGCCTTTTTTACCGGAGGTATAGCGGGATTTGAGGGGCTTAAATACTGGGGAGAGATTTCTGGTAGGGATTTGGTTTTATTTTTTGGAGGATTGTTTTTAATCATTAAATCCATCAAAGAAATAAAAGACGAAATTTTAAGCACACACGACGAAAATGACGAGGGCGAATCAAATCTTAAATTAAGCTCCAAGCTTTGGGTTGTGGTGGCTGAAATCGCCATTATCGACATCGTCTTCTCTCTTGATAGCGTCATCACTGCGGTGGGAATCGCACAAGATATTGAGATTATGATTATCGCGGTGATTTTAGCCGTTTTGGTAATGCTTTTTGCCTCTAAGCCCATTGCGGATTTTGTAGAAAAGTATCCTAGCATTAAAATTCTTGCCCTTGCATTTTTGATAATGATAGGCGTGGTTTTAGTGGCGGAGAGCTTAGAGCTTCATCTTAGCAAGGCTTACATTTATGTGGCTATGGTGTTTGCACTTGGAACAGAAATTTTAAATATCATAGCCGCAAAGAAAAAAGGAAAGGAAAGATAAAATGGCAAAAGATTCAAATGGAACGGAACTTAACGCAGGCGATAGCGTGAGTGTGATTAAAGATTTAAAGGTTAAAGGTGCAAGTGCAACTTTAAAGCGTGGCACAACAATCAAAAATATCAAGCTCACAAATAAAGAAAATGAGATAGAGGCTAAAATTGATAAATTTGGCACAATAGTGCTAAAAACAGAATTTTTAAAGAAAATTTAGGAAATATTTTGCGTATTTTACTCATTTTAAGAGGAAATTACCACGCGGGACAAGAGGAATTTATCGCTCAAAATGACTTAAAAAATTTTACGCTCGACATCAATGAATTAAGATTTTTAAGTGCTAGGGATAAAAATATACTTGGTGGATTTAAAAGTCTTGATTACAAAAATGACAATGAGCTTCATCACATTTTGCTTTATTTTTTAAAAATAAGAATGCAAAAAGGTGAATTTTGCGTGGTAAATACCTACAACGAAACTCTAAAGCCCTTTAAGGACTTAGCTGGAATTTATCGCTATAAGCTTTTTGTTGTTGATTTTAGTGATACCCCTCTTGAAATTTGCAAACAAAAAAATATCACCCTAGCACAAAAAACAGGACTTTTGACACCTATTAAGCTACTTGAAAAAACGCAAAATTTACTTAAAAAAATACCCAAAAAACACTCCATCCTAAAACCTAATGAATGGAAAGACTGCCTTTATCAAATGCCAAATTTAAGTGCTTACAAAAAAATTCATCATATAGGCGACTTACAGGGCTGTTATAGTGTGCTTAAAAAGTATTTAAAAGAATTAAAAGATGATGAATATTACATTTTTTTGGGCGATTATATCGATAGGGGCGTGGAAAATGGCAAAGTTTTGAAATTTTTACTTAAAATTTGTGAGAAAAAAAATGTCTGTCTGCTAGAGGGAAATCACGAAAAACACTTAATAAAATGGGCAAATGGAGAATTAGTAAGCTACAAAGAATTTAACGAAAACACCCTAAAAGACTTTCGCAAAGAAAAGCTTACCCCAAAAGACGCGAGAAATTTTTATCCGCATTTAAAGGAATGCCTCTGGTATAAATACGGCTCTAAAAAAATCTTTTGCTCACACGCTGGCATTACGCTTTTGCCAAAAAAAAGTGAGAATTTAAGCTTCGTGCCAAGTAGTGATTTTATCTATGGTGTGGGTGATTATGATGATAGCTTAAAAGTAGCGGAGGAATTTATACAAAATCACCCCCTTAGCTCTTACCAAATTTTTGGACATCGAAATAGGCTTAAACTTCCCATTAGGCTTAATAAGAGGGTTTTTTTGTGCGAGGGTAAGGTCGATGATGGCGGCTTTTTGCGTGTGGTAACGCTTGATAAAAAAGGATTTGAGTGCGTGGAGCTTAAAAACGAAATTTATAGAAGAAAATAGCAAGGTTTTCACCCTGCATATTTACTCGCTATCTTTTCGCTCACGCTATCAGAAATGATAAAATCCGTATGATAAAGTAAACAAGAACCCGCACTAATAACCCTTAAAACAAGCTTTTTATTGCCTTTTTCGTTTGGATTGTGAGCATTTCTTGCTATTTCGTGAATTTCATAGATAAGCTCTTTATTTAAACGACTTAAATCAAGCTCTATAATGTTATTTTCAAATTCCATAGGCTCTTTAGTGAAGTCATTTTTCTTCTCAAATTTTTTAGAAGAATATTTTTTCACAGCCTTAAAATCGCCGTTTTTAATCTCATCTAAAGTGCGAATTCCCCTTAAAGTAAAATTAAGTCTCGCGTCATCATTTTTAAACCCAAGCATAAAGCCAAAAGCGTCATTTTTACGCTCTTTAATGATGTTTTCTATCTCTTCAATGCTCGATTCAAAAATTGTCGTTTCAAAAGAAGAGTAAAAATCCAAAATTTCAAGTATGCCGTAGCGTTTTCCGCTCTTACTCATCAAGCTTTTAAAATTTTCAATTTTACCTATACTTAAAATTTCCCCGCTACCCTTAAGATTTTCAAAATCTATACTTTTGGTGTATTCTATGGTGTTAATTTCTTCAAAAAATTTATCCAAAGGATGCCCTGAAATATAAATTCCTAAAATTTCTTTCTCGTAAGTTAATTTTTCCATAGCTTCAAATTCGCTATTGTCGATTGTCATATTTATCTTGGTATCCGCATTTAATTCTTCCGCACCAAATAAAGAACTCGCTGAATTTTTTCTCACTTCAGCCATTTTTCTAGCACTTTCAGCCAAAATATCAAGATTATTAAACAAACATTTTCTAGTAAAACCAAAATCATCAAAAGAACCCGCCTTAACAAAGCCCTCAAGTGTTCTTCTATTAATCTTAGCTGTGTCAATTTTGCTTAAAAAGTCGTGCAAATCTTTAAAATTTCCATTTTTAGCCCTTAGTTCCAAAATATTTTCAATCGCAGGTCTTCCCACACTCTTAATCGCACCTAAACCATAAACGATAGCCTCTGTTCCATCATCTTGTTTAATGGCACTAAATTCACTGATAGCTTTATTAATGTTGGGTGGCAAAAGCTTGATGTTCATCTTTTTCATCTCTTCGATATACACAGCGACTTTTTCGACTTTATTTTCCTCACTCGTTAAAAGTGCTGCCATAAATTCACTTGGGTAATAAGTCTTTAAATAAGCCGTTTGAAAAGTGATAAGCCCATAAGCTGCGGAGTGAGATTTATTAAAACCATAACCCGCAAACTTAACAATAAGCTCCCACAAATCCTCCGCCTTAGCTCTATCATAGCCCTGTTTTACAGCACCATCAGCAAATTCGTCTTTGAGCTTTTTCATCTTTTCAGGGTCCTTTTTCCCCATAGCCCTACGCACGACATCCGCACCCCCTAAAGAAAAACCGCCTATAATTTGGACAATTTGCATAACCTGCTCTTGATAAACAATCACGCCATAAGTTGGCTCAAGCACTTCTTTAAGCACATCAAAAGGATAAACGATTTTCTTAAGTCCGTGCTTTCTGTCGATAAAATCATCAAGCATTCCAGACTCCATAGGACCGGGACGATAAAGCGCTAACACCGCAACCAAATCTTCAAAATTCTCAGGCTTAAGCCTTGCATTTAAGCTTTGCATACCATCGGATTCAATTTGAAAAATCCCTAAAGTATTTCCACTTTGTATCGTTTTATACACCTTAGAATCATTGACATCAATGCTCTCCCAAATGATGTCTTTATTATAACGCTCCTTTATCAGCTTAATGGCATTATGGATAAGGGTTAGCGTTTTAAGCCCCAAGAAGTCAAATTTGATTAAATCCACATCTTCTAAATGGTCCTTAGAATACTGCGTTATCAAATGCCTCTCATCATTTTTACTTTGCCTAAAAAGCGGAGTTTTATGCCATAAACTTTCATTTGAAATCACAAGTCCAGCCGCGTGCATACCTGCATTTCTATTTAAGCCCTCTAAAGCCTTAGCATACTCCCAAAGTTCCTTGCCTTTAGGATGCTTTTCTATAAATTCTTTAATTTTAGGCTCTTTCTCATAAGCCTCATCGAGAGTGATTTTAAGCTCTTCAGGCACAAGCTTAATAAATTCATCGACATCTTGCAAACTAATGTCCAAAACCCTCGCCACATCGCGTATCACGCCCTTAGCTAAAAGCTTGTTAAAAGTGCTTACCTGCGCGACCTTGTCGCTACCATATTTATCAATCACATAGTCAATCACCTCTCCACGCCTATCTTGACAAAAATCCACATCAATATCGGGCATACTTACACGCTCGGGATTTAAAAAACGCTCAAAAAGTAAATTGTAAGGGATAGGGTCAATATCTGTAATTTTAAGAGAATACGCCACCAAACTCCCAGCAGCCGAACCCCTACCCGGTCCCACAGGGATATTTTTGTCCTTAGCTACCTTAATGAAGTCATGAACTATCAGCATATAGCCTGAAAATTTCATCTCTTTGATAATTTTAATTTCCGTTTCCAATCTCTCTTTATAAGCTTCGTGCTTGTCTTCATCGATGAATTTTAGCCTCTCATCAAGCCCTTTTCGGCAAAGATATTCAAAAATCAAATCATCATTTTCAAAACTAAATTCCACTTTTTCCTGCGGTAAGGCAATATTAAATTCCTTAGCATATTCTCTTGTAAATTTGAAATTTGGGGGGGTTGGATTTCCTAATTTTAGCTCTAAATTGCATTTATTTGCCAAATCTTGAGTGTTAGAAATCGCCTCTGGTATATCGGCAAAAAGCTCACTCATTTGCTCAGCAGTCTTCACATAAAATTCTTTCACGCTATGACGCATTCTATCCGGGTCATTGAACCTTTTACCCATACCTATACACATAAAAACCTCGTGCGCATCGGCTCTTTCTTTAAAAGTATAATGCGTATCGTTTGTGGCGATGATTTTAACGTCAAGCTCCCTTGAAAGCCTTATAATATCGTCATCAATAGCCCTTTGGTCATTAATGCCGTGCCTCATAATCTCAAAATAAAAATCCTCCCCAAACACCCTTTTATACCAAAGAGCCGCCTCTTTCGCCGCTTCATAGCCTTTCGCACCAAAACGAACATTTCTTTCATTATGGATATTTAAGTGCCAATTTACCTCACCTTGCAAACAAGCCGAAGAGCAAATCAAACCCTCGCTATGCTTTTCCAAAAGCTTTTTATTAATACGCGGATAATAATAAAGCCCGTGAATATAGCTTTGGGAGCTAAGATACATCAAATTTTTATAGCCCACTTCATTTTTTGCGTAAAGGCAGAGGTGAAAACGCTGCCTTGAGCTTTTATCGCCCAAATCGTCCATATTATGTAAATACGCCTCAAGCCCAATTATCGGCTTAAGTCCTTGCGCTCTCATAGTCTGGTAAAAATCAATCGCCCCAAACATATTTCCGTGGTCTGTCATCGCCACACTTGTAGCACCTTGCTCTTTTAAAGTAAGGGCAAGTTCTTTAAGTTTATTAGCGCCGTCTAGCATTGAATATTCTGTATGTAAGTGAAGATGCGTAAATTGACTCATTATCTAATCCTCGCTAGAAATTTTTAAAAGATTATAAAAAATCCTTGCTGAATTTAAAGAATTTTAAAGAGCAATTTTGTTTTATTTAGTTAGAATTTCTCAAAAATTTTTAAGGGATTTGTTATGAAACAAGTAAAAATTTATTACTGCCAAATTTGAAACTACAAACCACAAGCTGCAAGGGTTGCAGAAGAATTGCAAAAAGATTTCGGCGATGTAAAAGTCGAATTTGAAGTCGGCGGTAGGGGAGATTTTGTCGTTGAGTGTGATGGTAAAATCATCTTTTCCAAAAAGGCTCTAAAAGACGAGCGTTTTCCTGAGGTTGGTGAAATCAGTCAGCTTCTTAAGGAAAACTAAATTGCGCAAAGCTCTTAAATTTAAGGGCTTTAATAAACTAAAGGATATAAATGCCAACAATCCAAACCGATGAAGTAAGCTTTCAAGTCAATTTTTATACACAAATTTTTCCTAATGGACTTTATGATGTTAATATATCAAAAAATACAGATGGATACACCAATAACATCATTTTTGAACATAAGCAAAATGTTACAAGCTACGGCAAGGCAAAGGCGTTAAGTCAAGCTTTGATTTATTTAGCTAGATTTAACCGAGACGGAGTGCCTATACCTGCTAAAATTTGCCTTGTGAGTCAAGATGAAAACCGATGCTTTATTTATGATGCGATTGATTATATTGAAATTATCAACGATATAGAAAATTACGCAAATTTAAAAGCAAGCGATGGTATAGCTGACTTTAAAGCAAATGAGCCAAGCGAAATCATTGAATTTGACCTAAGCTATGAGAAAGGCAAAAAAGCTATTAAAGAATTTGTAAGGGAACAAAGACATAATGTAAAAATTAACATCAACGAACATAATGTCTATGGCTGGGCAAATTTTTATTACGAAAATGCTTTAAATTTTAAACAAAAACCCGAAAAAAAGGCATTTTTTGCCGAACTTAAAGAGCCAAAAGGCACCCTTAAAAAATACATTAATGCTTGGCAAGGACGAGAAATAGACTTTAAGTATATTATGGATATGTTAAATGACCCTATGACACAAAAAAAATTAGGAGCTTTTTATACTCCAGCTCTTTATGCGAAACTTGGACTTAACTTAGTTAAAAAAGCCGTAGAAAGAGCAATGGGGGGGGGGGGGGAAGACCGACTATGTCATTATTGACAGATGTGCAGGCAGTGGGAATTTGGAGCAAGAATTTGATGATGAATTACTAAGCCACACTATCATTAGCACTTATGAGCTAAAGGAATGGATGGTTTTAAAAGACAGACTTGGAGGACGCGTTCGCTACATTATACCCCCTATCCCAAAAGATAAAAAACTTCCAAATTTAAACGATGAAGGTTTTTTAAGCGGTGCAAATGCACTCAGTAAAGACCTTATTAATCATCCTGAAATTAGAAAATATTTAGATAATCCAAAATGCGCAGTCATCTTATATGAAAATCCCCCTTACGCAGAAACGACAAGCATAGAATTTCAAAAGAAAAAGAAAGGTAAAGAAAGCTCAAGCTGGAAGCAAAATTTTGTCATTAATGAGATGAAAAAAGAGGTTAAGGGTGCTGCGACAAATGATTTAGCCAACGCCTTTATATGGAGTGCTTTTAAATATTTTTTACGCGATAAACTTGATAGCTATATTGTTTTTTCGCCGATAAAATATTACAAATCACAACATTTAATTTCAAAAAAATTTATGGACGGTTACGCTTTAAATCGCAGACATTTCCACGCCCCAACTGATGCTTGTGTGAGTTTGATATGGTGGGCTAATGAAAATGATACTAAAAGCACTGAAATTTCCCTAAAAGCTATGGATATTATCAATCATCAATTAGAAAATCAAGGAGAACTAAAAGCTAAAAAATGCTTTCATTTAATCAGCTCTAAATTTTACGAGGGAAATAGAATGAGTGATGTGGAGGGTGAGGGGATTTTGTGCGATTTAAATGGGCGTGAAAGCGACCCTTCACACAATAAAAAATTAAGTGCCACTGCTTATTTTAACAATGATGAAAAAGATGGCATTATGGGCTATTTAGCCGTTGATAGCTTTGGACTTGATAATCCTAGGCTTCACTCCTGCCTTACCATAGGGACTAAATTTAATGGACACGGCTTTTACTTACGCCGTAATAATTTTTTAGAAAAATTACCGATATTTGCCGCTTCTAAGTATCCTGACCACTGCAATGAATGGAAAGTGATGAGTTTTATTATGAAATCAGCCGACAAAGCAGAGCAGTATTTAAAAGATGTGAAAAATGGAGCATTAGATAAGTTTTTGTTTAAAACGATGTTTTGGACTTGTTTGAGTCATTATCCGCATTTAAGAAGTCTTTATGGAAGCGATGATAGGCTTTATAAAAACGAGCTTTGTTTTGATGGGGACACTTTAGCAAAGAAAACTATGCAAGATTTTATCGATAAAGGTTATAAATTAAGCGATACAGAAAAAGACCTTTTGAACGAATTTAATGAAATTTTAGAATTTGTCAAAAAAACCGAAGAATACCGAGACGATTTTAAATACGGACTTTACCAAATCGATGAAGAAATTAACATCAAAATAGAGCAAGGTGTCAATGCAAACGGAGAGCCGAAAATGGCTTTTAAATATGGAGATTTAAATAATCAAATTAAAGCCTTTAAGGTTAAAATAAAAGAATATTATAAAGAACAGCTTGTTGATGTTTTATTTGAATATGAATTTTTAAAATAAAGGCGGTTTAAAACAAACCGCCTAAGCCCTACTCAAAGGCACAAGCATACCCTCATATAAAGCCTTATAAATTTCTTCTCCACAAAGCACTTTTACAAGCTCTAAACCAAATAAAATCGCCGTTGCAGGACCTGCTGCTGTGATGACATTATCCCTCACAAGCACAGCTTTTTCGAGCCTTTGTCCCTTAAGCCCAGTCTCACACCCCGGATAGCAGGCAAATTCCGCACTCAAAACCCCCGCCTCAGCAAGCACTATGGGCGAGGCACAAATCGCCGCAACGATTTTCTTATCGCTATGAAGTTTTTTGATGATATTTAAAATCGTGCCGTTATTTTTAAGGTTTGTCATACCCTCAAAACCCCCGGGCAAAGCGATAGCGTCAAGGCTTTTTACATCGACACTTTCTAAAGAACACTCCGCCTTAATGCAAATGCCATTTGCTCCCTTCACCCAAAGCTCACTATCTAAAGAAGCGATGATGGGTTCTAAATCTTCACTCATCGCACTCGCTCTTTTTAAAACATCAGCTATACCTATAAATTCCGCTTCCTCAAAGCCTACTGCAAGAGGGATTAATACTTTTTTCATCTCGTTCCTTTTTTGCAAATTGTTATTAAAGTTGGGGAAATTCTAACAAATTCAATTTAACCAACCCCCACAAAAAAACAGAAACAAAAGCTAAGAAATCAAATCATAAAACAAGAAATTTAAAAAACCTTATACCTAGTTTTCACTAGGTATAAAGAAAGGAATAGAGGTAAAAAGAAAGAAGAGAAAAAACTAAAACTTCTTCTTCTTCACATCTTCAAGGATATTATTTGCTATATCACTAACATTATTAGAGATGATAGCACTTTCATTAGCTATTTCTACATTATCTTTAGTGGTTTGGTCGATTTGAGCTACACTTTCATTGATTTGAGTGATACCTGCAGTTTGCTCTTTAATACTTTCTGCCATATCATTGATAGATTGAACGAGAAGGTTAGTGTTTGCTTCTATCTCACTTAAAGACTTTTGGGTTCTTTCAGCTAGTTTTCTAACTTCATCAGCCACAACGGCAAAGCCTCTTCCGTGTTCTCCTGCTCTTGCAGCTTCTATGGCAGCATTAAGGGCTAGAAGATTGATTTGGTCAGCTATATCACCTATAATGCTTGTTACATTTTTAATCTCTTCACTTTGAGTGATAACATCACTTGTCTTTTGAGAGACATTTTGCATAGAGGAAGTAATCTCTTCTAAAGCAGCAGCTGTTTCTTCTAAAGAAGCTGCTTGAGAATTTGAACTTGTTGTTAAGTTTTGCACAGCGTTTTGTAATTTGGAGCTTTCATTGGCTAAAGAATTTGCAAAGTCTGAGCTTTGTTTTAGCATTTTGATGATTTCTTCGCCTAAGGCATTAGTTGTTACTTCTACACTACCTGTTGCATCTTCAATTCTATTTCTAAAGTCTAGGCTTTTAAATTCTTCAAAGATAGAACGGATTTTATTCATATCTTTACCCACTCTAGCTTGTAAAACATCAAGAAGATCATTTAAAACATTTTTGAGTTCTATAAGTTGTGGGTTTCTAGGATTAGCTGTGATTCTTGCAGTGAGGTTACCATTTTCTACTATGCCTACTGTTTCTACGCTTTCTTTGACGGCTTGTTTATCTTGGTCAAGTCCTTGTTTAGTTGCAAGGATATTTTCATTAATGGCTTTTGCCATTTGACCAAATTCATCGCTTGTATTTATATTGATAGTAGAGATGTCTTGTGTTTTATGGTTGATGAAATCGAAGAAGGAGTTAAGACCGGATTGGATGGAGCCTAATGGAAACAAACTCCTAGCAATCAAAACTCTCACCAAAATAAGTGCCACGACAATAGCCACAAGCCCAACGATGACTTGTTGGAGTAAAATTTTATTACTCGCATTAGAATAACTACTTTCAGCCGTAATAGTGCAAATTCTAAAATAAGGATTAAGGGTTAAATCGCACATTACCGCCTGTGCTTTACCATCATTACCCTCGACATAAAATAAAGTATCGTCATTATCATCATCTAAAAGATGCGGATTTGCCTTAATTGCATTAGCAATATTTTCACTTAAAGTTGTTTTGCTTAAAATTTTCTCTTCTTCTTCGTGGAAAAGTATATCGCCATTAGGACTAATCACTTGAGAATACGACTCCGCAGTGTGTCCCATCATTAAAATTTGGTCAGAAATCGCTGCTAAATTCAAATCTCCACCCACTATACCGACAAATGTGCCATTATGAATAACTGGCACGGTATAAGTAATGACTGTTTTGCCATCTGTTGCATTTTTATAAGGTTCGGTGGCGATTAGCTTACCTTCTTGTTTAGTTTTTTCATACCAAGGTCTTGTTTTGAAATCAAGTTGCGTAAGGCTAAGTGAAGTGCGATTTGAAAGGTAAGTTTTAGCATTTTGCTCACTTGCAAAGAAAACTTCGCCAAATTCTGCTGTTTTAAGTGTCATTTCAAGCAAATCATAAATTTCATCCTCGTCCAAATGATCCAAATGTCCTATTTGAGAGGATAAAACGGTCATAGCATTTCTTTTAAACCCTGTGTAGATATTAAAAGTCTTTAAGGTATCGTCCATTAATTTAAATTGCGATTCCTTAAGGAGTCTAAAGTTATTTTCTTTAGAGCCAAAATAAGCTACAGCACTTGCGGTGCTTAAAATAAGCACAATCAAAATCCCAACATAAAGTGTTAGTTTTGAAGAGACACTTCCATATTTTTCTGATTTTACCATACAACCTTCCTTTTGTAAGAACTTAATTAAAACTGAAATGGTATATTAATTCTCGTTAATAATTCCTTAAAAAATCGTTTTTTTTTTTTTTGTAATTTAAATTATTTACTTTAAATTAACTTTTCTTGTGAATGAATTTTTTTGCACTTTCCCATAGTCTAAATCCAAGATTTTTAGCTTTCAAAACATTTAAATTCTTATATTTTTCGCTTGTTCTTTTCTCTAGTTTTAAAAAATTCGCACTTAAATCATTCATCTTTCTTTGTGCCAACTCGTTAAAATCGTTGATTTTAGGATTTTTCTTAAGTTCAGCTAGAAAGAGGTTGATTTGGTTTCTATTTTCATTTGCGAAGCGTTTAAATTTTGCAAAAATGCTGTCAAATTCTTCCTCAAGCAAGCGTTCTATCAGTTCTTTTGAGGGATTTTTCTGCCTTTTTGCTTCTGTTTTTAATAACAAAACAAAATCGTCCTCAATCCCTATCAACTCTTTACTTTTAAACCTAACATCTTCTTCAAATTCCATAAAAGTAAGAGAATCTTTAAATTTCTCAATACCCAAACTAATGCCCTCACTCACGCCCCTAATCGCCCCCAAAACCAAATCTTTAGCAAAAACTATGCTTTCATTTGCAAGCTCAAACGCTGTGTTTAAAACAAGACTTGAAATTTGCAAAATTCTTTTTTTGTCAAACTGAGACTCGCAAATGGCATTATAAACCAAATTTTTAGCAATTTCTTCGCTTGTTAATTTTATATCTTCGCCTTTTTCAAGTGTCGTTAAAAAAGCACTTTCAGCCGTTTCTTTTAAAATCCCAAGCATCTCAATGTCAAATAAAATCGCCCCATCAAGCCCCTTAGAAAATTCATTTTTAAAGCTTGATTCTTGTAGCAATTTTTCAAATTCAAAAAAATTATGACTAATTTGATTTTTAAGTGCGATTTTATGATTTTCAATTTGCCTTTCAAGCCTCTCTGCTTCGGCGATAAGTGCATAAAGTGAATTTTGCGAGTCCTTAGTGCTAGCCCTAATCATCGCTTTAATCACCTTTGTTACATTTTCTTCATCAAATAAACCCAACTTTCTCAAAATATCTAAAAAATTTAATAAAAGCTCGTTGAGCGTGTTGGAATTTTGATATTTTTTATCTTTATAGACTAGATTAAAACTTAAATCTTCCAAAACCTCTTTTGCATTTTCTGGGCTCAAATTCGACAAAGAATTTTCAAAAATCATTAAAGCGTTTTTCATCATTTTCCTTTTTATAAAACAAATTTTGTTTTTTCTTTTAACTTTGCAAAAATCGCAAGCCTATCTTCCTTACTATCCACATAAACTCTAAGTAAATAACTTTGATATTTGCCATTTTGACTTAAATTTGAGGCTTTATATTTAAATTCCCTTTGCTTTAAAATGCTTTCAAAAAGTTTTCCTGCATTGACCTCGCTTTCAACTATCACTTTAAAATCCCAAAAAGTAGGATAATTAATAATAGGCTCTTGTTTAAAATCGCACAAATTTACCACTCTTACCACCTTCCTTACTCAAAAGCATAATTTCATCTATTTGCATTGTTTTATCAATCGCTTTAACCATATCATAAATTGTCAAAAGTCCAACACTAACAGCCGTTAAAGCTTCCATTTCCACGCCCGTTTTGCCCTCACACTTTACACTTACAATAAGCTTAAATGCGCGTTCTTTTTCAAGCTCGATTAAGTCCGTTTCAACTTTAGAAATCATCAAAGGGTGGCACATAGGTATCAAATCGCTCGTTTTTTTCGCTCCCATAATCGCCGCCACAACAGCCGTTTGAAGCACGGGTCCTTTTTTGGCACTATTCGTTTTCACGGCTAAAAAAGCCTCTTCACTCATAGTGATTTTACCGCTAGCTTTTGCGATTCTTAAAGTGCTATTTTTCTCGCTTACATCAACCATTTTTGGACGATTTTTATCATCTAAATGAGTTAAATTCATCATTTTCCTTTAAAAAATGCAAAATTATAGCAAATTTAATGAAATTTAAGCTAAAATACGCTTTTTCAATTAAGGAGTAAAAATGTCTTGGAACGATGAGGAAGAAAATTTCGAAGAATTTGATGATGAAGAAGAAGTTAGCAATTCGCATAATTCTTATAATTATGATGAAGATGATTACGAATTTGATGATGAAAATGACGATGAATTTTATGAGATAGACTAATGCAAACTTTAAAGAAAAAACACTTTAAAACTCTCGCTCTTTCCTCATTGGGCGGGACTTTAGAATTTTATGATTTTATCATTTTTGTCTTTTTTGCCGCTTACATTTCTAAGAATTTTTTTCCTGAAAATTTGAGCGAATTTTGGAAATTGTTTAATACTTACGGAATTTTTGCAGCGGGGTATTTGGCGCGTCCTTTAGGTGGGATTATAATGGCACATTTTGGCGATAAATTTGGACGCAAAAATATGTTTATGTTAAGCATTTTGCTTATGGTTATCCCTACCTTTGCCCTAGCTTTCATCCCTAGCTTTGAAAGTCTAGGCTATGCTTGTATCGTGCTTTTGGTGTGTGTGAGAATTTTGCAAGGCGTGGCGATAGGTGGGGAATTGCCCGGTGCTTGGATTTTCACATACGAACACGCCCCACATCATCAAAGACACACTTACTTGGGTGTTTTGACAGCTTCTGTTACGGGTGGAATTTTACTTGGTAGCTTAGTGTTTTTGTTTATGAATAAAATTTTTAGCCAAGAAGAGCTTTACGAGTGGGCTTGGAGGGTGCCGTTTTTCTTAGGGGGAATTTTTGGGATTATTTCGGTTTATCTTAGAAAATTCCTAAGCGAAACACCTGTTTTTGAACAAATGAAAAAAGAACAAAACCTAGAAAAATTTCCACTTAAAGAAGTTTTTAAAAGAGCAAAATTAAGCGTGGTATGCTCTATGCTAATCACTTGGGTTTTAACGGGCTGCATTGTCGTTTTAATTTTACTCTTGCCAAATTATATGGGCTCAATGCTTCAAATCGATAAAATCGAACAAAGCTATTTGCAAATGCTAGGCATTGTCTCAATTTGTTTTGGTTGTGTTTTTAGTGGATTTTTAGGCGATAAAATAGGCGTTGTAAAAACTTGTGTGTTATTTGCCCTAGGACTTATCATCTTTAATCTCATTTATTTTAACGCCCTTTATATGCAAAATTCTAGCTTTGAGGATGTGGCAAAATGGTATTTGTTGGCTTGTTTTTTTGGGGGAATTATGAATCTTTGCCCTATGATAATGAGTGAAATTTTTGATGCAAAAATTAAATTTTCAGGATTATCACTAGGCTATAATCTAGCTTATGCTCTTGCGGGAGGATTTACCCCGCAACTTGCCTTTTTCTTGCATACTTTCGCCCTGCAAAATTTAGATAACGCTTTGCGTTTTTCTCTTGGATTTTATATCCTACTTTTGGGTTTAGTAGCTTTTTATGCGGCTTTAATGTATAAAAAGCTAGCCAAATTTTAATAATATCCCACGCACAAACTCGGTGTAATCTTAATACGCTTTTCCAGTGGCGTGGGACTAAAAAAATGACATTTTTCTATATAAATGTGCTGGTGATAATCGAGCTTTAAAAAATCATAAAATTTCTTTAAATTAACAAATTTTACCCCGCAAAGCTCCTTAAGCTCCAAAAGTTTATAGATAGAAGAGCGATTTTTTTCCACTAAATGAGAAGGGGAAAGTGTCGTAAAAGAGCAAAATGCACTAGCCAAAACAAAGCCACTTAAATCCGTGCATTGCTTAAGAGCATTTTGATGCTTTTCTAAAATGCAATTTTTATGTAAAAAAACAATTCTCGTGCCTTGATATCTACCTATCTCAGCTTTTTTCCAAAATTTATAGGCGTTTTTAGAAATATTAGCAAAATGACAAAACTCAACATTTAAAACATAATGATCGAGAAATTCATTTGGCGGTAAAATAAGACTTTTCATCACAAACTAGCCAAATCGGCTAGTCCTTTTTAATATTTTTGCGTGCTCTTTCTGGGAGTTTTGCAACGAAGCTATCTAAATCAAACGATACGCCACTATTTATCGCCTCTTGCATTAAAGCTAAAGCTGCTTCAACATTAAAAGGCGAAGAGCCGTGATAAGGAGCAAAAAGATGGTCTGTAATAGACAAGGCATAAGCCGATTTTTTCACAGAATCAGAAGCTGCGTGAGGGGAATTAATAAAACAAACGCTTTCTATCAAACTCTCATCAAAATTCCAACGATGTAATAAAAAGCCTAAAAACGCGAGACTATCCACACCAACAAATTCATTTTCTATCATAGAAATATTAGTAAATTTCATTTCTTTCAATCTTGCTAGGAATTCCTTATCTTTATGATTTTGGATAAGAAAATGCGAAAAAATCACCATACCAAGCCTTAAAAGCATAACACAAGGCACAAGGCTATAAGAAAGCTTTTTGTCTTCTTCGTTAAGCCAATTTGTGATGAAATTGACCTCTTCATTGCAAGAATTTAAAAATTCTTGCGTATTTAATCCATAAGGGCTAAGGTCGATTTTAAAATTGTCTTTAATGGAATTAGCCAAAATCATATTTTTGATATTTCCAATGCCAAGCAGTGTTATCACTTGCGTAATGGTCGTTATCTCACTTTTAAAGCCATAAAATGGGGAATTGACAAGTTGCAAAAGTTTTGCCATTAATAATGGGTCGCCTGAAATAATCTCCGCAACCTTCTCCGTTCTAATCTCAGCACCCGCTTCATCAATGTAACGCCTAAGCTTAATTACAGTATCTGGCAAAGGAGGCAGGGTTTCTACACTTTGAAGCAAAAGCTCGTTCATATCCATTTCTAAATCCTTAATTAAATCTAGGAGAATTCTAAAGACAAATATAACTTAATTTTGTTAATTGAAAGTAAGAAATTTATCCAAGTTAAACTTGGATAAAGATTTATAAAGCTTTTTTCACAACGTCCGCTATCTTAGCAAAAGCTGCTGCGTCATTCATAGCCAAATCAGCTAAAATTTTTCTATCAAGCTCAATCCCTGCTTTTTTAAGTCCATTAATGAATTTAGAATAACTTAAATCATTAAGCCTACAAGCGGCATTGATACGCACTATCCAAAGACGGCGAAAATCTCTTTTCTTGCGGCGTCTATCGCGATAAGCATAAACAAGACTTCTTTCTAATTGCTCTTTTGCTTTTCTAAAATGCTTACGGCGTCCGCTATAAAAACCACGCGCTAATTTTAAAACTTTTTTGTGTCTGCGGCGTCTTACCACGCCTGTTTTTACTCTTGCCATTTTTATTTCCTTTCATAAAGTGGCGTCCAAATTTGGAGCTTGCCCTCAAAATTCTTTAAGGGGAGTTTGAATGACTCTAAGTCAAAAACTTAAATTCCTAGCATTTTCTCCACAGCCTTAACATTTGTGCTATGCACATATTTAGCTGTTCTTAAGTCGCGCATTCTCTTTGCAGGTTTTTTGGTCAAAATGTGGCTACGAAAAGCTGAGCCTCTTTTGATTTTGTTTTTACCTACTTTGAAGCGTTTAACTGCGCTTTTAACGCTTTTCATTTTTGGCATACGCTTTCCTTTGGATAAATTTTTTCGTAATGAAAGGGCGAATTATATTAAAACTTTGCTTTTTTTGGGCTTAAGTTTAGAAATTTAACTTGGCACATTTTTTGCTTATAAATCCATAGCAATAATTTGAAAAAGAGTAGGCAATGACAATTAATTCGGCAAATAATTACCAAAATTTCGCCCTTTCACATTCTAATATTCTTAATTTAGACAAAAAGGAAACAAGTTTAAAAACTGAACAAAGTCAGGATTTAGAGCAAAATTTTGACACAAATTATAAGCAAACTTATAGTAGCGAATTTGGCTTTAGAATAGATGAGAAAGGATTTTTTGAAAAAGATTTAAACCAAATCGCAAATATCCCACAAAGCTATGATATTCACATTAATAGTGTGCGTCTAATCGCTAAAGAGCTTGTTAAAGCAGATAAAACCATCAATCACAACCAAATCGACATTCCCAAACTCTTAAACGAGCATTACAATGCGTTAAAATCTTTAAATGTAGAATTTAACGATGATAATAATATGAATTTAAACCGCACTCAAATTTCTTCTTTAAATGCCGGATTTTCCACTGCAAATGGCGATTTTAAGGACGATATTATTAGAATTTACCCCAATCAAGAAACACTAGCAAAAGCTCAAAAAGAAACAACTTCGCTCAACACTCTTCTTTTGGATAACAAAATCACAAGCTTTCACTTTGACAAAACGATAAGTAATACCTCAACAAATAAAATTTTAAAACCCTACCTCAGCAAAAATGGAGAAGTTTCAAAATCTGGACTTTTAATGAATTTTGCCTATCATAACATTAAAGAAACAAATGAAAAAGAGGCAAATTTTTTTATGAAACCTGTCAATTTAGACTCCACCGCACATCAAAATTTGTATAAAATTTTAAAAGGCGAATTAAAAACGGAGGATTTTATCAAGGATAATAACGAAGAAAAAATGAGCTTTGACTTATATTTATATGTCAATGGAGTCGATAAAAAAACCACCTCGCAAGATAAACTTTCTGTTTTTTTTCAGCAATACATCAATTACCAAAAAGAAATGAATTTAAAAGAATTTGCTAATTCAAGTTCCATCTTTAAACTCTACATCGATGGAGTAAGGGAAGATTTTGAATCTATGGCAAAAGACTATGTGGAGCAAAATAAAAATTTAGAAGAAATCAACTTGCAAAGAAATAAGGAAAATGAGGACTTTTTAGAACGCAGACAAAAGATTGCGAATTTCAATAAAATCGTTAGCTCTTATTTAGATGTAATGAATTTTTAAGCAAAGAAAAAAATATAATCCACATTTTTCAATATCTCTAATTTTCTAAAATTTCTAAGGAAAATGTGGTATGCAAAACTCCCTCATAACGATGCACAGTGAGCTTTTAGACACGCAGCACAAGGAACTTTACGAGTTTGTAAAAGAAATTACACATATGAATCTTTCTTTCGCACATTCTAAGAAACTTAAACCTTTTTTAAGGGAATTGCTTTTATTTATGAATCGCCATTTTAGCGATGAGGAAGAATTTATGTCGCAAATTAATTATCCAAATTTAAGCGAACATAAAAAAATCCACCGCCAAATCATACTTGAAATCGAAGAAATTATCATTAAAGAATCTAAAACTTTAAACACTATGTCAAAAAAAATGGAAGATGTCGTAAAAAATTTAGTCTTTAAACACACGGCGAATGAGGATTCTAAAATTGCGAAATTTTATGAAGATAATTTCCTTAACAAAAACGAAATTTAACTAAAAATTTATAAATTTTTGATACTATCCGCTTTAAAAAGATATAATATATCCTAAATAAAGGAGTAATTTTTATGAAAGTGTATTTGGATAATAATGCAACAACTATGCTTGACAATTCTGCCTTAGAGCTTATGTTGCCTTATCTTAAAGAAAACTATGGCAACCCAAATAGTTTGCATCAGTGGGGCAGTGCGACACACCCAGCACTTCGCGATGCGATGGATAAACTTTATACGGGACTTGGAGCGAGTGATTTAGATGATATCATCATAACATCCTGTGCGACTGAAAGCATTAACTGGGTGTTAAAAAGTGCTTATTTTGACTATATTTTAGACAAAGAACGCGATGAAGTGATTATCTCAAGTGTGGAACACCCAGCTGTTTCAGGAGCGGCAAAATTTCTAAAAAATCTTGGCGTAAAAATTATAGAGCTTCCTGTTAATAATGAAGGTATTTCAAATGTAGAGCATTTAAGAGAAGTTATTAGCGATAAAACAGCACTTGTAAGCGTGATGTGGGCAAATAATGAAACAGGTATGATTTTCCCCATTAAAGAAATGGCGGAACTTAGCCACGAATTTGGCGCACTTTTTCATACAGATGCAACTCAAGCAGTAGGGAAAATTAAAGTTGATTTTAGAGACTGCGGTGTAGATTTTGCCTCTTTTTCAGCACATAAATTTCACGGACCAAAGGGTGTGGGCGGACTTTTCATCAAAAAAGGCTTAGAGCTTACCCCACTTTTACACGGGGGTGAACATATGGGCGGACGCAGAAGCGGAACGCTCAATGTCCCTTACATCGTGGCTATGGCAGAAGCCTTACGCATCGCAAATTCAATGCTGAATTTCGAAGATTCTCACATCCGCCGCTTAAGAGACAAACTCGAAGATGAAATTTTAAGCATAGAGGATACCAGCGTAGTGGGAGATAGAAAAAACCGCGTTCCAAATACAATTCTAGCAAGTATAAAAGGGGTTGAGGGCGAAGCGATGTTATGGGATTTAAATAAAAATGGCATAGCTGCTAGCACAGGTTCAGCCTGTGCGAGTGAAGATTTAGAAAGTAATCCCATAATGGAAGCCATAGGTGCTGAAAACGACCTTGCTCATACAGCTTTAAGACTTTCTTTATCGCGTTTTAACACGGAGGAAGAGATAGACTACGCAGCGACTCAAATCAAAGCCGCCGCTAAACGCCTAAGGGCAATTTCAAGCACTTACGCTTACAATCCAAATAATTATAAATAAGGGGAAACAATGGCTAAAAATAATCTAATCGGCGGTTCTATTTGGGACGAGTATTCTAAAAAAGTCCAAGATAGAATGAATCAGCCTAGATTTATGGGTGAATTTAACGAAGAAGATGCTAAAAACAGAGACGCCAAGCTCATCGTGGCAGATTTTGGTGCGGAAAGCTGTGGCGATGCGGTAAGGCTTTTTTGGCTTGTCGATGAAAAAACTGATACCATTATAGACGCGAGATTTAAAAGCTTTGGCTGTGGGACAGCAATCGCAAGTAGCGACACGATGGCAGAACTTTGCATCGGTAAAAAGGTCGATGAAGCAGTTAAAATTACAAATTTAGATGTGGAATTTGCAATGCGTGATGAGCCAAATACCCCTGCAGTGCCACCGCAAAAAATGCACTGCTCGGTTATGGCTTACGATGTGATAAAACAAGCCGCTGCAACTTATAAAGGCATTTCTCCCGAAGATTTTGAAGAACAAATTATCGTTTGTGAGTGTGCTAGAGTAAGTCTTGGGACAATCAAAGAAGTGATTAAGCTTAACGACCTTCACAGCGTAGAGGAAATCACGCAATACACAAAAGCGGGAGCCTTTTGTAAATCCTGTATAAAACCCGGCGGACACGAAGCTAGAGAATATTATCTCGTGGATATTTTAGCTCAAACTAGGGCTGAAATGGATAAAGAGCGCTTAAAAAATTCCACAAAAAGCGATGTGTCTTTTGATGAAATGACTATGGTGGGACAACTTAAAGCTGTTGAAGCGGTGTTAGATGCAGAAATTCGCCCTATGCTTCACGGCGATGGCGGAGATATGGAAGTCATTGACATACAAAAGGCTGAGGGGGGAGCTATTGATATTTATATACGCTATTTGGGTGCTTGTAGTGGGTGTTCTAGTGGGAGTGGAGCAACGCTTTATGCGATAGAGAGTATTTTGCAAGAAGAGCTTAGTCCAAACATTAGAGTAATGCCTGTTTAAGCGGAGTTTAACTCCGCTCATTTTATTATTTTGCTAGACTTGCCTCAAGCATCCAGATATTTTTTTCATATTTGGCGATGTTTTCTTGAGCAAAAGCTGCTGTGGTAGTATCTCCTGCTTTCTCTGCCAACTCATTTAATTTCTTAAATTCGCTCAAAAGATATTCGTAATCCTTTTTCACAAGCTCTAAAACTTCACTTGAATTAAAGTGGTCTTTTTCTGCTTTTGGAGCTTTTGCATTTTCTAACAAAACTTTAGGACAAACAATAGCTTTTTCTCCAAGCTGCAACGCTCTCTCCGCACAACCATCAAAAAGTTCAGCTAATTCTTCATAAGCCTTTTCTGTGTACTCGTGGATAGAAAAAAATTGAAGTCCCTTAACATTCCAGTGGTAATTATGAAATTTAATCCACAAACTATGTGCATCCGCTTGTAATTGTAATAATTGTTTTACAACTGACATTTTGTCTCCTTTTTAAAGATTTTTAACATTATAACATTTAATTCTTAAATAATAATTATTATTAATTAAAAAAAATCTATTTCCTTAATAAATTCTTTAAAATAAGCTTTCCCACCTCCACACCGGGCTGGTCATAGGTATTAATGCCTAGCATCAGCCCACACGCAGAAGTAAAAAGCTCATAATAATACATCAAATATCCACAATGCCACGCATCAAGCCTCTCAAGCTCTATCACATCGACACTCAAATTTTCGGCGATTAAAGCGTGCATAGTCGCATCACACTGCGCATTTAAAAGCTCGTGCAAATTCACACCATTACTCAAAGAATCCAAAAATTTAAAGTCTATATCAGGGATAAGTGGGGCTTTTTGGCTATCTTTAATCTTTAAAAAAGTAATCGTTTTGTTTTTAGGTCCGTCCATTATAAGCTGCAAAAAGCTATGCTGGTCTCTTGCGCCTATCAAAGCGATGGGTGTTAAACCTAGCCTTTTATAGCCTTGCTTTTTACCAAGACTTTCGGCGATAAGCTGGATATACCACTCATTAAAGCCTTTAAAAGAATCGCTATAAGAAAAAAGAACATTAATGTTCGCACTTTTGTGTGTGCAATAATGATAAGCCTTTTGCAAAATCACATCTTTTTTATGAGAGAAAAAATCCTCAAAACAAGCCTCAGCACCCTTTAAAAGAGCTTTGGCATTATAACCCAAAAAGCAAAGAGGCACGATACCAACAGCCGAAAGCACACTAAAACGCCCCCCAACATTTTGCGGGATAAAAAAGCTCTTTATCCCTAAATTCTCGCCCTCTTTATGTAAATTTGAGTTTTCATCGGTGATAAAGACAAAATATTTATGAAGTTCTTTTAAGTCCAAATTAAAATGCGCAATAATAAGCTTAAAAAGGCTTATAACTTCGACCGTGCTACCCGTTTTACTCGTAATGATAAAAAGGCTTTCCTCAAGCTTGATTTGTTTTAAAATTTTGCTTACAGAATGCGAAGAAGTATTATCAAGTATAAAAAGCTCTCTATCGTTATCCTTTTCGTCAAAAAGCAAGTCCTTAAGGGCTTTCACGCCGCAACTTGACCCACCCATACCGACTAAAATGACTTTTTTAATATAATTTTTTTGCGCGATAAATTCCAAACTTTCCTCTATCAAAGCTGCACCCATTTTATGCAGATGATAATAGCCCACGTCGCCACTTTCTTGCTCATCATTAATACGCCTAGCGTAAGCGTCTATCTTTTCTAAGCTCGTTTTTTCAAAAAAGAGTGTATTTTCTAGCATAAATTTTTCTTATAAAAATAATTTGTCGCTTCGACATAGCCATCGACACTTCCGCAATCAAAGCGTTTTCCCTCAAATTTGTAAGCTAAAACCATGCCATTTGTTGCTTGGGTTAAAAGTGCGTCTGTTAGTTGAATTTCGCCGTTTTTACCCACCTTAGTATTTTCTAAAATGCCAAAAATATCCGGAGTTAAAATATAACGCCCTATGATAGCAAGGTTACTTGGTGCTTCTTCTACGCTTGGTTTTTCTACCATAGAATGCACCATTATAAGATTATCCTCCACAGAATTCCCCGCTATCACGCCATAATTACTCACTTGCTCTTTTGGCACTTCCATTACAGCGATAATGGTGCAACGGTATTTTTCATAAATTTTTACCATTTGCGCCATTACATTTTGTCCATTTTCATTAACGCACAAATCATCTGCCAAAATCACCCCAAAAGCCTCATCACTCGCTAAAGGTCTGCCCTTTAAAACCGCATCACCCAAACCTCTCATTTCATTTTGTCTTGTAAAAGTAAAGGTGCAACGGCTAATTAAAGAACGAATTTCGCTGAGTAAATATTCTTTCTTTGTGCCTGAAATTTGATGTTCAAGCTCATAAGATATGTCAAAATAATCCTCCAAAGCCCTTTTTCCACGCCCCGTTACAAAGCCCATATTATCCATACCTGCCTCTAAAGCCTCATCGACACCATAGTGAATTAAAGGTTTTGTTAGTATGGGAAGCATTTCTTTAGGTAAAGCCTTAGTCGCTGGCAAAAAGCGAGTGCCATATCCTGCGGCTGGGAAAATACAAGTTTGAAGCATAGAATATCCTTATAAGTTTTATGGAAAATTATACTTAAATTTTATAAATGCCAAACAAGAAAGTAGCATAAACACAATTATCGCACTCTTGCTACTTCTGCAAGATATTCTTGCAAGGGCAAATTTTTAACATCCACACTAAAAATACAATAAGGCTCTAAAACTTTACAATGACTATACTCAAACGCACTTTTAAGAGGCGATAATAAAGTCTCAAGGCTATATCCGTGATGTCCATCATAACTTTTTGCATTACCCCCAGCAGTTGTGATAATTTGAAATGTTTTCCCCTCAAGCATTTTGGGATTATCCCCATACAAAATGGCTGTAAGCACCCTATCTTGCCACTCTTTGAGTAAAGCTGGTGTGCTAAACCAAAATAAGGGAAATTGAAAAATAATCTTACCGCTTTGTTGCAAAAGCTTCATTTCAAATTCCACATCAATGTTACCATTTGGATAAGCGGTGCTAAGATTGTGAATTTTAACATTATCTAAATTTGTAGCAGAGTCTAAAAGCGTTCTATTAGCCTTAGAATTCTCCCAAAATGTATGAGCAAAAACAAGTAGCGTTTGCATAGTATCCTCCTAACATTTCGTTATAAAATGATTATAACAGCTTTTTTACTAACAAATAATCTTAACCTGCCACCAAATACAGCCCAAATAACGCACAACTTAATACAGGAAAAGTTATAAGTGCAGAAAAAAACATATATTGCAAAAAACTAATGGAAATTCCATATCTCTTTAAGCTTGTAAGCCATAATAATGTCGCCAAAGAGCCAATGGGCGTAAGCTTTGCACCGATATTACAGCCAAGTAAATGTGCGAAAATAAGTTCTTTAGAAGAGTCCAAAAGTGCCAAATCTCCAAGCATTACCATAGGTAAATTATTAATAACACTTGCTCCAAGACTCGAAAAAATCCCTACGCCAAAAATCGCAAAAAAGGGTGAAAGTGGCTTATAATCTGCCATTTCACCCCTTAAAAATTCAACCAATCCTATATTTTTCAACCCAAAAACAACAATAAACAATCCTAAACTAAAAAGAACAATGCCAAAAGGAGCTTCTTTTGCAATTTGTGAAATTTTAAATTTTTGTGTGAAAACTCCCCAAATCACACTTAAAAATGCAGCCGCAAGTGTGAAAACACTAAGTGGGATTTTAAAACTCTCTCCACCAATAATCCCTATAAGTAGAAAAATCACCAAACCAACGCAAAATAAAGTGGTGGAAAATTTCGGCAAAGGTTTTGTGGAAACATTAAATTCCAAAGTTTTTGGAAGTTTGCGTATGAATACCCCAAAAAGCAAAATACTCGCCAAAATTCCAAAAAGCTGTGGCAACGCCATCATAAGAGCAAAATCTAAGAAAGTGATTTTAAAAAAGTCTGCTGTGATGATATTTGTCAAGTTTGAAAAAACAAATAAATTTGAAGCAAAATCACTCATAAAACCCACAAATAACAAAAAAATAATGAGAGGATTTTGCGAAAATTTTATATTTTTAATATGTGCCAAAAGTGCGATGATAAGTGGCGTTAAAATCAAAATCGCCCCATCATTTGCGAAAAAAGTTGCCAAAAGACTTGCAAACACTCCCATAAAAATATAAAATTTCCAAGTATGCAAATTCAAAGTTTGCTTATGTGTGGATAATTTTAGTATGTAGTATGCCAAGACCTCGAAAAAACCAAGCTTTTCCAATGCAAGAGCAAAAACTATCAGTCCAACAAGAGCAAGAGAGCTATTCCATACCATTTCCCATACAAAAATGACATCTCTCAAACTCACGCTACCAAATAACAAACTAAAAAACGCACCAAGTGTGCTGACAAGCCAAATAGGAGTGCCAAATGGACGCAAATAAATTCCAAGCATTACAAAACAAAAAATGATAAGGTCCATAAAATCCCTAATTTGTGAGAAATACGCTTAAAAATTATAGCTAAATTATTTTTCTTAATCTGCTCTTGAATTATTTTTTTTTTTTTGTAATATGTGCTTTCAATTTTAATACACAAGGAAAAACAATGAAAAAAGTTTTAGTAGGTGCGGTTTTAAGTGGCGTTTTAGCGTTAGGGTTTTTAAGCGGTTGTTCTTCGCCTAAAGAAAGATTAAAAGAGCTTGCGAAGGAAGGAACAAAACTTGAAAAGAAATTTGCCCTTAATGACTTTGAAACCGAATAGGAACGCAAAGAAGCTAGAAAAAGATACGAAGAAATATTAGGAGAAATCTTAAAAATTAAAGCAGAAGAAGAAAAATAAAAAGTTTAAGTAGAGTTTTAAACTCTACTGATGTTAATACGGAAAATCGACAATTTTCCTTTAAATACAACTAAAAATTTAACGAATTTTGAGAGAATTTAAAATTCACTTTCGCTTCACTTATTTATTTTATACTTCTAGCAAGATTTTTAAAGGAGAAACAATGAAAAAAACATTAGCGGTTTTAGCGACTTTAAGCTTAGGTTTAAGCGTGGCAAATGCGGAGGATATTTATGGGACGATTATCGACATTAATGACGCCTCAAAAACCATACTTGTAGAGACAACTTACGGACAAAGGCTTAATATGAAAATTTTACCTCATACACAAATTGATATGGACGAGTGTGGAATTTTTTGGACAGATAAACAAGGCACTTTTAAAGATTTAAAAGTCGGCACTTTTTTAGAGGCTGAAGTGTTTTACATTAATGCTCCAACCCAGCCTAATACCCAAGACCCACAAGCCACACCTCAAATGGTAACAGTGAAAAAAATCGACATAGAGTGTAAGAAAAAAGCCTACTAAAACACTTTCTTAATCAAAATTCATTATAATGCCCTTTAAAAAGGCATTATAATGAGGATTAACAAATTCCTATCTCACAATACCACATATTCACGCCGCGAAGCCGATGAGCTTATCAAGCAAGGCTTAGTTAAAATCAATCAAAAAATCGCCCAATTAAGCGATGAAGTCAAAGAAGAAGATAAAATTTTTCTTAAAAACAAAAGAATTCACAAAAAAACGCAATTTAGCGTCATCATCTACCACAAACAAAAAGGCGAAATCGTCAGCCGCAAAGATGATAGAGGCAGAAAGACTATCTATGAAAATTTGCCTAAAAATTTTTCCACTTGGCTTAGTGTGGGGAGGCTTGATTATGCGAGTGAGGGCTTACTTTTACTCACAGATAGTCCTGTGATAGCTGATGCTTTGATGCATAGTGATTTAGAAAGAGAATATTACTTAAAGATAAAAGGCAATCTTTCAAAAAATGTCATCGAGGCAATGCAAAATGGCTTAGAAATTCAAAACTGCACTAAGGGCGCTCACGCAAAAACAAAAATCACCTCTATGAAATTTGCTCCTTTTTTAGACTTTGAAATTTTTGGCTCAAGCGGAGGCTATACGAAACTTAGAGTCGTGATCAATGAAGGACAAAATAGGGAACTTAGACGCTTTTTTGGTTATTTTGATTTAGAAGTAATGGACTTAAAAAGAGTGGCTTTTGGTATAGTCGAGCTTGGTATGCTAAAAGTGGGGAAATACCGCTTTTTAGAAAGGGGCGAGTATGAAAAATTACGCGATTTTTTAAAAACAAATGGGATAAGATATTAATGTTCTCCCTATCATCTCGCCGCTATACAGGAGCTAAAACAAAGCTTTTAGATTCTATTGATACAAGCATTTTAAAAAGCTTTGATTATAGAGATAAGAAAAATCTTAGCTTTTTTGATGTGTTTAGTGGCACAGGGGTTGTGAGTGAGTATTTTGCTAAAAAGAAAGAGTTTAATAGTATTATCATCAATGATTTTTTACACTCAAATTTCATCATTTATCAAGGCTTTTTTACACAAGATTTGTTTGATTTAGAAAAGCTAGAATCTTTTAAAAAAGAATTTGCAAAGCTAAAGCCTAAAGATATAAAAGAAAATTATTATTCAAAGCATTTTGGCGATAAGTTTTTCAGTAAAAATGATAGCAAAATAATAGGCTATGTGCGTGATAGGCTAGATTATCTTTTAGACCAAAAAGCTATCAGTAAAAAAGAGTTTTTTATCCTTTTAAGCTCTTTGCTTTATAGTGTGGATAGGGTGGCAAACACGGTGGGGCATTATGATGCTTACCGCAAAAATGTTATCTTACAAGATAGATTTAGTTATGAGCTAATAAGCCCTTTAAAGCTTGAAAAAAGCATTGAGATTTATAAGGAAGATTCTAATGTTTTAGCACAAAATCTAGCAAAGCAAAAAAGGCAAATTGACATAGCCTTTATAGACCCACCTTATAATTCTAGGCAATATAGCAGATTCTATCATTTGCTTGAAAATCTAGCATTAAACAAAAAGCCAGAGTTATATGGCGTAGCCCTAAAACCAAAGCCTACCAATCTAAGCAAATATTGCAAGGTGGAGGCTAGAGAGACTTTTAAAGACTTGATAGAATCTTTAGCAAAGGTATGTAGGGTTTTGGTGCTTACTTATAATAATACTTATACTTCTAAATCAAATTCAAGTAGAAATAAGATAAAATTGCAAGAAATTCAAACAATCCTTGAATCTGTTAGCAGGGTAAAACTTTATGAGTGTGATTTTAAGGCTTTTAGCAGTGGAAAGACAGATTTAAAAGAGCATAAAGAAATTATTTTTATAGGTGAAATCAAATGACAATGCAAACAAGTTTTTTGCAAAATGATGGGGCTACTATTATCCGCTCTCCATTTTTTTATGTAGGCGATAAATATAAACTAATGCCACAGATTAAAAGATTATTTCCAAGCAAAATACAAACCTATGTTGAACCCTTTGTTGGCGGTGGAAGCTCATTTCTTAATACAAAGGCACAAAATTATAGACTGAATGATATAGATTTCTATGTTATTGCCCTGCATCAATTTTTACAAAATAATGCACAAAATCCCACTTTTTTCACGCAACTTTTTAGTTTGATAGAATCTTATAATCTTTCTTGCTCTCTTAAAAACATTATCCCGCCAACAGATTTAAGACAAAACTATAAAAAAACCTATTTTGCTAAATTTAATAAAGAATCTTATATGAGGTTACGCCACGAATTTAACAACGATAAAAAAGATATGCTAAAGCTTTATGCCTTGCTTATTTATGGTTTTAACCGTATGCTTAGATTTAATGCTAGGGGCGAGTTTAATTTGCCTGTTGGTAATGTGGATTTTAATCATAATGTTTTAAAAGCTTTGATGGATTATTTTCATTTTATCCAAGATAAAGATGTTGAGTTTTTTAATACGGATTTTAGGGATTTTCTTAACTCTATCTCTTTAAAAAAGGGCGATTTTATCTACCTTGACCCACCTTATCTTATTAGCGGAAGTGAATATAATAAACTATGGAACGAAGAGCTAGAATTTAGGCTTTATGAGCTTTTAGAAAGACTAGATTCTAAAGGCATTGCGTGGGGACTTAGCAATCTTTTAACACATAAAGGCAAAACAAACACGCTTTTAAAAAACTTCACCAAAAAATACCCTACCTATACAATTCAAAGCAATTATATAAGTTTTAATGACAATAGCATTAAAAAAGATTCCTTAGAGGTTTATGTAAGCAATGTATAAAAATGAAAAATATAAAATCCTAGGAATTTGGCTTTTGCTTTTATGAGATGGGCAAATCTCTTATTATCTCGCACACAGGGCATTTGCTCATAGACGCAGTCAATGAAATCCCAAGCAATGAAGCAAAAATTGCTAATATCTTTTTAAATTGTTTGATGAAATATCAACGCAATAATCCTTTTAGAAATGTTATCAACACAAACGCACCTTTGATTTTATTGCTTAATGTTTTAAGAAAATTACAAGAAAAAACGCAAGATTCTAAACTTTCTATTTTAGAAATACCTTTTTTATTATGCTGGAGAGATGATGATTATGCAGCCCTTACGCATTATATTTTAGAGTTTAGAAAAGCTTATCCTAGCTTTGCTTATAGTAAAGAGCTTATTTATGAAAAATGCTTAAAGATTTTAGAAACCACAAATACAAAACGCTTTAAATTTTCACAAGTTTGCAAAGAATCCATAGATGAATATATTAGAAAGATGAGAATTACAGGGATTATTTCACTGCGTGGAAATGGTAGGTTTATAGATTTTAACACTTTTGAAATATCAAAGATTGATTATGTGTTAAAGCATTATTCACATTATAAAAAATTTGATGACAAAAAGGCTTATTTTGCATATATGGGCGAAATAGATTCTCATATACTAGAGCTAAAAGAGCAAATTGACACAAACAAAGAGAGCTTAAAGCAAAAAATGCTTGAATCTTTTGCCGCCCAATATAGCAAAGAGCAAATTTACCACGAATTAAGCGTTTTAACTAGCAAAAACAAGACAAGCAAAGATGAGATTCTAAGATTTATCCCAGAGCCTGTAAGATTTGAATTTCTAACCGCCATTGCCTTAAGGCAACATTTTGGGGACTTAGAGGTTATGCCAAATTATAGCATTGATGATGAAGGGTTGCCAAAGTGCTTTGCAGGTGGAAATAAGCCTGATATTGTCTGCAAGGATAAAGAAAGCAAAAGCATTATTGAAGTGAGTTTGATTTGTGGCAGGGGGCAGGTAAATAATGAGCTTTTGCCGATTACAAGACATTTAAAAGAATTGATTAATTCATCTCAAAATAGTCATTTAAAGCACTCTTTTTTTGCCATATTTATCGCTCCAAAGATTTATGAAGATTCTAAAAGATATGTAAAATTCATCAAATTTGATGAGGGTTTAGAAATTAAAAATATGGATATTTTAGAGTTTATCCAAAATATTAAAATCTCTCATACGCAAAATCAAGCTATCAAAAATCTTTGCATACAACGAAACTTGGGGTAGCAAGTGGTATCAAACCCAGATTAAAGCAATGATTAAAAATTTAAACCCTTATCCTTAAATTCGCTGCGTGAGTCAGTGCTATGGCTATGGCGTCTGTGATGTCTAAAGGCTTGATGTCCTTTGAAATCCCCAAAAGTCTTTTTACCATAAAAGCGACTTGTTCTTTACTTGCCTTTGCTTTTCCTGTGATGGTTTTTTTGATTTGTAGGGGGGTATATTCTGCAAATTCGCCGTGAAGTTGTAAAATCTTAAGACTTAAAGCACCACGAAACTGCGCAAGTTTCAACACACTTTGGGGATTATAAGCAAAAAATATATCCTCTATCGCAACCTCATCAAAATAATGTGCTTTAAAAATCAAATCAAGCCCCTCGCAAAGCTCTGTGATTTGATACTGCAAGGTGCTAGGCTTGATTTTAATAAGTCCCGCCTCAATAAGAGAATTTTTGCTCTTAGTTGCTTCAAGTATGGCATAGCCACAAAAACGGCTTCCTGGGTCTATCCCTAAAATTTTCACATTTCTACCTTTATTCACAATGTGAAAAAAACTTTTCACAAGATGTGAATTTTAACCTTTTTTTATAAATTTTAAGCTAAAATTACGCCCTTAAATGACTAAAAAGTAGGAAA
>NZ_CP020479.1 GCF_002080395.1 Campylobacter helveticus
TTATTTTATGAGTTAGTGCAGTTATAATTAATGTTTCTAATTAATTTATCTTCTCAAGAAATTTTATACTTTTATCTTACTTTTAAGTTTTAAATTTATTTTGTTTAAAAATTGAATTTTGAATAAAAATGTGTATGAATAACATTAAAGGGAAAAGTATTGCGCAAAATTTCTTTTAAAGTCCTATTATTACATAGTTTTACTGTTTCTTAAACTTAACAAGTATGATTAAGAATTATAATGATAGCGATGAAAATTTATAACGACAGGGATTATTGTTTAGCTATTTTTAAGAAAAATTAAGCAAATTTTAATTTTTTATTTAAGTTTTCATATGATTATCTTTAAAATACTATGTAATAAGGATTTGAAACTTATATATAATTAAAAAATATTATGATTAACGCTTAATTTTAACTTATTTATAATAATTTTTAGTTATATATTTAATAAATGCTTTTAGAGTATGGAAAAATCGTTCTTTTATCTAATTTTCATAAAAATTTATTATCTTTAAGTTTATAGTTTAAGGTTTGTTGTATTCTTAATATAACTAAAATAGGTTATATTTTATATTTTTTTAATTTTTGTTTTAGTAGAATTTGGGAATTAGAGTTTAAAAGTGGAGTTTTTGTTTGGTTAGATTTATTTTTATTATGCTTTATTTTTTCGTTGGATTTTTGTTTGCTCCGATATTTTTTTTATATGTTGTTTTAAATAATAGCTCACTGAGTAAATATTCTACAATTATTTCATTATGCTTTCCACTTGTTTGTATTGCTCTATTTGTTCTTGTTAGTATATTATTGTAATATTACAATTACATTATAATAATTCAAAATTCTTAAGCCCCCTTTTATTTTTTCCCACCTCTTTTTCTCTACAATTGCTCTTAAAAAATAAAATCATTAAAGAGAATAAAAATGCAAACTTTGTTGATACTATCTAATTCTAAAAAACTATCCCACATAGCCACTATCACTGAAATCAGTAATGACTTGTTAAGTGTTTTAGAAACTAAAGCTAAAAATATCCAAGATTCTACCAAATCATCAAATCAAACTAATCCCCTTAAAGCTCATATCCTCTCTTTAATCCTTACAAATGATTACCACACTGATATAGGCGAACACCCTGAGTTTGATTCTTTAATTCAAAGCACCAAGCCACCTTTAATTTTCATCACTAATGAACTTAACCGAATTAGTTTTTGTATCAAAGATAAAAATAATGATGATTTTATCACTTATGATTACGAAGATTTCATTAAAGAATACGGCTTTAATGATTTTAAAAACCTTTTAGAATTTATCAAAGAGCAAAACTCTATTACAAAAGAGACATCTTTAAATGATAAAATTAATTTAAAAACACAAGGAGAAAGCAATGTTACAAGCCTTAATGAAGACAGGGCTTATCAATTCCCTAGAAGCAAAGAGGATAGAGGAAATGAGCGAGTTTCAATACGACCAAATGATAGAAGTGAGGAATCTACTCATAGCTCAAACTCTATCTCAACAAGCAAATCACATTCAAATGAAACTAGACAAGATGAAAAACATTCTGCTTTACAAAGTTCCACAAATGAGCCTAAAACAAATGCAGAATTTCTACAAGCAAATCACTCCCAAGAACAAGATATTGATACAAGATTTAGAAATCAAGCTGGACAATCTAAACTCCCAAATGGACTTAGCTATCAACTATCATCAATACCCGCAAGAAAAACTAGAGAAAATGACAGAACTAGCCAAGAAAGAAAAAACGCAAATTCTAGAGACACTCAAGAGTCTAAACAAGAGAACAAATTTGGCGAATTTTCTCACAGAACAAGCTTACAATCTAAGACTCATTTTAAAAGATACAGCACTCAAAGACTTAGAACTAGAATTGATGCTTTATTTCAGTCCTCACTTACAAAAGTCCTTGTTGAGCGAGATATACGAAAAAGCCTTGAATTATTTGGAAAGAACTTTAAAACTTCAAATGCCAAGTCAAATTCTCACGCAATTAAACAAAGCCTTAGAAATGATAGAAGAGGACAAGGAAGCGAGGATGCAGATTTTAGAACAAGAGCTTCAAGAAACGCAGGAGGAGAGCGAGGAAGAAGAGATATTGCTGGAGAAGCAAGAGGAATTAATGGAGGAAATGAATTCCAAGTTGGAGAACTTGAGCGATTTAATAGAAAGCTTGGAAGAGGAAATGATAAATCACCAAGAAGCAACGATAACGAAAGTAATGGAGGAGTTGAGGGAATATTTGGAGTGGGAAGTAAAGAGGAATTTCAAAGTAATGAAACTCCCACTCAAACACAGCAAAGCTCTCAAAAACTTGCAGGACTTCAAAGCCCTATTTCCAAAGAGTTTTCAACTTCATCTAATGAGCCTTATCAAACTTTCAACGAAAGAGCAGAATTTGATAGAGAAGATAAAGAACGAGAGTTTAGCAAGTTTAATGATGAAGCAAATTCTATCGCTACACAATCAAGCCTTAGAACAGAAGAAAGTGGGACTAGAAAAGAAGATGAACAGCTTCTTTCATCTAATGATGATGGAGTATCAACTAGCCTTACTTCTAAAGAAAACACCCCAAATCAAAACCTTTCACAAAGTAAGACTGAATTACGAGAACTTTCAAAACCCTCTCTTAATGCAAATGAGCGAAGAGAGTCTGCAAACTCAAATAACGAGTCTTTACAAGGAAGTTTCTTAGAAGAAAAAATCACTGATAAAATAGAAATCATCACTCCAAAAGATGAGGGACTTGATAAAAATTCTTTAACTTCCTTTGCAAAGGCTTTTAAAAATGAACTTGCAAGAGTATTTGGGGAAGATGATGAAAGATTAGAACAAGAAAGTGTTTCTAATGAAGCTTCATCACAAGAGCAAAGTAGAGAGCATAATGTAAATGATGATACTTTTATCACTACTGAAAATGAAACTAAAGAACTTGCACAACAAAGCGAAACAGAGCCTAAAAACGATGAGCTTATCGTAGAATTTGAAGAAACAAGTTTTAAAACTTTTGAAAAATATCAGCTTTTAAAAAAGCTTGAAGCAGAGGATTATAAAGGGCAGATTGATTTTAACTTAGGCAAAAAAGAAAGAATTAAAGCTAATTATGAAGCTTTGTCTCTAACTCAAACTATCCTTAATGATAATAGATTCATTGCTACTAAAAAAGAGCAAGAGACTTTAGCTAAATTTAGTGGCTATGGTGGATTAAAAGATTTGTTCTATGATGAAAAATACAAAGAGGACAAAGAAGCTTTATTAAAACTAGTAGGAAGCACACATTTTAAAGAATTAAGGTCTTCTTGCTCCACTGCTTTTTATACACCAAGCTTTATTATTAAAGCGATGTATGAAAGATTATTTAAATTAGGCGTGAGTAAAAATGAAAAGATTAAGGTTTTAGAGCCAAGCTGTGGCACAGGTCGCTTTATGTCTCTTGCCCCTGCTAATTTTGAATTTGAAGCTGTGGAAAAAGATACTTTGAGTGCAATGATAGCTAAGTTTTTACACCCAAGCGTTGTTATACACAATAAGGGCTTAGAAGAAGTGAGTTTTAAAAAAGAATTTGACTTAGTCGTGGGTAATCCCCCTTATGCTAATGAAAGCGTTTGGGATGTAAGTAGTGCAGGACACAATCAAAGTTTGCATAATTATTTTGCAATTAAATCCGCCGAACTTCTTAAAGAAAACGGACTTTTAAGCTTTGTGATAAGTTCTCACTTTTTAGATAATAAAGAGGATAAACACAGACAAATTTTAAGCAGTATGGGGACTTTAGTGGATAGTTACCGCTTAAGTAGCGAAGCCTTTAAACATACTGAAGTCATAAGCGATTTAATTTTTTATGCAAAAAGAGATTTTAAGGATAATGAGCTTAATTATAAAGCACAAAGAATAAAAGAAAATTTCACACAAGCTCCCAAGCCTTATGATTATACTGTGCAAGATAGCCCTCATTATAGTAGGGTCTATTTTGAGCAAGGTGTGCAAAATGTTTTAGGAAGTTTAGAGCTTGGAACGAATCAACACGGAGTTTGTTTAAGTGTGAAAAATAAAGAAATCGAGCAAGACTTAAAAGAAGCTATTGTAAGAAGTGCTGAAATTAATGCCTTTAAAGATAATCCTGCCTATGAGGATACAAGCTTAAGCTTAGTGGAAGAGCAGGATGATAATTTTCATAGGATTAAAAATGGTAATACCTTTTTAAGAAATGATAAGCTTTACATTAAATTAGAAGATAATTTTCACTACGAAGCCTTTTTTGAGGATAGCTTACCCCTTGAGAAAAAATATCTTATTGAACCTAGTTTAATTTTAAGTGAGGGAAAAAAGAATTTCACCTATAAAAGCTATTTAAATGAAGAAGAATTAAAAATTGCAAGCTTACTTTGTGAGTTTAGAGACAAATTAAAAATTCATTTAAAAGCAGAGCAAGAATTAGATGATGGCAAAGAAAGCAATGAAATACTAAGCAATCAAAAGCGAGAATTATTAAATTTGAGAAATGAAATTTTAAAACTTGCAAAAATTAAAAGCCTTAATCAATCAAACAATAAGGTTAAAGATAAAAATGGCAAGGTTTTAAAGCATAGCTTTAAAGACATACTTTTCTTGGATAAACTTAGCTCTTATGAGCTTTTAGCCTTAGAAATCAAAGAAAACAAAAACTACGAACCCGTTTCGCTTTTTTATCAAAGAATTAATAAGCCTTTAGTAAGAACCTTAGCAAGTAATGAAGAAGAAGCCTTGATGAAAACTTTAAGTGAGACAGGCAAAATTGATTTAAATACGCTACAAAGCTATTTACCAAGTAAAGACCTAGAGCAAATCCTTTACACGCTTTTAGAAAAAAGACTTATCTTTCATAGCTTAGAAAAGCAAGGATTAAAAATTGAATTTGAAAAAACATATCAAGGCAAGTATGAACTAGCCGAAACCTTTTTAAGTGGCAATGTCAAGCAAAAATATAAAACCATTGAAACTATGATACAAAATAATCAAAGCTTCACGGGCTTATCCCTGCCTTTAAATGAAGTTTTAAATGAGCTTGAAAAGGTTTTTCCAGCTTATGTTAATTATGAAGATATACATATTAATTTCGGCTCAAATTTCATCGCGCTTGAAATTTATGAGAACTTTATTGAAGAAAATTTCTTTGATAAAGATGCCTATGTAAGATTTGCTTTAATAGACGGAGCTTATTATATCAAGGACTTTTTAGCCCAAAACGAGGATTTAAATGATAAAGGAGAAATCGTAGTAGATTTTAAAGAAGCACAGCTTAGTGATTTAAGTGAAATCGCCTCTAATTTCACCATCTATGATGAGTTTAATGAAATTTACTTCACTCCAAAAGAATTTTTACAAAGAGTGCTAAATAATAAAAGCCTTGAAGTCTTTCACCACGAAGATGACCCAAATGGCACACTAGATAGCAATGGTAAGATTAGAAAAATTAAAGTGAGTGAGAGTATCCCCACAAAAATAGCTCTAGAGAAAAAAGAAGAGCTTCTTAATCTTTTTGAAAGCTATTTGCTAAATCACAAAATTCATAGAGACAAGATTGAAAAAGATTATAATGAAAAAATCAATGTGTATAACTTAAATAAAAACTCTTATGCAAAGTTTTTTAATTCCCCTACTCTTTCAACGAATAAAAGCTTAAGAGAACATCAAAAAAGTGTCGCCTTTAAAGGCATATTGCAAAACACTCTTTTACTAGACCATCAAGTAGGAGCGGGTAAAACCTTAGCTGGAACTTGCATAGTGATGGAACAACTTAGAATGAACTTGGTTAAAAAAGCCCTTATCTTAGTGCCTAATCATCTTACTAATCAATGGGAAGCAGAGCTTAAAGAGGCTTATCCTAATGCTAAGATTTTAGTGGGTGATAAGATTAATAATAAAAAAGCTAGAAAGGAATTTTTACACCGCATTAAGTATGGAGACTATGAAGCCGTTATAATGAAGCATAGCACCTTTGAGAATTTAAATGTCTTACAAAGCTATGAAAGAGGGGTGTATTATGATTATATCGATGATTTAAGAGATTCTTTAAGAAAGCTCCACGAAGAAAACATTAAAGGACAAGATTTAAGTGCTAAAGAACTTAAAAAGCTAAATAAAAAACTCGAAGAAGCCATAGAAAGAAAGATTAACAAATTAGAAAAAAAGCTAGAACGCAAAGCAAATGGCAAAAAATATGATGATGAATTAGCTTTTGAGGATTTAGGCTTTGACTTAGTGATGGTTGATGAGGCTCACCATTTTAAAAATCTACTCATTAGCACGAATCAAGACGGCATTAAAGGACTTAGCACCACAGACTCAGCTAAAGCGATGAAGATGTATTGCGTGAGTAAATTCTTGCATGAGAACAATCATAAGCTTTATTTTTTAACAGGCACACCTGTTTCAAACTCCATAGCTGAGTTTTTTGTAATGCAAAAATATCTTCAGCCTGAGGTGCTAGAAAGCTTAGGATTAAGCCACTTTGATAATTGGCAAAAAACCTTTACGGAAATTGTAGAGAGTGAAGAGCTTGATAGTAGTGGGATAAATTATAAAATCGTTTCTCGTCTTAGCAAATTTGTCAATGCACCTGAATTGATGGCAACCTATATGCAAAATGCTGATGTAGTGAGCATTGAAGATGTAGAAAAATATACAGGAAAATTAACACCAAATTTAAAAGACGGCAAGGTGATTAATGTCATTGCTCCAAGAAGTGAGGATATTGCTTCATATATTGGCATAGAAAACGAAAAGGGTGAATATAATAAGGGAAGTATAATTTATAGGATGGATAATTTAAGAGAAGATGTAAGAAATAACAATATGCTTAAATGCACCTCTGATGCTAGAAAAGCGGCACTTGATTTTAGATTAATTAATCATTTAGCGCAGGATTATGAGGATAGTAAAGTTAATAAAATGTGTGAGCTTGTGCTTCACCACTATAAAGATACAAATTATAAAAATAATACCCAACTCATCTTTTGCGATATGGGAGTAAGCAAACTTCATTCTAGCAAGATAGACTTAAACAAAGAAGAAAAATCAAGCTTTAAAAGCTTAGAGCAATTAAAAGAAGAATTAAATTTAATCTTAGAATACGATGAAGACAAAGAAGAAAATTACTACGCACAGTATCAATACGAAGATGAAGATGGCAATAAGCTTAAAAAACCAAAGCTGATTAAAAGATACGATATAGAAGAATTGCTTGAGCTAAGTGGAAATAGCTTTGATGTATATGCGGATATCCTTAAAAAGCTTGTTAGACTTGGCATTAAGCAAGAAGAAATCGCTTTTATAGGTGATGCTTCCACAGATAAGCAAAAACAAGATTTGTTTGATAAGGTCAATGCAGGAACTATTAGAGTATTAATAGGTTCTACTGCTAAAATGGGAGCAGGAACTAATGTGCAAAAGAAAGTTGTAGCTTTACACGAGCTTGATTGTCCGTGGCGACCTTGCGATTTAGAACAAAGGCAAGGAAGAGTAATAAGGCAGGGTAATGAATTTTTTGAAAAAGATAAAAACTTTTGCGTGGCACATTACCGTTATGCTACGGAGCAAACCTATGATAGTCGTATGTTTCAAATCAATGAGCAAAAATTAAAGCCTTTAGCTCAACTTAAAAAATGTGATTTTTCAAAAGGCATAAGAGAATTTGACTCAATCGATAGTGAAATCGCTAGTGTGACTGAAATGAAAGCTTATGCTACGGGTAATCCCTTCATCTTAGAAAAACATAAAATTACAACTATGCTAAAAAGCGAACAAAGATATTATGAAAGTTATAAAAAGAGCATACTTTCAAATGAAAGAGCTAAAGAAGAACTCATTGAAAGAAAAACTTATCTTACAAGAGAACAAGAGGCTTTAAGAGAAATGGTGCATAACAAAGACTTCGAAAAGGAAAATTACATTATAGAAGCTTTTGATATGAAAATAAATAAAAAAGCAGAAGCTAAAAAAGACAAAAACGAAGCTCTTAAAAAGGCGCATCAAATTCAAAAAGAACAAATCAACACAAAGATTAAAGAAATCTTTTTAAAACCTGAAGCCCAAAAGGAATTCGCTATCTTAAAAGCTAATGGAGTTAGCCTTATCTTAAAAGGATACTTTGGCTTGGATAATAAATTTATTTATGAGGGAGAATTAAGATTTGATACAGGGCAAAGCTTAAAGCCAAGCAATTTAATCTTTAAAGCAACACAAAGCTTTTTATTTCATAGTTTTCCTGAAATTGATGGTTTATTAGAAAGGATTAAAAACAATTTTAAAAAGGCAAATGAAAATCTAAATAAAACAAGCACCTTTTTAAAAAATACTGAGGCTGAACTTAAAATTAAAGAGGAATATCTTAGTAAAAATACTATTAATCATTATCCAAGAAAGATATTGCTTGAGACTCTTAAAAAAGATGAAAAAAATATCAATGAGATTTTTAGCATAAGAAATAAATTAAGAAAACAAGGCATTAAGATAGATATGGATAGTAAAGAAATCTCTCAGCTCTTACCACAATATCCTAAGCTCTTAAATGAAAAGGGTAAATTTGATGCCGAGTTGTTAATTAACAAGGAAGCAGAGCCAAAAGAAAACAGGCTTTGTGAGAATAAAAGCACAGAGCAAAAAGCAGACGAGCTTAAAGAGCATATCTTTTCTTCAGAAAATGTAGAAATCAAATTTAAAGAGTTTAATAAAGAAGATAGTTTAAACACTAAGGTTACAACTCTTTTAGCTAATCAAGAAAATATCACTAAAGCAAATAGGGCTAAGGATATATTGAGGTGAGAGTGAAAGGCTATTATTAAGGTTATATTAATATTGTTTAACATAAAATATACTTATAAATATATTTTATGTAGAGTTTTTACGATGACACAAATGCAAATGATTAAAATGCTAGATTTTTTAGATTCAAAAGAGACTTGGAGCTTTGATATAAATTTCGTTTGTGCTTATTTTAGAACTTTCCATACACAAAATGTAAAAATAGCTTTAAGCAAATTTACCCAAAAAGGACTGATTGAAAGATTAGCTAGAGGTTTATATGCAAATAAAAGAGCGAAAAATAAACCCTATTTTGCCCTAGAGCATATTGCTTCACAGTTAAGAGATAAGACAAGTTTTTATTTAAGTTTAGAAAGTCTCTTAAGTGAGGAGGGTTTAATTTCTCAAATTCCTAATCGCTTAACCTTTATCTCTAAAAATAGAACCCAGCTTTTTAACACACCTTATGGTTTGATAGAATTTGTTTATACGAAAATGCCTTTAAGCACTTTGCTTGATGAGTGTTATTATGATAAAGAAAGAGGCGTTTATGTGGCAAAGACTCAAAGAGCGATTAGTGATATTTATAGGCATAATAGAAGTGTAGATTTATATGAGGAACAGCTTAGAAAGGATAGAGGTGAATATTGAAAAATTTATAGAACAAAATTACCCTAGAAATTTAAAAGATACGATTTTTAAAGAGCTAATGCACTATGAAATTTTAGAAAGCCTTTTTAATATTAGCGATATACAAAAAACCTTAGTTTTTCAAGGTGGAACTGCTTTAAGGCTTTGCTATAAAAACAATAGATATAGCGAGGATTTAGACTTTGTTGTGCATAAAGATGAAGTGTTTCATAGGGAATTTATGGACTATTTCAAAGCTATTTTTAGTGAGAAAATTCTTAAAAAATATGAATTAGAAGCAGAAATTTATGAGCCTAAAGAAGAAGAGAAAAGAGTGCAAAGATGGAGTGCGAGAGTTTATCTACCTAATAGACATAAAAAATCAAAAATTAATATAGAAATCGCTAATATACCAAGCCATGATAATAGCTTTGAAGCAATAGCAAATAATTATGAAGCTTTGATAAGCAAAAGGATTTTTGTCCAAGTAGAGAGTAAAGAAGAGATTTTAGCGGATAAAATCATTGCTCTTTCTCAAAGACCTTATTTGAAATTTAGAGATTTGTGGGATATAGAATGGCTTATTAATCAAGGCATTAAAATCAATAATGAACTTGTTAAATTAAAAATAAAAGATTATTCTTGCAATAATTTTAAAGAAGCTTTAGAAAAAAGAAAAGAAGAATTAAATAATCCTATGCTAGAAAATGATTTTTTAGTAGAGATGAGCCGATTTTTAAACCCTGAGGTGTTTCATCAAATTAAGAATTTTCATTTTTTTAATAGTATCAAAAAAATAATTTTACAAATTTGTGATGAGCTTTTACAACAAGATTTTAATGATGAAAATCTAAATTTGCAAACTACAAATACTCGCACTCACAAACTAAGGAAAAGATGATGAAGATTATTAACAATTAATTGTTCTATTTCAAATAAAAAACCATTTAAATAGAGAACTAGAGGATATATTGAGGTAGCTAAGTTATAATATATTATCATATAAAGGAAAAACAATGAAATTTGACACAAAAGCTTATTTGGAAAAATTAGAGCATTATGCAAGAAGTTATGTTGATATAAATGATTATATCCTAGATGATAAAAACAAAGATGAAATAGAGCAAAGAATTCTTTATGTTTTAAATGAGGCATTTGAAGAAATAAAATTGAAACTCGATGAGATGAATGAAAACCTTGAATATAAAGAAAAGCTAGAGAAGAATGCCGAGCAGGAGTCTGCGAATGCTTACGCTAGTAGAATTAGGAAAAGATGATGAATTCCTACATCAAACACAGCATCGCCCAAGATTAAGAAATCCTAAGATTTGTATGAATTTTATCAAGAATTTAAATATAGTATCTCTTTGTTAGAATTCTAGTTCAAACAAGATATAAAACATTTAAATTTATGATATAATCATACAAATACATACAAAAGGAATAAAAATGACTTCACTTATTCAATTTAGAATGGAAAGCGAAGATAAAGAAGTATTAGAGTCCTTGCTTAAAGATATGGGGCTTGATTTAGGAACAGCTTTTAGAATCTTCGCTCAAAAGGTGCTTAAAACAGGTAAAATTCCTTTTGAAATAAGCTCAAATATAGACCCTGACACCTTATGGACAAAAGAAGACGAAAAAGCCTACAAAAGAGCTTTAAAGGATTTAGAAAATGGTGAAAGTGTAAGTTTAGATGAGCTTAAAAGGAAGTATTTGTGAAATATGAAGTGCGAACAAGCAAAGAATTTGATAAATTTTTAGCTAAACATAATAATTTAGCTCCTAAAATCCTAAATACTTTAGAAATTCTAGCTCAAAACCCTTATGAAAACGCCTTTGACATTAAAAAGCTTCAGGGTAAAGATAAGCATTATAGATTAAGACTTGGCAAATATCGTATTTTATACGAGCTTATGGAAAATAGACTTTTAATCATTTATGTTTATAGAGCTGATTCTAGAGGCGATATTTACAAAGCCTAACTATGCTCCAAACTGCAAGAAGTTCAAACTCTAAAAGTTTTCTAAGAGAGCTTGAAGATGCTCTTGTTTTAATAGATAATGAGAAAGATAAAAACTATTTTTTACAAAAAATGAGAGAAGTCTTTTATAAAAGAAAAGATAGCTCCATTATCCTTACGGGCGAAAAGGCTTTAAAGAGTGAGCTTTTATCTTATCTCAAAGAAAAAGGGCATATTCAAACAGCTAATGTATGGGCTAGAGCTGTGCCTATGGATAGAGAAGAGCTTGATAAACTCTTAGCACTTTTACAAACTAGACTGAAGCAAAATAACATTGAGGGCATTTTAGAGCTTCACTTGCAAGATAGAGAGATAAACTCGCCTCATTTTCAATTTGTAGGTTTAGAGTGTGCTAGGGCTGAAAGCATTATCGCTCATACCTTAGTAGAATTTTCTTATGAAAGTAGTGTTGAGAGTGCTTTAAGCAAAAAAGACTTTATGCCTTACTATAAAGAAAATCCAAAAGCAAGAACGCAGGATTTAAACACGGCACTTGATTATTATGAAAGAAAAAGAAAAAGTAAAATTACGCCTTATGAAGACACACTTTTAGATACACTAGAACAAGCAAGCAAAGAATTAAGAAAAATGCTTGAAACCTTTCAAAACAAAAGAATAAAACTAAGTAAAGAGATGCAAAACTTGCAAGTAAGGCTGAGTGAATATAAAAGCCATTTGCGTCATAAAAATCATCACTATAAAAGATTGAGAAGAAAGATAAAGAGAAGGTAATAAGGTTTGTGATGCAAGTTTTTCTGCTCTTTTTTAGTAAGAGTTAAAGCGTGTAAGATTTGTTTTTTGTTATGTTTTCACATTTTACATTGTCTATCATTTATCAATATTATCAAAATTGTAGAAAAGAATTTTAAAAATTCTCTCATTATTACACATATTAAGGTAATTTTTATGTTATAGCAATATAATTACGAAACAGCTAAGGGTTGTTTTAATCCCCCCCAAAATACCATATATTTAATCCGATATGGTTAGGGGATTAAAACAGCCTTTTTTTATGCTTAATAAGGATACAAATTGAAAATTGCGGTCTTTGTTGACTGGGAAAATCTACGAAAAGATATTGAAAACATTCAAAGAAAACACGAAGAATTTAAAGAAAAATTTGATTACAATAATGCAAAACAAGTTGCTAACCTCATTAAATCTTTTGTAGAGGAAGATGAAAAATTATATAGAATTTTCTTTTATACGGCTCGACCTCTTGATTTAACAATTAGGCAAAAAGATAACAACTTGAAATGGTTGGAAGAATATATGCAAATCAATAAAGAGCAATGTGAAAAAATGAGTAAGATTACAGATACTATCCAAAAGTTTATTAAAGATATATCTTTTGAAGAATATTTTGCGTTAAGATTAGGAGAATTAAAACTTCAAGGAAAAGATGATAGCAATAGATTGATTATTAATCAAAAACAAGTTGATATGCTCTTAGGACTTGATATTTCACATATCGCCTACAATAAGCTTGTTGATAGCATTTTAGTTTTTTGTAAAGATAGTGATATGCTTCCTGCACTTAAATGTGCTAGAATTAATGGTTTAAATGTTTTCATAGCACATATTCAAAATGGTTTTAAAATTACTGAAAAACTTAAAGTCCATAGTGATAAAATAAGAATAAAAAGTGTAGAGAGTATTTTGAAAAAACAAGCAATTTAATTTTTCAATGTTTCATATTCTTCTCACCTTAGGAAGCTCTTTTAAATGACTTGAAAATTTCAAATTTGAAAACACAAAGAGCCGTCAATTTAAAAATATGATGCTAAAAAGACCCCTCTATGTGCTAATGATGCCAAGATTCTATCATAAAAATATTAATATAATTTTTTAAAATATTTTACTACTTAATTCCCACTTCCATCTTCTAAATAAAATCTAGCCCTAGTGATAGCCACATAAAAAAGATTAAGTTCTTGCTCTAGCTCGAATTCTTTTTTTGCCCTTTCTTCCCTATCTTTTTCTTCTTTTATTTTAGCCTTTAAATCCCTTAGCTTTACAAAGTCATTATAAAGTATCACTTTATCCCACTCAAGCCCTTTAGAAAGATGAGTATTAATTAAAAAAATATTCGCCTTATCGTTTTTATAAAGCTTTAAAGCGAGTTTTTTTAAAGCTTTAAAATCATAATTTTTCTCACTCAAATTTAAAGCTAAACTAAGTTCTGCATCGTAACTTGCATAGCTTCTTAATTCAAACATTGAATCAAAGTTTTTTAAAAAAGCATTTTCTTTAGAGATAAACTCAAAGCGATTTGCCCTAAAAGAAAATATATCAAAAAGCAATCTAAAAATACTATCAGGTTCTTTTAAAAGAGCAAAGCTTTCTAAATCTTCTTTTTCTTCCAAAAGCATATTTATAAGCTCAATTAATCCTGCATTAGTTCTAGTAATAAAGGCTGTGCTTTCTATCTTAGCTTCTTCATTAAGATGTGAGTGCATTTTTACTCTTTCTTTAGTAGAATAAGCATCTAAAAAGCTATCTGCATAATCTAATATCTCTTGTGTGCTTCTATAATTTGTGCTTAAATTTAAGCTAAAGTCTGCTTTTACTTTTTCCAAAGCATTGATGGTTTGATTAAAGCCATAGATGTTTTGAAAGGTATCGCCGACTAAGATTTTTTTGCAAGTATTATTTAAAAAGATAGAAAGCATTACGCTGTTGCTATCTTGTGCTTCATCAAGTAGTATATAATCATACTGATTAAGCTCATCTTTTTGATTTGCTAAAGAATAATGCTTTAAATAAAAATCGTGAGTGATAGGCATTTCATTATTTAGCATAGCTTCATAAAGAGTAGCGACTTCTTTATAGGGAGTGCCGTTTTTATCACTTTTTAAAAAGTTTTTATATTCTTTTAGCACGGCATTTAAATACTCAGCCCTATTATCTTTAAAAAGATGGGCTATATCAAAGATTTTTAAATTTGAAATGAGTTTAAAAGAGCCTAAATGCTTTTTAGCAAAAGCATAAGCTAGAGCGTGTAGGGTTTTTACCTCTACATTTTTAGGAAAAACTTTTGCACTCTTTTGTGCTATGGCTTTATTAAAGGCTAGATATAAAAAAGAGCTTGTGGGATTTGCTAGAGCAATGTGTCTTAGCATAGTGGTTTTTCCACTGCCCGCACAAGCATTGATTTTAAGAATTTCCTTTTGCTTTAAACCACTTGCTTTTTCAAGGATAAGCTCTTGCTCTTTGCTTAGTTTCACTGAGCCTCAATATTAGCAATAATGCTTAGCAATTCACTTTGCTTTTGAAGCAGAAAAGAGTTTTGTTTTAGATTGAGGGCTTCATCTTTTTTAAGAGCGACTAAGATATTGTTTTCTTTAAGGGCGTTTTCTTCGCTTTTTATGGTTTCATTTTTAATTAAAGCATTTAGCTTTTCAATGCTGTTTTCAATCTTAGTTTCGCCATTATCATAATTATTTTTCCCATTGTTTGCTTCTTGTGAGCCAAGAGAAGCATCGCGACACCCTCCACAAGCTAGGGCTTGGCTTAGAGTGAGAGTGGATAGGATAGTTAGAATTAGAATCGCTTTTTTCATTGTGGTGTCCTTTTGTTTAAATTTAGATTTGTCATTTTTTCTTTAATTTATTGACAATTACATCATCTTGTTTATTTAAGAAACAAGGTAAGCATTTAGGCATAGGTTTTAATTCTTCACTTTGATTAAGTAATTTCTTAAAAAAACTTTCCAAATAAGAAAAATCCTCATCAATACCTTTTTGAATATTAGAATAATTAGCTAAAACTAAAGCATTTCTAAAATATTTTGAATGTTGTTTAAATAAATCATTGTTAATATTAAATCCCATAGTATTTAAGTATTTTATGGTAAAAACAGCTATAGTTCTGGTATTACCCTCTCTAAAAGGATGAATTTGCCAAATATTTGAGATAAATCTTGCTATATTTAAAGCCTTTTCTTCATCGCTTAAACTCGCATATTGCTTTTTCTTTTCTTGCATAAAATCATAGCTTAAAAGCTCATCAAGCTCACTATAATCGCCATAGATTACGGAAGCTTTATTATTAAAAATGTCTTCATCTTTTGAAATATTAACCTTTCTAAAATTACCTACAAATTTTTCCATTTCTTGTGGAAATACGCCATTAAATAATTTTTTATGTATTGTTTTTAAGTGTATAGGAGATAAAGAAAAACCCTCTTCTTCAATCATTAAGGCAATATGAGTAGAGACTAAATCGCACTCTTTCTCCCTTTTTGTTTCCTCATTTTTATCCTCGTAATGCTTTGTTATTTTTTCTTCTAATTCTGCGTAACTCTCACTTTCTTTTACTGCTTCATAAAAATATTTTGATGGCTTTAAATTATCAACTTCATTGAGACCTATTCCTATTTCAATATTATTTTGATTGATTGCTTTATTAAGCTTGTATTCATCATATTCTAATTCCATTTTATTATTCTTTAAAGCTTGTCTTGTTTTTTGTATTTGTTGTTGAAATTGTTCATATGAATTCATCATCTTTTCCTAATTCTACTAGCGTAAGTATTTGTAGCATCTTGCTCCGCATTTAATAGTTTTTCATTTTCGTGGATATTACCGATAATTTCTAAAGCCTCAAGCCTTTCATATCCCTCACAATAGTCTCTATTATCTAAGTAACATTGATGAAAATAAAAATCGAGCATATTCTCTACTATAAAATCATTTTCTATTTTCACTAATTGCCAAGAATTACAATAATATTTAACGCAATAATTAGCCTCGCAATATTTAATAATATCGCCCTCATAAATGCTTTTACGATTTTTGTCATCAAAGCCTGTGTGTAATTCTATTTGTGTTAATCTATCGTAGTTTTTTAAAAGCTCATTTTCTGCCATATTACCATAAACAAATAGTTCATTATCATTGTCCCAAATTCTAAATTTAAGGTCTATTAGTCTCATTGTTTCCCTTTTGTCTTCTTTTGGTCTTTTCCTATTCTCATCTAACGCATATTGTTCTTATACTCCCCCTAAAATATCCCTACTTCTTAGTTCTTTTTTTGGCTCATCTTGTGCTTTTAGTGCTTGGCTCATAAAGCTATCTAATTTGCTTTCTAGCTTTGCAATTTTTTCTTTATATTCTTGTTCTTTGTCTCTTTGTGCTTTAAGAGAAGTTTTTAAATGCTCGTTTTCTAGGTTTAGCTTTTCAAGTTCAAATTCTTGTTTATAATTTTCTTTTACCTTTAAGCTTAAAGTATGAAGTTCTTCTTTATAGCTTTGCTCTTTTGCTTTTAAGCTCTGGTTTTCAAGTTCAAAGCCCATCATCTTTTTCTCTAGCTCTTTATAGTTTAAAAGCTCTTGTTTATATAGATTTTCTTTTTCTTTATAGTCCTTAAGTGTATTTTGTAAAAAGTGATTATCTGCTTCTAGTTTTATCTTTTCCTCATTTAAAGCTTTATTTGTATCGCTTAAGCTTTGATTTTCTGTGTCAAGCTCATTGATGATTTCATCTTGTTCTTTCGTATGTTTTTCAAGCTCTTTAAATTTAAATTCTGCTTCTTTAAGACTTTCTATTTCTTCTTCAAATTCAAGCTTTAACGCAGTCATTTCATTAACCTTTACCTGCACTGTGCCTTTAAGTTTTGAAATAGTTTCTTCTCGTTTTGTGATTTCATCATTTAAAAGCTCTTGAGTTTCATAGGAGCTTTTAAGTTCTGCTTTTAAAGCTTTAAGCTCACTATCTTTTTCTTTAATGTTGAGTATATCTTTACTAAAGAGTAGCGAAGCAAAATTGATTGTATCTTCATTTCTATATTTTTGCTGTATAACCTTTAATGCCTCTATAATACTTAAGCCATTATTTAAGCTCAGTTTTAAATCATCATAAGCATTAAAACTATCTTTCTTAGCTTTCTCAAGTCTAATTTGTGTTTTTTCTAATTCTTTTTGATGATAAAGCTCAAAGCTTTCATTAATGATTTTTTCTATTCTTTCTTGTGAGCTTAGGTCTTGGTCTTTGCTTTGAGTGTGAGGAAGCTCATCACCCAGTGTTTTTATATTAGCTAGTCTTACGGGAGCTTTTTGTGTTTCTAGGCTTTCATTTGTGCTATCTTTTGCTAAAGAGGCTCTACTTGCATTGATTTCCTCTTTGATTTCTTTTTTTGCTATTTGCGTAGCCTTTTCATTAAGCTCGTTTTGTTCTTTGGTTTTTGCTTTTTGCTCTTCTTTTTCTTCCTTATTTAAAGAACCCCAATAAATAATCTCATCGAGGCTTTTTATCATTTCATTACCATTAGAGCTAAATTTATAAGAGAAACTTTCATCAATTCCAGCTTCTTTAAGCTTAAGGGCTAATTCTAAGATAAATCTTGCCACAATAAAATTGTTATCTTTAGCTTCTTTGAAATTTTCTAAGAGATTGATATTATCCCTTGCATTAGCTAAGATTAATTCATTGTGATAAAGACTTGCCCCTCTTTTATTATAAACTAAACTTAATCTTTGTTCGCTGATTTCTTTAAAATCCACTAAAGAAACAGAATTAAGATTTAAAAATATATCTTTGATTTTTGTAAGGTTAGCATTGTCATTTAATTCTCTTAAATCCAGATTGAGTTTGTAATAATCATTGTCAGTGAGAGTTTTTAAATTTCTTTTTAAGAGAGCAGAAGCTTTAAAATCAAAGCCGATTAATTCCTCTTTGGAGGCTAAATCATTAAAGATTTTTATTTCAGTGTTGAGTTCATTATTTAACTCAAAAATGTTTTTGAAGTTCTTGTAATAATTAATACCCTTACTCTCTAAAAATTCAAAATAAGCCATATCATCTCTTTTGTAAAAGATTTTAAGACTATCTAACAAAGCCCTCTTTGAAAGATTGTTAATATTTAGCTCATCAAAATTTACCTTAGCTAGAGTAAGGGGTATCATAGGGTGTTCCTTTGTGGTGGTTTATGTTCATTTTTTAATTATAATATTTGTTTCAAAATTTTTCAATTTAAGCATAAAATTTAAAACTTAATATAAAAGGGAGTTTAAAATTTTTTAAAAATTATTAGATAATTGTAACATAAACATTATAATTTAAAAACCTCTTTTTTTAAGCCATTCATCAATAGCAATATTAGCTATATAATTTTGTGTTTCTATCCTCTTTGCTTCGCTTGTTATGTAATCTTTAAGCCTTTTATGCAAATCTATATCCATAAAAAGAACAAAACTCTTTTTCTTTTTCTCTGCACTAGTGTTAGTTTCTCCGCTAGCTCCCTGTATAAAGGCTATTGCCTTTTCTTCGTTTATTTTATTTAAACTTTTATTTCTTTTGTAAGCCATTCATTATCCTTTCATAATTTAAATATTATTATTGTTTAATTATTGATATAATTTCTTTAAATAAGTTATCAAAATCTAAAATTGCTTTATCATTTTTACTTTGGCAAAATTCTTCAAGAGTTTGCCCACTTTCAAAAGATTTTTTAAAAGCTCTTCTTTCATAAATCATGGAATTTAATATAAAAACATCTTGTAAGTTGTTTTCTTTTATAATATCATTAATAAAATTTCTCAACTCGTCAATATCTTTTGAAAGAAAAGGATTTGGAGATATTTTATTTAAAACTATAAGAGCTTTAAGTTCAGTATTGCTTTCTTTTGCAAGTTCAAAAATCTCTAACATTTTTTCCAAAACAGCAACATCGAGTTGAGATGGTATGGTTGGGATTATTAAATAATCTGCCTTTATCATGGCTATTCTCATTTCTTTACTATCTCTTCCACCTGTATCTATAACAAGATGATCATTTTGTTTTTTCTGTATATCAATCTCATCTTTTAAAGCAGAGCCTGTTTTAAATATATTAGAAAACAAAGGTGCTAACTCAGAATCGCTTCTATTATTTGAAAAAACTTCTGTGCTTTTTTGGGGGTCTGCATCTATTAATGTTATTTTATTTTCTCTTGCTAAATAATTTGCAAGATTTATAGATAAAGTTGTTTTTCCACTACCACCCTTTTCATTTGCTACAACAAATATCATTTTTGCCCCTAATTTGTTTAATATTCGTAATTTTACCATTATTACTTTAAAATAATATTAAAATATATTCATAGTATTTTAAATATATAATAATTTAAAAATAATAAAATTATATAATATAATTGTAATAATAATATTATAGTTATATTATTATTTTAATATTTTGCAAATTTTTCAGCAAACTTTTATTTTTCACTCTCTTTTATCCTTTAAAATCCTCTCATTAATTCAATTTTTAAAGGATAAATATGAATTTAAAAAACATAAAGCTTCCAAATAAAGGTTTGTTACTTTTATTTGCCTATGCTTTTTTATTCAGTATAGGACTTCACGCTGATGAGTTTGGAGATGCTCTTAATACCGTAACAGGTGCTTCTAACACAGGTAAAGGTGTTTTAGGCGAGGGTATGAGATGGACTTTTGCAGTTTTTCTTCCTATCGTTTGTATGGTAAGTGCTGGATACTTAGGCTACACTCAAGCAAAGAAAAAAGCCGAGCAAGAACAAGCAAGTTTTAAAATCTATGCAATTACAGCTATGGCTGGTTTAATCGGCTTTTTTGTATTTTGTATTATTGGTATGCTTTTATCCTCTGCTTTATTTGGCGACAGCAAAATGGTATTTGACATTATTCATCAGTTTTGGAGAGGCGTATAAAGATATGAAAGTCTTGCTCTTCTTTATGATACTTTTACCTAGTCTAAGCTTTGCAAAGTGTTATTATGTGCCTTGTAATGCTCAAGTTGAAAGTGGCAAGGCTAGCACTCAAGCCTCTTTAGAAAAAGACTTTGCTAAGGTTAAAGAAGAGCTAAAACTCGTAAAGCAAAACTACGAAAGCTATCTTAAAACCTTACAAGATGGCAACAAAGAGCTAGATATAAAAATAGCTCTTTACAAACAAAAGGCTCTTAATAATAAAGAAATACTTTTTTTACTACATAAAGGCATTAACCTTGAAGAAAAAAATATTAATCAAGAGGCAAATCAATGAACATTAACATAAGAACAACAAAATTCCCTTATGTCTTTTGGAGTTTTAATAAGGCTTATCTTTGCGAACTTGATTTTAAAAAACAAAACTATTTGAATTTAGAATTAGAGAACGCAAAAAACTATTCTTTTAAAGCTTTTAATACTTATGCTTTTTTGGGCTTAAAATATCTACCCATATTATTAATGCTTTTCATTTGTTTTACAAGATATGATTTTTATCTTAATGAAAGAAATATCATCGCTTACACTTTAGCTTTTTTAGTCGCTTTAAGCGTGAATTTTTTAGAAAATCTTTTAAGACAAATCATAAGCATTAGCTTACTTGTATGTGCCTTAATCATAGGATTTGTGATAGAAGATATTTTTTTACTGCCTTATGTTTTAAAATACTTTATTCTTCTAAGCATACTCTTACTCTTTGCATTAGATTTAAGACAAAAATGTTTTGCAATCTATGATGAAAAAGGCAAAGTCATCACACATTTTTTAATGAGTAAAGCTGTTTTAAGGGAGATTGTATGACCACAGGAAAAACCCATCACCCTCTCCCAAAAGGAGAGGAAAGGCTAATAAGCCTTGACAATCACAATGCAAAGCACTATAATTATCACAATGAGTTTGGTGAGCATACTCATCGCCTCCTTTATGGAGCTAAATTTCTGCTACAGGGTGCGAACCTGTGGCAGACACCCCAAAGAATTATAACTAAGTTATCTTATTTTACAAAACTTACTCTTTTATCCTTAGCATTTAGCTTTACCCTTGCTCAAGCTAACCCCTTAGAGCCTAAAAACTTTTCTGCTCCCTCTTTGCAAGAATTACAACAACAGCAAGGAAATACTGAAAATTTACAGGATTTAAAAACAAATGAGTTTTATTTAAATTTAAATCCTAAAGAAATCGATAGCATACAAAAAAAGGACGATGAGATAAGAAAGGCATTTGACCGCTTTTCTCAAAAAGAGATTAATTATAAGCCTGTCATTCGTCCTATTGCTAGTATGGATAGCATAAGCTTACACCCTTATTTTACCTTTACGCTTTTACTGCCTCAAGGAAGCGTGATTAATCATATTGATAGCTCAAGTCCTATGGCAGTGCTTAAGTTTGAAAATAATGCTGTGTTAATTCGCCCAAATGCAGACTTTAAAGTGGCAAATCTCACCATACTTTACAAGCTTAAAGATAGCAATCATATTTTAAATATCTTAGCGACCTTTTATGAAAAGAATAATGAGCTTGATAAGCTTAATCTTGTTTATTCTTATTCAAATTTAGAGAAGTTAGATGATTTAGAAGTCATACAAGCTTACATTAAAGAGAATAAAGCAATGCCAAAACAAAAATACTCTTATATACAAATTAACGACATTACTTACCGCATTGTCGAAGATGAAGAGTATGGCAAGGTATTTATAAAAGGTAAGAAGTATAGAGTGGATAATAATACTATCTACAAATAAAGGGATAAAAATGACAAAAACAAGCACTAAAAAAGAAAATGTAGGTTCTAAAACACCAAGAATAAAAAAAGAGGCAATCGTTTCAAAAGAGCCAACAAATTTAAAAGAGCCTCATATGAGTGAGATGATGAAAACAATGTTTAAACTCAATGAAGAGCTTTCCAAACTTGTCTTTACCTTTCAAAAAGAGGTAAAAAGCTTAAAAGAGGATACCCTTGTCAATGCTCAATACATCAATATGCTTCATAAAGAAATGAAGGTGCTAAATGAGAGCATAAGTTTGATTGACATAGATTTCAATCATCATCTTGAAAGCACTTTAGAATTTGTCAAAGAATTAGAACTTAAAAACTTGGAAGATGAAAAGCTAAGGGAATTTTATAATAAAAAATTAGAAATTCTAGCTTCCCATATTGAAAAATTAGAAAATAAGAAAAGCGGTTTTTTCTCCCTTTCTAAGTCCCATTTAAAAAGTGAATTACAAGACTTAGATTCAAATATGGATAATAAAAATTTCAAAACATCATTCACACTCAATGATGACTAAAAAAGGATATTTATGAAACTAGACATCAAACAAATATTGGATGCAAATCAAATAAAAGCTTTTTGTGAAAAAAATAAGACTATGCTTATATTAGGTGGGGTCTTAATCATAATGCTTATTCTAGCAAGTTATCTTTTCTTTGCAAATAATAAAGATTTAAGCGATGGCTTTGAAACACAAATTGAAACAAATGCCACTAGCCAAGAAGATGAATTTAAAATGCAAAATCCCTTCTCAAATCAAAACAAAGAGCAAACCCCTCCGCCTTTAAATCAAGAGCCTAGCAAAATAGAGCAAAACAATACGACTATGCCTCCCCCACAAACAAATAATAATGTAACAGATAAGAGTGAAGCTATTATCTTAGAAAAAGACGAGCCAAATATCCCTGATTTATCTCAAAATAGTTTCGCACAAAGCACTCAAGCTGATGCTATTAAAGAAATCGCTAAAAAACAAAAGCCTAAAGATATGGTGGAGTTTTTAAATGAAATTAAAGACAAGATAGAACTTAAAAAGCATAGCTTTAAATATGATTATAAAGAATACGAAAGAGGGGACAAATTCCTAGACTTTTATGAAATTGAAGATATAGGGGAAAACTCTATTCGTTTTAAAGATGAAGACTATAGTTATAACCTAAGATTTATAGGAGAGAATAATGAATAATGACACCGCTATACTACTTACAAATTTAGCCCTAGAGCTAAATTCTGCTTTAAGAAGAGTGAAAAGCCTCCAAGCACAAATTAGTGAAATTAATCACTTCATTGATGAGAACGGACTAAGAAATGATTTTTTATCCCTAGCAAGGAGCAATCAATGCTTAGAGCTTTTAGATAACACTTTAAACTTTAAAAGGAAAATCAATGCTTAAAAATAATTTGCAAAAACAAAAAATTAAATTCATTGCCTTATCTGCTTTACTTTTAGGATTAAACCTTAATGTTTTAAATGCTTACTATGAGCCAAACGATAAAAGTTTTAAAGATGGCTTTGAAGCAGGTCTTAAAGCTGTGGAATTTCAAGCTAAAAATGAGGGTTTTACGAGTAAAAGCATTAGCATTACCAAACCCTTTGTCTTACTTTTAGATATTAAAGAAATGCCTTTAAGCGAGGTGTTATTCTTGCAGGTTTTAGCATCAAGAGAGGGGATTGAATCGCATTTAAGTGAAGAGTTTTTATATCTTGGAAGCTTTGAAAGGGAAGTGGATGCTAAGGATAGAATTAAAAGCTTAGTCGCCAAATTTAAATTGAATGCTAAAGATTTAAAAGTGCATAAAAATATCAAAGAAATCATTACTTATCCTTATCTTTATAAAGGTTTTTATGAAAGTCTTTTACAAAAGGCAAAAGAAGAGGGCATTATCATAGAGACTAAGGTTTTAACCAAGCCTCTTATAAAAAATCCCATCGTAGCTAAAAAACCACTTCCTAAAAAAGCAAATCCCACAACAAGCTTTAGTCTTAAAAATGCTAAGGCTATGTCTTATGCAAGTTTAGGAGGCATTGAGAGTGATAGTAAAAACTACGAGGAAAAAGGTTTAGTAGGTAAAAAAGACTTCATCTTTGAAAAAAAGATAAAAACAAATAAAAATGAAAGCTTTGTAAAGGTAGCAGGGCAAAATCTTTACTTCTTAGAAGAAGATATTATAATGCTTAATTCTAATTCCAGCAACACCACCGCAAATCAAAGTCCCACTCAACCTTGTGTAAGGTTATGCAAATGAAAAAACTTATTTTTATGCTAACTCTTGCTTTATTTTTTAATGCTTGTAGCTCCAAAGTGCAAACAAATAAAATCCCTAATGATAAAAAATACAATTTGCCTTTAAGCTCAAGCTATAAAGAGCCAAAAATGGACGAAATGGAAAAAGAAAAATTCTCTTTAAGCTTGCAAGAGTTTTTTGCTCCAAGAGAAAAAATAGAAGATGAGAAAAATCTTTGGAAAACAGGTATGGAGTATTTTAAATGAAAGTTTTAAAATTTACCACAGGGGTGTTTTACCCCCTCAAAAGAGGGGAAAGCTTAGTAAGCCTTGACAACAATTATACAAAGAAGTATAATTATAACCGTAAAACGAAGCATATTCATCACCTCATTTCTGGGGTGAGTTTTAGCAACAGGGTTCCCGCCCTGTGGCTAACCCCACTAAAATTGAACTCCATTTTTCCTAAACCTCTTTTTAAGCAAGGTGTCTCGGTTAAATTTATACTCTTAGCCCTACTTTCAGGCTTTACTCTAGCTCACGCCAACAAAGAAGCTAATAATATCATTGATAGTGCGAGTGAGGGTAGAAAGGTTATAGAAGAAAAAGCCTTAGCTCCCATTGATATTAACAAGGACAAAGAAAAGCTTTTTTATAGTGAAACAATTCTTAATTGGCATTATGCTTTGCAAAAGGAAAATCCAAGAGGCACTGAAACCATAGCAAAAACAAGTGAAAATCTTTTTGTAAAAAATCTCATAGAAAATAATACAAGTAAGGATACTAATACAAGCACAGCAGAAGAACTTGTAGTGGTTAAAGGCTATTGTTTTATAAGAGATGAAGTTAATGTTGGCAAACAACCAAGTGCTTTAAGACTAGAATGTAGCACAAATGTAGGCTCTATTACAATGTTTGGCAATCTTGTCAATCTTAATGAAAAGGCTTCTTTGATAGTCGACCCTAAATACATAGAAAAAAATGGAGTGAGATTTGAGGTTAAAAGCTCTATTGTAACAAATGAAGAAAAAACAAGCTATAACATTGCTACCTATGTCAATGATAGAATGATAGCTAAGGTAGGATATGGAGCTTTAAGTGCGGGAAGCGATGAAGTAAAAAATGCGAGTAATGAATACTTAAGAGCCTTAGAAGAAAGTAAGAAAAAGCAAGAAACTGCTTATGTTAATGTCCCTGATGGAAATGGCAATATGTATCCTCAAGCTGTGCAAAACACTAATACTGAGACACCTGACCCGTTAGATTATTTAGTCAAAGGGGCAATCAATGTAACTGCTTCAGCTGTAAAAAGTTTTGCAGACCTTGCAAAAGAAGATTTACCTTATCTTTATCAAATCGTGCCTAAAACAAAGATATGGATAGATTTAAAAGTAAATAAACAAGGGGAATATGTCAAATGAAGCCCCTTTTTTATCAAAGCTTTAAAGATAAAACAAATCAAAGCAGAACTAGGCTTAAAGAGATAAGAAATATTTACAATGTAAGTTTTAATGAAAAAAACTCAACGCCTATTAATGCTGAACTTGAAGCCATTGAAAATATCATTATAGATTATGTCGTGCATTATATAAAAGGTTGGCACAACGAAAGAAGAGATAAAGGCTTGGGTGCAGAGCATATTAAACTCCACTTAGAAAAAGGCAGTGAGGGAGAAATTAGCTTAGAAGAACTTTTAAATCTAGGAAATTCTATAAGAGAATATTTAAAACTATTCAAAGAACCCTTTGTGGATATAGAGGGCAATAAAACCGCAAAACTTTTTGAGTGGGAAAATGATGAAGGTGTGCGTTTTAGAATTGCAACTGATAAAATCAAAGGGGAGGGTCTCCCGAAAACGCCACTATCCCCCTCTGATGAGATAATTATAACCTTTTACTCTGATAGAAATCTTAATGAAAAAATGGAATTTAAAAATCCTAAGGTAAAAGAATATTACGAGAGCAAACAAACTCAAAACGAGAAAAATTTAAACAAAGACGAGTCTTTAAGTTTTCAAACTCCAAAGCTAAGGCTTAAAAAATGATTTTAGCTAGAATTTATCCTTTTACAAGAAAGGATATAAAAATGAAACTAGACAGAGTTAAAGAGGAAATCGCAAATATTAGGCGTATGCAAAATATTATTCTTACAGTTCTTATAGCTGTAACAGGTTATCTTCTTACAGCTAAAGGCATAGGAGAAATTAGAGCATTTGGTGCGATGTTTTTCATCGCTTTTTTATTTATAGCACTATTAGAATTTAATTCTCAAATGGAGAAAAAGCTAGATGAAATAGAAAAACTAAAAAAGGATGAGTAATGATGGATACAGAACTTGGAGAGCTAATAAGAGTTTCAATAGCTATCATAGTAATGATTGCGATAATCTATATAATGGGCGATTATCATTCTAGAATAAAGGAATACTTAAAGAAAAGAAAAGAAGATAAGAAGAAAGATGGACTAGAAAAAACAAAAAAGGATGAATAATGCGTATAAATAAACTTAAATCAAAGGATAAACAATGATAAAACAAAAACTTACTCTAAGCATTTTAGCTTTAATGTTAAGTCAAGGCGTTCTCTTTGCATCTGATGCCACTTCTACTGAAGACTTCTTTTATCAAAGAGGTTATGAGAACGGCTATACTCAAGGTTATGAAAAAGGCGTAGAAGAAGCTTTTAAAGAAGCAAAAGCTATGCTTAAAAATTATGCAAATGAGTTAAAAGCTTATGAGCTAGGCAAATACCTAATCAAAAATCAAAACCTTACCTACCCTCAAGTATGGCAAGAAGTTGATGATAGTGGCTTAGTCAAGCTTAGAGTCTTGCCTTCTAAGATAGAAAAAGAATTAAGCGTGGATGAGTTATTTGCTAAATTTGCAAGTATTCCTACAAGAGAAGCGGTAATTAATAAAGACTTAGAGCTTAGTGTTGCTGAGAAAAACTCAGTATCTCTTTCATATAGAGATGGAAACATTAATACTCTTCCTCAAAAACCAAATACGGCAAATAATAAACAAACTCTATCTTTAGCCAAAAGCTCAAAGAATTTAGAAATCCTTAAAAAAGCTAATGTGGTCTTTAGTGATGAGGGGAGTTTTTACAATGTGCTTTTCTTTACTAAAGCAGAAAAAGAAGCTTTTTGTTCACAATTTGAGATATGCAAATGATGAAAAATTTACTTAAAAAAGCTTTAAAACTCTTTTTATTTTTATTTGTCGCTTTTGTTATTTTTTGCATTTATGCTTATTATCAAATGAGAGAACATATTAATGCCTTTGTAGCAATTCAAAAAAGCATTAATGAAGCAAACGCAACAAGCCTAGAGAAAGAATACGGCACAAGTGATAAAGAAAAAATCTTTAATCGTCTCATTTTAAAGTATTTAAATGAGTTAGAAGAAGGGGAAGCTAATGTTACTCACTAGCAGATTTAGCAAGGTAAATCATACTAAAAAGCATTCCGCCCAACGCCAAAATAGCACTAATGATTGCAAGAATTGCGGTAAAAGTCATTTTAAATCCTTTAAGCATTTAAATTCTTTTTTTAAAAGCCTTAGCAAAATGGCAATAATACAAAGTATTGTAACAATGCCAAATAGAGTTAAGTATATTTGCCAAAGAGCTAAAAGCTTAAAATTAACAACAATATATGCAAACATACCAAACAAAGCCGTTAAAAAGGCTAATAAAAAAGTTTTAAAAAACTCAATCTTTATTTTTACTTTCTCAAGTTCCATAAAGAGTATTCTACCACATTTTAACAAATTCAATTCAACACAAAGGATAAATTATGTTTAAAAAATCTCTACTTACCTTATCTTTAAGCTGTGCCTTAGCACTTAATGCTAATGCTGTTTCTTTAGATGATGTTTTAGATAATATTATAGGAAGTTTAGACAAGAAATTTAATAATCTTTTTTCTTCTTCTCTTTCTGTCATTGAAACTTGTCATTATAATGGAAATTTTGACATTAAAACAGACTTTGATATATGTAAAGTCGCTTCAAAATTAGATAATTTAAAATTCGATGCGTGCAAACTCATAGGTGGAAGTGGAGGGACTCAAGTAGGCATTAGTGGAGTGCAGAGTTTTTGTAATGCTCAGGCAAAGAAATTTGAAGATTATGTTAGCAAACAAAGCAGTGATTTTATAGAATATCAAGCCTTAAACATTGATGAAGCCAATAAAGCAAGTGAGTTTGCAGGAAAACTTCCAAGCGGACAAGATTTAAAAAGCTATTTTAAGGTATGGGATATTAATTCTGTTTTTAAAGATAATAGTCCTAATAATTTAGCAAGTTCTTATTTATTGCAAGGTAATCAAGAAGTGGTTTCTTTAATGATGGATTATGCTAAAAGTAGCGGAGCTAAAACTGACCCATCGACCATTAAAGTTGAAGATATAAAAGCTCCAGCCACTTTGGAGAATTATCAAAGTGCGATTAATGAAAGCGTGAGAAATTATAAAAAAATCTTAAAAGATACCAGTGCAAATAGCATAAGTTCAATGGTTAGAAGTAAGCTAAATGGAAATAATAATGATGCAAAATCCGCTCAAAATATCGTCAGTGAAAACAAAAAGGCATTTGACTTGGCAAAAAGTGCAGAGCTAGGACAAGCACTTTCAACTGCAGGACATAAAAAATTTGCTATCCCCACTCAAGAATATGTGGAAAATCTAAGAAGTGATTTGCAACTTAAAGCAGTAGCTGGGATTAGAAAGCAACAAGCAGAAGAAATTGCCATTATTGCTAGGATAGAAGAAAAATGGAATAAAAAATATGAAATCGCAAAACTCTTAGCTGATAAAGAAGTCATACTCGCCCAGCAATTTGATTCAAAATCCGCTCAAGCTGAAATAGATAAGATAGTTGCCGATGCTTCTGGCTCAAATAAACCAAGTCAGCCTTAAAGGAAAGAAGTGAAGCCCTTGTTCGAAAGCTTCAAAAACAAAATAGATACCGCTCGTAAAAATAGACAGGAAAAACGAGGCATTTATAATGTAAGTTTTAATGAGAAAGACTCAACATTGATTGAAGCAGAATTAGAATTCATAGAAAATGCTGTGATTGACTACATTAAAGATTATAGCTTTTATTATGTTAAAGGCTATCATAATCCAGATAGAGATAAAGGTTTGGGTGCAGAACACATTAAGCTTCACTTAGAACCAAATAGTGATGGACAAATCACTTTAGAAGAATTATTAAATTTAGGAAATTCTATAAGGACTTATCTTCAAATTTTTAATGAGCCTTTTATGGAAGAAAACAAAAATGCTAAAATCTATGAATGGGAAAATGATAAAGGTGTAAGGTTTAGAGCTATCACGGATAAGATAGGACATAAGCATCTAGAAAATATCACTAAAGCTTATCAAGAGGGAGGGCCACAACTGCCACTCTCCCCTCTCGATGAACAAATTATAACCTTTTACTCTGATAGAAATCTTAACGAAAAAATGGAATTTAAAAATCCTAAAGTAAGAGAATATTATGAGAGCAAACAAACTCAAAACGAGAAAAATTTAAACAAAGATGAGTCTTTAAGTTTTCAAACTCCAAAGCTAAGGCTTAGAAAATGATTTTAGCTAGAATTTATCCTTTTGCAAGAAAGGATATAAAAATGAAACTAGACAGAGTTAAAGAGGAAATTGTAAATATCAGACAATGGCGAAATATTTGCAGTGTAGCGTTTATGAGCGTTTTTGCTTATTTCTTTACTGAGGTTCAACCTGACCCAACGATAAGAACGGTGTCAGCTTGTATAGCTTTTATTATTTTAGGCTTTATGTTTCTTATATTGCATTCAGCAATGAAAGAAAAACTTAAAGAGCTTGAAGCAACAACAAAAAAGGATAAACCATGCAAGAAAATAATTATTTAGAACTTTTTTCACATTTTTTTGTGCTTTTTTTCTTTCTTCTTTTTGTGTCTTTTCCTGCTATTGAGCTTTATTTAGATAAAAGAAGCAAAAAGAAAGAAAGATTAGAACAGCTTAAAAAGGATTTAGGCATTGAATAAGAACGAAATTAATTAAAAAAACTAAATAAGGAAAGGAAAGATAATGTGTAACGAAACAAATGAAAACCTAGAAGAAAAAGATTTAGAATCTAAGACTCTTAACGAAGATAGCATTAAAGAAAAAAATCTCACACAAGAGCTTAAAGAAACTAAGGAAAATAAAGAAACAAAACCAAGCGAAATGAAAAAGAAAAGTTCTCCAAGAAAGAGTGAAAGTCTAAATTTTAAATGCGAACAATTCTTTGGAAAAAATTGGAAATTTGTCGCTTCTTTTATAGCCTTAGCTCTTTTAGTGATGGCTTATGAAATGTCAAACATTAATGAGAGAATGAGTAGCTTAGAGCAAATCGTGCAGGAAAACAATGGCAAGGTGGTTTTAACCACAAGTGATGGAAGAGCTATTAAGGTAACCAAAGAGCCTTTAAAGGCAGAATATCTTAAGCAATTTGCCCTTTCTACTTATGTCAATAATTTCATCGTCAGTAGAAGCCAACTCACTAATGATTTTCAAAAGGTTAATTTTAAAAACTATGATGAGCTTTTAGCTAATGTGCCTAATTTAAGAGTGATACTTAGAGAATTTATGGATTCAAAGGCAGATGAGAGCAAAAAGATAGAGGTGAATAAAGTCGCTGTTGGGGATTTAAGAGCTTATGTGCAGTGGTTAATAGCTGCAACCGCACAGGATAAACTCCCTGAATACATAGCCATTAAAGATTATTCTGTTGATAAATATGAATATAGTGCAAATCAATTCACCATAGAATTATCCATTAAAGTTGTCGCTCAAAGTTATATTCTAAGTCGCAATGAATATGTCAGCCAACAGGGCATATTTAAAATTAAAAGTAAGGGAAGCTTTGATTTGTCTAAATCAAGCGATATTAATCCTTATGGTATGCGTATAGAAAGCCTTAAGATTGAGCCTATTATAAAAACTAGTCAAGGAGCATAAAATGAGTGAAGCAATCAATGAGCAAAAAATAGAAGCACAAAATGCAAAAACAATGTTTAAGCTCAATGAAGAGCTTTCCAAACTTGTCTTTACCCTGCAAAAAGAAGTAAAGAATTTAAAAGAGGATACCCTTGTTAATGCCCAACATCTTTATATGTTTAAAAAGCTAAATACGAAAAGCATTAATACCTTAAATGATGAAATGGATACACATTTAAAAGCAACAACTGAATTTGTAGAAAATCTCGGTATAGAAAATGAAAAGAATAATGCAGATAATTATAGTGCTTTTATCAATACCTTACTCACTGAAGACTTTGCCAAAAAACAAAATGAAGTTATAGAAGAACTAAAAAGAGAATTTAATGCTAAACCAAAAATAACTAAAAATAAATCTTCTTTTTTAGTCAAATTTAGTTTTGCCCTTAGCCTTGCAAGTTTTTCTCTTTTAATGCTAATTTGCGTGAAATTTAGGCTTTTTTCTCAGTTGTTTTAGGGGGAAAAGGTTTAAAAAATGATTTTAGCTAGAATTTATCCTTTTACAAGAAAGGATATAAAAATGAAACTAGACAGAGTAAAGGAAGAAATCGCAAATATTAGGCGAACGCAGAATATCATTGTTACAATTCTTATAGCTGTAGCAGGTTATATTCTTACCGTTAAGGGTATAGGAGAACTTATAGGATTTGGAGCAATGTTTTTCATTGCTTTTTTATTCATAGCACTATTAGAATTTAATTCTCAAATGAAGAAAAAGTTAGATGAAATAGAAAAACTCAAAAAGGACGAATAATGATGGATACAGAACTTGGAGAACTAATAAGAGTTTTGATATTTGCAATAACAATAATGATGATAATCTACATACTAGGTGATTATCATTCTAGAATAAAGGAATATTTGAGGAATAGAAAGCAAAAGAAAAATGAACTTGAAAAAACAGGAAAGGATGAGTAATGCAAGATATAACTTGGTGGGCAGTTGTGCAAGCTGGCGTAATTCTTTTTTCTTTTTTGTTTGTAGTTTGGATTATGGTATTTGATGATTATGAATTTCCATTTGGTAGAAAATCTAAGTGGACGAAAAGGGACGAGTGATGCAAGAAGATTTAACTTTAGGACAATTTTTTCTTTGCCTATTTCTTGTGTTTTTATTCGTTTTTGCAGTAGGAATTCATCCATTGTGGCTTGATTATTTAGACGAAAGAAGAAAAAAGAAGGAAAGATTAGAACAACTTAAAAAGGATTTGGGCATTGAGTGATAGAGAATTAGCTCTTTTTACACTTTGTAAGGCTCTTGTAACATTATTAGGCGAAGAACAAGCTATAGCAGATTTAACTCTGCTTTATGAAAGACACCCTGAAATGTTTGAGAATAAAGAAGAGGTTAAAAAACTTATTGAAAAAGTAGTGAGTGAGCCTGATGTGATTAAAATTAATCCAAAAGCTAAAAGCGACAAGGATTTTATGGTTGCTAAGATTTTAGATGATAAAAAAATGGTAGATATAGGAATTCGCAATGATAATGGAACAAATATTGTTTTTCATACAAACAAAAAGAATATTTCGCGATTTTACAAATTTAAGAAAGACGCACAGGTGTTGGTGGAGACGCCATCTACCGAAGTAGCACCCACATGGTCAGACCATTGCGCTGACAAATCAAATGATTTATCTAGGGATATAAAAATCCTTTCAACACCCGATAATGCTATTATGCCACAACCCTCTCAAGAAAGTCAAGAAGCAAATGCAATGATGGAACAAATGCTAAAAATGCAAGAAAGCATAAGCTCAATGCCAAGAGTTGATGATTTGATTAAAGAACTTGATGAAAATTCTAATGCAAATAATGATGAAAGTTTAAATAATGAAAAAGCTAAAAAACCCTATCAATCAAGAGTAAGGTTTAAAAAACAATGATTTTAATGTTTAGAAATTCTATAAATGCCCCAACAAAGAACAATGGTAAAGGTAGCCATAGCAATAATCGTTGCTATAAGTCCTGCACTTACACTTGCCATATTTACTCCCTTAATCGTTTAAGATACTTTGCAAAGCTCAGTAAAATAAAGACAAAACATAATGTCAAAAAGATTATGCCTATATATGCAATGATAAGCTTTACTTTACTTAAACTTTCAAAATTAACAAACAAATACGCTACAAGAGCCATAAAAGCAGTAGCGACAATGTTAAACGCATTTTTAAGCAAACCCAAAATTTCTTTTGCTTCTTCCTTCATGCAAACAATTCTAACACAGCATAACTTAAAAAGGTTTAAACAATGAAGCCTCTTATTTTAATATTAGTGCTTTTTAGCTTCTCTTTTGCAAATGCCACTAAAGAGCAAATCATCGCTAATGCTTTAAAAGAAGAAGCTTTAAATGCAAATATCGATAAAAGATTGCTTTATACCCTAGCTAAGATAGAGAGCAATTTTGAACCACTCATCATAGCCTTTACTAGCAAAAATAAAATAAACATTATGGGTAATAACATAGACCTAAGGCATTTAAAATATAAAGATAAATTTCTCATACAAATTAGAAGTGATGCAAAGACCTTAGAGAAAATAGCCCTTTACTTACTCGATAAAGGCTTTAATATAGATATAGGCTTAATGCAGATTAATTCTATTAATTTTACCAAAGAAGAAATCCCCTATCTTTTCAATCCAAGCTATAACATTAAAAAAGCCATTAAGGTTTTAAAGACTTGCAAAAGCAAATTTAACTCTCTTAAACAAAGCATAGAGTGCTATAACAAAGGCAATCGTTTAGGAGTAAGGTATGATTATTATGCGAATTTCACAAGACATTTTATAAGAGACTTTGGGGGCGTGAGATGATTTTAGCTAGAATTTATCCTTTTACAAGAAAGGATATAAAAATGAAACTAGACAGAGCTAAAGAGGAAATCGCAAATATTAGGCGAACGCAGAATTTTTGCGTAACAGGATTTATAGGTTCTTTTTCTTATTTTTTTATTAATGTGGAGCCTGACCCAAATATAAGGACTGTGTCATCAATTGTATTAGCAATATTTTTATTTTTTGGCTTTTTCTTCATAGGTGTATCAATGAAAGAAAAGCTAAAAGAGCTTGAAAAAACAGGAAAGGATGAGTGATGGAAAACATATCTTTATGGATGATATTGTCAAGCTCTTTAATGATTACTATGTTTGTCATTATCGTATTCTATCCATTGATTGAGACCTACTTAGACAAAAAACAAAAGAAAAAAGAGTTGGAAAAAACAAAAAAGGATTCAAATAATGGGTGAAAAAGAATTAAAAATTTTTGAATTATGCAATGAACTTCATAAGCTTTTAGGAGATAAAGAAGCTATTGCGGATTTGAAAAAATTACATAGCAATCACCCTGAAATGTTTAAAGATATAAAAGAGGTTGCAAGTGTGATAGAAGAAGTTGTCGGTGAGCCTGAAATGATTATTAAAAATCCAAGACCTAAAAGCGAAAAAGACTATATAGCCATTAAGCATTTAGATAAGGACAGGGATAAAATAGGCGATATAGGCGTAAGAAACGATGAGGGAACAAATATTATCTTTCATACTAATATCTCAGCAAATAGGAATTTTAAAAGGTTAGCAAAAAAAGAAGTGGTAGTTGCTGGTGAAGCCGTCCACTCCCTTCACACCTCGAGACCTGCCGAGCTGGGCGGTGATAATAAAGAATTATCTGGTGCAAATGCACATTCAGCAACTATTGATAATAATATACCACAGCCTCTTAAAGAAAGTCAAGCTAAAAACAAATCAACTCACAGACTAAGGAAAAGATAATGAGTGAAAAAGTCCTAGAAATCTTTAAACTTTGTGAAAGATTAGTCGAGCTTTTAGGAGATAAAGAAGCTATTGCGGATTTAAAGTTACTTTATGAACATCATCCTGAAATGTTTGAAGATAGAGAGGATGTGTCAAATACCATTGAAGAAGTTGTAAGCAATCCTGAAATTATTATGAGAGCTAAAAGAGAGGGAGCAATTCTCGCATCTAAAAGACTACAAAATATGCTTAAAATGGGAGATGTTGTAATAGAAAATGATAATGGGACAAATATTATTTTTCATGTCAATAAAAAGAGAATAAAAGAATTTGAGAAATTAAAAAATTCGCTGGTAGAGACCCCCACACCCTCTACACACCGCTCTAAGTCGGCAGGGGAGCTAATAGGTAAAAACCTATCTGGTGCAAATGCACATTCAGCAAACTTTGATAACAATATACCACAGCCCCTTAAAGAAAGTCAAGCCAAAAATAACAATTTAGAAGCAAAAGTAAGTGAATTGTTACGAGAGCAAGAAAACATAAGCTCTATGCCAAGAGCTAAAGATTTTAATAAGAACTTCCAAAAAGATTTAGAAGAAAGCTTTGGTATGAAGCTTGAGGATTTAAAAGATGAGAGTAAAAACAAACCAAAAATTAAGTCTTAAATTAAAAAATCAAGGCTTTAATGAAAATTAAAGCTAAATTTGTAAGTTTTAATTTAATACTTAATTTTTATAAAGAAAGGATTTAATAAAAATGAACCTAGCATTAATGACCTTAGGAGGATTAGCCTTAGCTGGAACTTATATGGGTTTTAAGAAAAAAGACCCCACTATGAATATAGGCTCTTGTTTCTTTGATAAACTCGCCACACCCTTATATACGCTTTTTAATGAGTATCACTCCAACTCACTCTTTTTAATTGATAGTATTGAAGAAGATTGTATCATTTGCAATACACCTTATGAAAGATTATATGGCATTGAGCTAAGTAGTAATTCTAATCTTACAAATTATCTAAGAAGCGAAAAACTAAGCGAAATCATAAGGGATAATAAAGATAGTGAGGATAGCTTTTTTTACTATGTGCTTTTAAAGCAAGCTAAATTTCAAAAGCAATACCTTTTTTCTCATAATCCTATCATCATTAAAACCTTAGCGGATAATTATGGAGTTTCACTTCTTAGTGGAGTGGAGCTTGTTAATGTGCTTTATAATCTTTACTTGCAAAATAGTTTTTATGTAGAAGATAAACAAATCAAACCCTCTTTAAAGATAGAGCAAGATACAAAGACAGACGAGCCTTGCTTTATGAGTTTTAAAAGACTTGCTAGACAGGCAATTAGAAAAAATTATAAAGATATAAGCATCTTTCAAGGCTTTAAACACTTAGACATTAAAGAAGCTAACATTGCAGGAATTTTTAAACTCAATTTTACAGGCTCGATTTGGATAAGCATAGACCTTTCTACTAGACATATTAATAACCATATTTCAAGGCTCATTAATTATTCTAAAATCGTAGGCGATAAAAAGCCTTTTGTCGATTTACAAAACTCTTATAAAAATAAGGAATTTGACCTAGCCCTCATTAATATTACGGCTTTTTTAAAAGATTATGATGAGCAAATCGTAGGAAGCTTAGGGAGTGCTTTAAAGACAAGCTTTATCGCCAAAGAACTTTTTAAGAGCCAACACTTGCAAAAAAATCCACTCAAATTTAAAGATAGTGAGTTTAATTTCTTAGTAAAAAGTGATTATTTGCATAATTTCATCGCAACAACCCATAAAAAAACAACAAAAGAGCCTGATATTTATGGAGTGGATAAAAATGGAAGCTTTATTAATTATAGCTTTGCAAATGAAAACTTTAATCCCCACTCTTGCATTATTGCTAAATCTGGTTCAGGTAAGTCGGTAAGCAAACAAAAGATTATGGCTCAACTCATAGGACTTAACTTTGAAAATGGCGAATGCTCTAATCTTGGTAAAAAAGCAGGTCAATTTAGAATAAGAAGCTATGATATAGGCTTTAGTGATGAAAACTTCGTAAAGCTTATTAAAAATAATCCAAACAATAGCATAGCTCATATAGAAAGTGATTTTTATAGCTTTTCCTATAATATCTTAAATCTTGATAGAACTAATCCTCAAACCTTTGAAGAAGATTTAGTCTTTAATATGGACTTAGTTTCTATAATCTTAGAAACACAAAATAGTGAAGCATTAAATTTAAACGAACAAGCCTTTTTTAAAAGTCTTACTAAAAAGCTTTATCAAAGTAAAGAATATCAAAGATACAGGGTAAGGGATTTAAAAAATACACATAAAGAACTTTATGAAAAGCTTTTGTTAGACTATAATGAAAGCACATTTTTGCAGGATTTAAAAGAAGAGGAATTTGATTTCTTAAAAACTCCCCTACTCATCGACCTTGTTAAAATGGCAAGTAAAGAATCTCAAAATATGCAAATCAAAGAAGAAGATAGAAAAGACTACGCTTCTTTAGCTAGAAAACTAGACGGAGTAGAAAAATTAGAGCTTTTTTCAAACTTTGATAAGATAGATATAAAGGATAGAGATTTTATCTCTATGGATTTAAATAATTTTAAAGAAAGCTCACTTTTCGTGCCTATCTTTTTATCCATCTTTCAAAAGACCTATTATAAAGATAGAGAATATGCTCTTAAACTTAAAAGAGAAAACAAAGTTAGACCTAAGTTATTTTATGCCATAGAAGAAGCAAAGAATTTCTTTAGAGTGCCTTATTTTACAATTATGTATGATAAATTAGCAAGAGAAGCTAGAAAATATAATGTGCATCTTTGCTTTATCACTCAAAATGCTGAAGACATACCAAAAGCAACTCTAAAAAACCTAGATACAAGAATTATGCTACTTTCGCCTGAGAAAAAGCTAGAAACCATAGAAGAAACCAAACAGGCACTAGATATTCCTAAAAATGTAGAAATAGGTCTTATAAACACAGAACAATTTGAAATGTGCGTATGGTATAGCAAAGGTGTCTTTCATATGAAATTTGAAATCACACCTAAAGAAATGGAAGTGTTTAGCACAAATCCGAATGAGTGAAAAGTGTGAATTTTTAAAATGAATTGCTATAATTTAAGTTAATTATAATTTAAATAGATTATAATTAAGCATAATTAAAAGTTAAATAGAAAGGTTTCTTTTGGATATAGGGAATTCTCGGGTTTTAACACGAAAAACTTCTAGTATTAATATGCAAACAGGTGAGGTTATTGAAAAAGAAGAAAGCGTTCTGCTTCGCACAAAAAAGCGTGAGAGATTTATGCTTTTGTATGTTGAAAATTTTGCAGCAATCGTTAATTTGTCCAAAAGAAGTCAAGAAGTTTTAGCACGCATACTAACCAAAAAAGTTACTTTTGGAACAAATGAAGCTGTTTTAGATAGCGTATTTAGGGCAGAGTTGGCAGAACAAATTGGTTCTACTAGGCAAGTTATTGCAAATTGCATAGCCGAGTTAGTGCAAAAGAAAATTTTAAAAAGAGAAAAAAGAACGGGAGGCTATCTTTTTTTTCTCAATCCTTACCTGTTTGGACAGGGCGAGTGGAATACGATAGAAAAACAAAGACAACAATTTACAATAGACTATGATTTTATCAATTATACTGCCGAAAAAGAAATAAAAACAGTAACAGCCTATGAAGGAATTCCCGATAAAGAAAATATCCAAATCATAAAAAGAGAACAATATACTGATGAAAAGGGTGTAGAACAGCACAATGTATTTATAGATACAAAAGGCACAAAGGATGAAACTATTGAAGCCAACATAGAAGATATAGAAGTTGACATAAGTGATGAATCTTTAATTTCTTCTAATGATAGAGAAAAGGAACTTAGTATTAAAGAGCTTGAGGCAAAAAATAGAGAAAAGGAACTTAGTATTAAAGAGCTTGAGGCAAAAAATAGAGAAAAGGAACTTAGTATTAAAGAGCTTGAGATTAAATTAAAACTAGAAGAATTATCTTTAAAGAAAAGCGAATCTGAATGAAAACAAAAAAGATTTTTTACAGTAAAACCTCAATAACAATAAACCTTATGCAAGAAAAACTTAAAGTTGTCAATATATTAAAAATATTTTCCTCATCAGCTCCGTACTTCAGTGCGGGGGGGGGGGGGGGGGGAATAACCCCCACTTAAAACTTTGCAAACATTGCCAACGCAAAGTAGATTATCTTAATACAAAAAATAATTCTTGCCAAACTGATTTTAAAAATGAAAACAAATCCTTTAAATTAAAGCATAAACACAATCAAATAAAAAATTCTAACTTCTCATTTAAACAAGAAAACTCTAATGCCCAAGAAGAAAAAGCTAATTGTTCTAAGCTTTTTAATTGCAAAGAACTAAATCATTTTAAAAACAATTCCTCAAAAAACGAAATTTCCCAAGAGCATAACAAACAAAACCCCATAGCTTTTAAAAACGAAATTCAAAAGGAACAACAATGAATGATAAAAACTTAATCGATTATGTAATTAAATTGCCTAAAAAGGATATGCTCATTTTAGATGCACTTGTAAAGCTTAATCATAAATCTAATATTGTCTTTGCGTGTGAAGATGAAGAAGATGAAAAGAAAGTAGGCTTTTTATTCACTGAGCTTTTACTAGGTGCGGATTATAATTTTTATGGCGATGAAATCAATATCAATAAAGATTATTTTAAAATCAAAGCTCTACTAAAAGATGAAAACAAAGACAAGGTTTTAGAAAAGCTTGAAACTCTTTTAATGACCTATGAGCTTAAAGATAAAATCCTTGACGCAAAAGGTAAAAATGAGCGATTTACAAGTAATAAAGAGTTTTATCATTTAGAAGAATTATTACTGAATCATTATGAAGAGAAACTACTAGGAAAGGAATAGTATGGAAGTTAAATTATTTGCAACATATCTTGCTAGTTTTATTTATGGGGCAGGAATGTTTTATTTTATACTTATTGCCATAATACTAAGTATAAAAAAGAGAAAAATAACAGGTATTGCGACACTTCATATCATCGGTGCTTTAATCATAACTTTAACTTATTATTTTTTTGTAATCATTCCTTTACAGCCCCTAAGTGCAGAGGAAATAGAAAAAAATAAATACGAAGCATTTCAAGAACGCTATGAAAGAGAACAAAGACGAGAGCAACGAAATAAGGAAAACGAAGAATATGAAAAAGAATATCAAGAGTATAAAAGGCAAAGAGATGAAAACACCACCAATACTTCGTTAAATACACAAAAAGGACTATCACAATGATAAATGATAATTTATTTAACTTATATTTCATCATTAAAGAGCCTTATTATCTTTCACACAAAAAGCTTTTAGAGGAAAAAATCAATGAGACTTTAAAAGAATATTCAATGCCAAGCACCCATTTAAACAATGCTTCAAACTCTAAAAACTATATCTTGCTTCTCTTTCCAGGCCAAGATGAAATCAAGCATAAGCTTTGTAACTTAGATGAAGAAAAGGCTCTTATTATCATCGCAAGTATGCCTCCCTTAAAAGAGTATGAAAGCTTTTTTATCATTAAAAAACTTCCAAATCTATACAATCTTTTAAGCTCTACTCAAAAAGCACAAGGCATTACAGAAGAGATGGCTTTAGAATATGAATTAGGATTAAGCGTGATAAATTCGCCTTTCACCCTTAAAGACATAGGCGGAGCAAAGCCTTTAAAAACTTATACCGCACAACTTATAAAAGCAGAAGAAAAAGGATATAAGGCTAAAGGCATATTTTTAGTAGGAATCCCAGGAACTGGTAAGACTTTTTTCCCTAAGTGCTTTGCAGGAGAGCTAAATAGAAAACTCATTGCCTTAAATCTTTCTCAAATAATGGAAAGCGATGAGCCTATCACTAAGCTTAACCACATCTTTGAGTATTTACACCAAAGAAAGATAGATTTCCCTGATGAAAAATTTGTCATCTTAATTGATGAGATAGAAAAGATGATAGGTAATGCCTCGCCTAAAGAAAAGCAAATGCTTGGTCGTCTTTTAACTATCCTTAATGATATAAACACTCCCGCTTGTGAATATAATTTTAATGCTATCTTTTTTGCAACAGCTAATGATTTAGGTTCTATCTTAGAGAATAATCCTGAGTTTTTAAGAAGAGGTAGGTGGGATGAGCTTTTCTTTATATCTTTACCTACTCACGAATATGCAACTGAAATGTTTGAAATCTATTTTAAAAAATACAAACTAGACTTTGTATTAGAGCTAATGAGCTTAGATGAAATCTTTGCAGAAATAGAACACCTTTATCAAAGGGATAATCCTATAAGCGACCGCTTCCCTTATACCCCTGCTGAAATAGAAAACTTTTGTAAAAGATTAGACTTTGTCAATAAGGCAGAAGAAAACTTTAGAAAAGAGCATATCTTAGAGTGTGTAGAACTCATTATCCCCTTAGGTAAATCAGCAAGAAAGGGTATAGAGAAAATGTCGGCTCAAAAAGAACTTTTTATAGAAATTTGAAAGGAACAACAATGAAAATAAAAGATTTTGATTTTAGAATTTGGACTGGGAATAAATTTACTAAACAAAATGATTTTAAAGGCTATGCAAATGGATTAGATGAAGATGTTTGCGAAATTGAGCTATGGACTGGTTATTTTGATAAAAACGGAAATAAAATCTATGAAAATGATATTTTGAAAAAAGAACCTCTTGATGAAATTTATTATATTACAAGAAATGATACTTATAAATTGGTTGAAATAATCATCTATGATAAAGATTGTAGTAATAACCTTTATAGGGAAAAAGAATCTGCTGGTATCGAATTGTTAAAAATGCTTGTTTCAAATAAAAATATGAGTGTCATTGGTAATATACACGAAAATGCGGATTTGTTAGGGGAGTGAAATGTTTGCAAATATTGAAATAAATGCTAGAGATTTAACAGGGTTTGACAGCGAAGACATTTTAAATATGTATTTGAAATTGCAACAGGATGAGAGAGAGAATTTGTTGAGAAATATTGTTTGAACTTTAGATAACGATGAGGCAGAAGATTTAATGCGAGAAATTAATAACTATTTAAGACATAAAAATTCTAAAAGCTCTATTAAAAAACGATGATGAAAGAAATAATAAAAAAAGATTTAATCTAAAAAAAAGGATAAAAGATGAGTTTAACAATTAAGCAATGCTTTGAATTTTATGAAATGGTAAAAGATAAAGAGCATAATCTAAAGCACTTTACTTTTTTAGACAGGCAACTTGCCATAGTGAGATTTCTTAAAAAACACAAAAAAGAGATTATAAATGAGATTAATTACGCCTTTTATGAAAGTAATGAAGAATATCTACTTAGCTTTTTTAGTGGAGAAAGAGCAAACTATGTGCATATTAACTCAAGGCTGACAAAAGAGTATCCTAGCATTTATGAAAACATAGATGAATATGAGAACTATTTAGCCATTTATGCGACTTTTGGAATTTTAATCAATCAAAGCTTTCAACTTCAAAATTTAAACGATAGTAGATTTTACCATAAGGACTTTATCAAGGATATGACAAATATTATTTTTTATGATGAGGCATTTAGGCTTAATCTTTCTAGCTTTGTAAGTGATAATGAGGGCTATTATAAGGCTATCTATGCTTATGGAAAAGATTATATCTTTAGTGTTTTTTCCGCAATGATGCATAATGAAATAAATGAGGAGACTTGTATTAAAATGCTTAGTATGGAGGATAAGATGAGAGATTTTAGGATGTTGTTTGAGGTATATGAAAATATAATAAAAAGGAAATTTACTAATGCTTGAAATTGAGATTACTATTGACGAGTTTTGTTCTATTTTTAATATTAAGATAAATCAATACTATTCTAAAAGATTTAACACTTTTTTACCCATTAGACATAAGAAAATTAGCGGAAAATATCAAAAGGTAATTTTGGCAAAAATAGATGTAGTCAAAAATGAAATAATCTTTAAAACAAAAAATAATAATATTTTTTTAAAAAAATTATAAAATATAATAATATTTTAATTATAAAATAGTTTTGTTACAATTACATTACAATAATTCAAAATTCTTAAGCTCCCTTTTATTTTCCTCTTTCTCTTTTTCTCTATAATCCTTTTCAAAAATAACAAAAGAAAGGATAAGCAATGCGAAATCCATATGACACATTTGACCCATTTGATTTAAGTGAATTTGTCTGTGAAGAAACAAATTATTTGAAAAACTTTCTAAGCGACCCTTTTGACAAAGATGATAATACTTTTGATAAAGATGAAATTATTAATGAATACCGCTCTCGCTATGAAGCTAAACTTCAAGACTTTTTTGACACTGAATATGGCGAAGCTTATGATTTCGATTTAGATGAAGTATTTGGTGATATACAAAGACGAAAAATTAATAAAGCTAAAAAAGAATTTATGCTAGAGATTTATTCTTATGCTTCTTTTGGGGATTTTTGCTCTTTTGATAATTATAAAAAAAGTGCAGGTGAGCATAACAATGCTTTAAATTATCTTTCACATATTCCAAAAGGTTTTCATAAAGATTTATATGAAAATCATCAATATCTCTTTGATATGGTAGGAATGAGAGATTTAAAATATAATGAAGTTGATACTAAAGTAGAAGAACTCTTTTTTAAACTTCACAATGAAATCTACACTAAATTCGAAGCTAAAGTTGTTGAGCTTAATGAAAAGCTTCCTCTTTTTGTGCCTGATAATTTAGATGAACTTTATTTCTTAACACAGCACTTTAGCTATGACACTATGGATTTATCTAAAACTTTAGCAAAAAATCATATTGATTTGGCAGATAAAAAAGAAGAAATGCACAATCTTTTACAAGATGAAGTCTTTGGCAGTATTCATATTCCTTATGGCAGTCAAGAACCTTATGATGATAAAAGTATGATTTTTGATAATCCTTGCACTGAGCCTTTCATTGATAAGGCTAAGGAATTGCTTGAAAGCTTAAATTATGAAGTTGCTGTCTTTAAAGTGGTAAAAAGCGAAAATAGATATGGAGAATTTGATGAATATATCTTTGCTTATGCAAATCGTATGGATTATTTAGAAGGGGCTTTTAATCATATCTTAAAGAGTGGAAAATATGAATTCGATAGAGAAAAAAGCACTGATAACCTCCCTGCTCGTTATGGAATATTAGAAGAAGATTGCAACTACTCCCAAGAGGTAAATACCTTGCAAAGAGTAGGTAGGGCAAATAGAAGATGAAGGATAAATGATGATTAGACATATGTTTTTAGGCTCACTTCCTGATTTTGTGTTTGAAAAAACACAAGAATTGACCAAAGAGCTTGATGAATTTAGAACAAGGCTTTATGAAAATAATGAAATTGATTTTTGTATGCCTTTTTACGACTTAGAATATCGAGAAAATTTTGAAAGAGAATTGCAAGAGTGGTTTGATGATGATTATAGAAGTGATGGTGCTTTTGCAAACTTTAGCGAAGCAGAAAAGAAGTTTTTACTTGATGTCTATGACGCATTTAATTTCAAAGACTTTTTAAATTTTAATACACTTAAAGAAGATGAAAAAACGAAAGAAAAAGCCTTAATGCATATAGAATATCCACCTAATTCTTTTTATGAAGGACTCTATAAATATAATAAGGCTTTGTTTGAAAAAGAACTTTTTTCTCACAATGATATTGATTTAATAATAGAGGCTAAATTTCACACTCTTCATAAAAAGCTTTTTGTTTCCTTTGAAGACAAGATTAAAGAGCTAGAAAAAACCTTACCTCTCTTTAAAATTCAAAACGAAAAAGAGCTTGATTTTATACTAACAAAATATCCTCTCTCAGCCATAAGTTTTGAGTATCTTCCCCATCTTAAAAACGAAGTTAAAGAGCCTAATCTTTTTAGTGATGAAGAGCTTAAACCCTCAAAACAAAACATCGAAATAAAAAGTTATGATGAGATTATGGAAGCAAAACTTAGAAAACGAGGAAGATTTAAATGAATGAAGAAACATTAATTGGCATAAAAGCCGAGATTAAATTTGCTTGTCATTGTGAAATTGATGAGCAAATATTAAAACAAGGACTTGACTATATCATAAACAATGCCTTAGCTAATGATTTAAAACAAGCTTCAAGTTTTATCATAAAAGCTATCAATCATCGTTTAGATGCCTTAGCAGATAGAGGAGAACTTTCGGTAGATATGAGGGGGTCGGCGTTATTTGAACATTATATGAATGAAGACCCAAATTTCCTTATTAAAATCATAAAAGATATGAAAGCTGAAGATGACAAGAATAGAAATTGTCAAACAAAGAAAGCATATAGAAGATGAGCTTAAAAAAATCAAACAAAAAGGATAAAAAATGATAGATGAAAAAGAATTAATGGAGCTAATTTAGTGTTAAATGAAGTGGAGTTTAGGGCTGAACCTAATGGTCTTTATTTTTCCTTAGAAGAATTTGAAAAAGAGAAATTTATAGAGGAAGTTAAAGAAAGTGATAATCCTTTAAAAAATGAACTCATAGCAAAACATAAAGCCCTTTTTTGAAAAGCTAGATATCTATTTAGAACAAGAAGTAGATTATTCTAATACAATCAATCAAGAGCAAAGAAATCGTAGGATAAAAAGAAGATGAGTGATTTAGAAAAATTACAATTGCAAGAAAAAATTACTGATTTGGAGCAAGATTTTAAAGAATTAGAAGAATTGCGTCAAAAAGAAATCACCAAACACCTTGATAATCCAAGCTTAAGAGGTATGGTTACCACTAAAGAAATGCTTTCTTTTCCTAAGGTGGCTAAGGGTGTGAAAGCAGAATTTAATGCAGAATATCAAGGTTACAATTGGAGAGTAAAGGCAAATGATGGAAGTATTTTAAACTATGGAGAAAGAGATTATGGAAAGGGACATAGATTACTAACGGCACATTCAAGAACAGAGAGGGGTGAGCGAGGTCAGCCTCACCGACAGATTTACGACCTCAATTTTCACAACTCTGCTGACAATATTATAACACAAAATAAAGAGTATGGAGTTAATAAAAAAGATACAAACTCTGAAACTGAAAAAGGTCAAAGAAAGATAGAAAAGACAGAAAGGGGACAGAGGCAAGCAGACAGGGTCAGCTCTGCTACCTATTTTAATGACCCCGATTTTCGTGGCTCTGTCCATAATGAAATTATACCACAAGAAGATGAAATCAAAAACAAGGAATGTGAAACAAAAACAAATACTTTAATTGATGCAATTATCAATGCAAGAAAAGATTTAAACCATACGATAAGAGCTAAGGATATTCTTATGCAAGATGTGGAATTTAATAAAGAGGATTTAAAAGACAATTCCCAAATTTTACAAAGTGAAATGACAAATACCTCGAAAAACATTAACAAAAGGCTTAAACAATGACCCTCTTTATCGCTGAAAAACCTGAACTTGCTCGTGCTATTGCTGAAGGACTTAGTGGAGAAATCAAAGAAAAACAAAGAAGCCATATTATAAAAGGTGAAAACATTATCACTCACGCTTTTGGACATATTTTAGAGCTTAAAAAGCCTGAACTTTATAATAAAGCTTATGAGAAATGGAACTTAAATGATTTACCCTTAAATTTGCCTCGCCCTTTAAAAAGAATAGCAAAAGCTGAAGCAAAAAATCAACTTAGCGTGATTGTGAATTTTATTAATGATGCAAGGGTTAAAGAGATAGTGCATTGTGGGGATGCAGATGAAGAGGGACAAATCTTAATTGATGAGATACTTGATTTTTCTAAAAACACCAAGCCTGTAATGCGTTGTCTCATTAATGACCTTACTCCCAAAGCCATTGCTAAAGCGATTAAAGAGAAAAAATCAAACAATGAATTTAAAAATCTAAGTGCAAGTGGCTTTGCAAGAAATGAAGCTGATTTTTTAGTCGGGCTTAATTTTACAAGACTTTACACCCTCTTAAATCAAAATAATGGAGGAAATGGCGTTATCTCAGTGGGTAGAGTGCAAACGCCTATACTTGGTCTTATAGTTCATAGAGAGCTTGATTTTAAAAGCCATAAGGCTTTACATTATTACGCAGTAAGTGGAAATTTCGCTTTAAATAATATTATTATTAATGCTCCACTAAAGCTAAATAAAGATGAAAAAATCACCGAAGAAGATAAAGCTTTAGCAATTAAAACTCTTTGTGAGAATAAAGAATTTAAAGCACATATCACTAAGGAAAGTAAAAAAGAATATCCGCCTCTACCTTTTAATCTTTTAGAATTACAAGCTGAAACTTCTAAGCTTTACGGCTTTAGTCCTGATAAGACCCTAAAACTTACGCAAAATCTAAGAGAAACACATAAAGCAATTTCATATAATAGAAGTGATTGTCAGTATTTGCCTGAGAATTTATTTGAAGAAGCCCCTGCTTTAATAGAAACTTTAAAAGCAAATTTTAATGAAGACATAGGGCAAAATAGTGCAAACACTAGTATTAAAAGTAAAGCCTTTGATGATAGTAAGCTCTCAGCTCATTATGCCATAGTGCCACTTCAAACGAGGCTTGATTTAAATAAGCTTAGTGCTGATGAGCTAAAGGTTTATACACTCATTTCTAAACGCTTTTTAATGCAGTTTTATAATCCTTGCGAGTATGAAAGCTTTACTTTCACTTTTAGCTTGGAGACTTATGTATTTGAAACAAGTAAAAGAGTAGATACCAAGCTAGGCTTTAAAGAGTTTTTTGCTAATAATGAAACAAAAGAGCATAAAGACTATGAAAGCTTACTTGCTTTAAATTTTGCTCTTTGTAAAAGTATTGAGCTTAAAAAAGAACAAACCAAGCCTAAGCCTTTATATACAATGACAACCTTACTGAAAGATTTAAATCAGGTCTCTAAATATGTCAAAGATGAAAGAATTAAAAAGCTTTTAATTGAAAAGGATAAGGATAAAAAGGGTGAGAGTGGAGGCATAGGCACACCTGCAACAAGGTCAAATCATATTAAGACTTTAATTGATAGAGAATATATCGAAGTAAGTAAGGATAAAGCACAAAAGATTAAAGCGACTGAGAAAGGTATTAACTTAATCAAAGCTCTTCCGCCTTTACTTACTCAGCCTGATATGACGGCTTTATGGTTTGAAAAACAAAAAGAAATATTAAATGGAGCTTTAAGCAAGGAAGAATTTTTAAAAGAAATAGATAGTTTTATACTAGAACTCATTAATGAAAACAAAGGAAGTAAAATGCAATTTAATCAAACTAATGATAATAAAATTTCTTGTCCTAAATGCAAAGAGGGATATTTAAGAGAGCTTGATGGCAAATTTGGGAAATTTTTCTCTTGCTCTGCTTATAAAGAGGGCTGTGATTTTAAAGCTAAAAGCGTAAATGGCAAACCTGATTTAAGTCCTAAACAAAAAATTAAACCAAGTGAGTATAGCTGCCCTCAATGTCAAAAAGGCTTTTTAGTAAGAAGAGAAAGCAAAAATCAAAAGGGAAGCTTTTTTTATGGGTGCTCTGAATTTAAAAACGGCTGTCGCTTTCTTTGCCCTGAGGAAAATGGTAAGCCTAAAATTGAAAAGGTAGGGTAAGATGCAACAATTAAGCTTATTTGATGATTTAGCACTTAAAAACAATGCTAATCTTATCCAAGATGAACCACAAAAGTTAGAAGAAAAGCTAAACGATAATCTTCTTTCTCAAATCAAAGAAAAGGTAGAGGAATTTGATACAAATTTCCCTGTCTCTTCTTGTGTGAAAAGTATATTTTTATCGTGTTCGCATATATTTTATGATTTAGATAAGGATTTAGAATTAAGCCTAAATCACGGAGATTTCTTTTTTGATCCACGAGAGCAAAGCGTAAAAACAGATGAAAACTTTGGCATTAAACTCGCTCTTTGTGATAAGAAAAATAATATTGATATAATTAAGAGCTTTGACGACTTTCATATCTTATATGAAAGAAAAGATAAGCAAGAATACTGCACAAGCGAAGAGCTAAAAAGTGTTAAAATTGACAAAGATGATTTAAACATTAAATTAAAAGATTTACAATTAAAACTACAAAACTACCTTAAAGGAGAAAACGATGATAGACTTAACGACATTAAGACCACAAACAAGAACAGCAGTGGAGAGAACTTACAACGACCTTCTAAATCTAAGCCCATATCAGTGGGACTTGATGAGTCCATTGATGCTAGAAGCCTTACAGAGCCTTTGCATAATGAGACTAAAGGAACAAAATCAAGAGATGGATTTAGAGAAGATGAAGCAAGAAGAGATGAGCGAAGACCAACGCAAACTAGCCTTGATAGAAGCAAGGATTATAGGCTACCAAATGAAGCAAGAGCTAGAGAGAGAGAAAGAGCGTATCAAAGAACTTGCGAAACTCTTGCAAGAAACAGCCTAGAAACTAATGAAGACTTTGCTAAAAATTCGCAAAAGCTTTTAAAATACGCAGAGCTTGTTAAAGAATATGAGCAGGCTCTACTAAAACTCTACCTTGCAACTAAATCACAAAAAGAATTAGAACATTTCCACAAAATCAAAAATATCTATGCAAATTTTTCACAAAAATTTAGAACTAAAGATAGCTTTTCTAAGATAGAAGAAAAATATCGAAAGCAAAAAGACACTCTTACGCAAGAGCAAAAACAAAAAATGCTAGATGATTATATGTTGGCGATTGGCACGGATACGAGTGTGGATTTAAGCGAAGATACTAAAGAGGAACTTTATAGGACTTTACTAAGTAAAACAAATGAAGTTAAAAAAGAAAGTGAGGAAATCGTAAAAGTGGAGCAAAGCATTAAAGAAATGCAAGAAAATTTAAAACAGAAATTTTTAAGTGGAGAGGAATATAAAGCAATGAATTATAAGAATAAAATGATAAAAAAGCTAGGACAATAAGGAGTGAGAGATGAATAATATTAAATCGTTTTATAAAAACTTTTTGGAAAAATGTGAAAGAGCCAGATTTAATCTTAATCAAAATAAAATTGACATAAATGAAAATGATTCTTATGCGGATAAAACAATATTTGCATTTTTGGCTGACTTATTAAGAAACGACCAAGAGGCTAATTTAAAAAATATTTTAATAAGAGAAGTGCAAGAAAACGAAGCCCTAACGAAAGAAAAGTTCCAAGTTATTCTCAAAGACCAGCTTAGAGAATATATGAAACTAGATAAAGATATTTTAAAGGCAAAGGGCTTGGAAAATTTAGACTATGATAAGGCTAATAAGCTTTTGGATAATGATAATTTTATGGAATTTACAAGTGAGCTTTTAAATAATAAATTTGAAAAGCTTAACAAATTTGCTGAAACTCTTAAAGAAAAAGGCAAAGAAGCTAAACAAATAACGGAAACTTTACAAAAACAAGATTTAAGCATTAAGGCTAAAGATATACAAAGCCTAAGTGCCAAAGCTAGTAATGTGATGAAAGACAAAAACACACAAAAAGCAATAGCTGAGGGTGTTAATATAGTTAGAAAAGTCATAATGAAAGTGTAAATAAAACTAAAATAAGTGAGAAATAAAATGAAAAAACTACTAATTTTATTGTTGTGTTTAAATTCAATGGTATTTGCTAATGGGACTGGAGCAAACACAAGTCCTAATCCTGCTGGAAGCACAACTATTGATGAGCAGAAAAAAATTTTTGTTAGTTTAAACGATGATGTTATAAGTAATGGCAAATGCACTTGGGAGTGTAGAGATGTCAAAAGTGGTTATGCGACTCAAATTATAGGATTTGATTTTAAAAACGGAACAACATATTGTAGAGTATATAAAAAAGAAGAATTGGAGTTGGATTTAAAATTTGACGCAAGTAGAACAAATTTAGAATGTTCAAAAAATGTAAAAGCAGGATTAAAAGATGAGATTGCAAAATATGGTAATTTAAAACCAAATATATCAACACAAAGCTCTATAACTCGCAACCCCGATAATAGCAAAATCACCTTTGCGAAATTTTTAGTAGCTTTAGCAACTTTAAATCCACAAATTATAGATAGAGAAAAGACAAATCAACAGGGCGAATTAACGCTAAAAGATGGAATTGAGAATTTTAGTATATCTAATATTAAAAGAGTTAATAACGCAGAATATTATTCAAAAAACTTTGCGGAATATATCACAGGAGGATTATATCAAGCGGAAAAAAAACCTTTTAGCACATCAGGTATTAGCCTACAAGAAACAACCGCCGCGGATGGCTTCAACAAAAACAATATGGCTTATTTTTCAGACTTATTTTTAGCTAATGAAAAAATTTATCAGCATTTACAAATTCTCATTTTCATTTTAGTAGGAGGCTTTTTTGTTTCTAAGATAGGGGCTGAGAAAATTCAAGCATATTTAGAAAATCGAGGTGAAAGTGCAGGAAAACAACCCTACTTGCATAAATTTTATATCCCTATCATAATGGTAGGAACTTTCTTTATGCCCATCCCTGAAGCAAATGGTTTAGCTCACTCAACCATAATGCAAAACACTATAAGATATTTTGCGATGAAATCCACTGAAATAGCAGATATGGCTAGTGCCATAGGTGGAAAAACATATATGAATAAGATTTATAAGAGTGTTGGGGGGATAAGCGAGATTGGACTTACGCAACTTCTTTTAGATAAGAAAGAAAAAGAGTATATTGTAAATAATGGAAATGAAATTTATAAAAATACTTGTTCTAAAAGATATACTGAAGCACTATCTTCTATGAGAGAAGGATTTTTATCTTCTTTAAGCGAAGAAGATAAAAAAGAAATTAAAGAGAAAATGTCTTTTGATATAAATAATATTTCAGGAACAAAAAAAGATATATCTCTGGAGGCTTGTATTACTTTGGAAGTTGAAATTTTAAGGGCAAATAATAGAATTCAAGTTATTAACGAAAAATTAGAAGGCATTAAAAAATTTAACAATGAAGCGGAACTAAATAATAGAATTGCTGGATTAGATGCTTATTTTGCAAAAAGAGAGCTTCAACTTGGCTGGATTAATTCTATTTTTACACCCTCTAGCTCTCTTTTAGCAGAAACACTTATGTTTAATGATGATAGAATTTCAAAAACTGACATTAAAGAAGCCTCAAAGAAAAATAAAGAAAATATGAGAGAAGCTATTAATAAGGGAAAAGTTCAAATGGTTGAAGAAGATGATGATATTACAGATAGTAATTTGGGCTGGATTGCGGGTAATTTGGTGTGGATGATGCTACCTGGTGCTAGTCAGATTAAAGATTTTGTTATGGATAATCTTAAAAAAATTCTTTCTGTAATAGGTGCTATAGCTGGCTCTACTGTCATTCCTGTGGTTGGAACTATATTAGGCGGGATAGGAGGATTTATAATTGGGGCTGTCAGCTCTACCGCAGGATATGCTACTGCGATATTAATAATTCAATGGACTTTTGAGAACATTCCTCTTTTGGTTTGCACAACAGCTTCTTTGATAGCTTTTGTTTCTTATTTAATTTCTTTAATTAAATATTTTTATGTTTCACCTTTTGTGGTAGCTTTTTCTTTGGCAACAAAAAGGATGGATAAGATAGTAGAATTTTTAATCAGCGGGATGGCAATATTTTTAAAACCTACTTTAATTATTATTTTTATTTATTTGTCTCTTTTTGTTCATACTCTAATTAATGAATTTTTTATTTTTGCTTCAGTGGAGCAATTTACAGGTATAGAAACAAATTGGTATAATTTTCATACTAACTTTATTGCTGGTTCAATTATAGGACTTTTAAAAATGTTTGGACTTATAGCGTCTGCCATAATAATGTGGAAACTTATTATTTCGGGACCAAGTTGGGCTTTATCTTTAGTGGGAATTGATGGAAAACAAGACGATGCAATTTCTCAAAGTATGGAAAATACTTTAAATAAAAGAGCAAATATAGTTTAAGGCTTTTATTATTAAAAAGCCTTAAGTTTAAATATAGCATAGCAGATTACTAATGTATATCCTACAATGAACAAGAGCGGGATTAAGGCTACCATAAACCTCCAAATAGAACTAAAAGGTTTTATTTCAATTATTAAAAAAATGCAAAATATTGGAATACATATAGATTCAAAATTAGAAAATGGCTCTTTTAGAATACTTCCAAAAAAAAGAGACTTATCTCTTACAAATACTATAAAAACACTATAGAGAAATAAAATAATAAAGCCCACCCAAAGCAAGATTCTTGCAATATTAATTAAATCTCTAATTCTACAAATTTCAGAGAGCATTACACCGACCTCATATAATTTAATTTTTATTATAACAAAATAATTTTAAAATTGATTTATTTTTATAATTAAAATATTATTATTATATTTTAATTATAAAATAGTTTTATTACAATAATTCAAAATTCTTAAGCCCCCTTTTATTTTCCCCTTTCTCTTTTTCTCTACAATCCTTTTCAAATTTATTTGAAAGGATAAAAAATGACTAAATATGAAGAGTTAGCTCAAAACGAGCTTGGACAAAAAATGCTAAGAGCACAAGAAAAATTAAATTCTGTAACTCAGCATTATAGTAAAAATCAAATCGGCAAAGATAGTGTTATAGCTTGGAATCCTTATAAGCTATTAGAAAAAAATCCTTTTGCTGTTGTGGTAGCTGAAGCTTACGATGAGATGATAAAAAGAACTATTCCTAAAGATGCAATACTTTCAACTCGTTTTGAGAATTGGATTACTTCTAAGAAAAATGAATTAATGGTTGATTCTAGAATCAATAACGACCACTATTTTAAAAATCAAACTGATTTTGCAACAGGTGAAATCACTAAAAATAATGGAGCGGACTTAGTTGAAGCAAAAATGAACTTTTTAAATAAGTGCTTGGCTTCTTTAGAAAAAGCTTTCACAACATTTTTGCGTGATAAACCAGAAGATGCTCTAGCCTCTAAAGAAGAGCTTAAAGCTTGGCAGGATTATTACCAAGCACAAAGCAAAAAAGTGGAACAAATCTTAGAGAGTGGGAACTATTCTTATTATGATAAAACAGATAAAGAGGGCAATGTCATTAAAGAAGGAAGCGAAGAAGATGCCTTAGCTCATAAAGCAAGATTAGATGAGTTAATGGAGCAAACTAAAGCTAATCAAGCAGAAGCAGAAGCTAGAGCTTCTCAAAACGCCACTTCGCAACCAAATTATGTCAATGAAGAAGATGTTTCTAGAATAAGAGCGATGAAAAAAGCTTAAGAGCCTTTATGGCTCTTATAAACTTATCAAAGCTTTTAAGGAAAGTTTTTATAAATTTAAAAAGGATAAACAATGTTACCAGCCTTACGATATAGAATTTGGGAAGAAGATGAATTGTCTAATCAGGACAAATTTGTCATAGAAAATTATCTTCACAAAGCAAAAAGAGAATTACATCCATTTAAAAGTATTTTACCAAATGATGATTTTGAAATGGATTTTTGTGAAAATTTCTTTGATGTAAAAAATGGAGCTTTTGCCAATAATTTAAATGAAGAAGAAAAAAATTTCGCAATCGCAATGTATAAGATTATCAACCACAAAGAATTTGAAAAATTCAAGCAAGGACAAGTTAATTTCAGTGATTGTGTGCCTTTTCTAAAAGAGAAAACAGAGGATTTAGAAAATAACCTTAAAATAAAAAATGAAATTGAAAAAAGATTTAAAGAATTAGGGATAGAACGGATAAAACCTGATTTAGAAAAAGAGTTTATCATCAAGCTTCTTCAAGCACAAAAAGCTTTTACCGAAGAATTAGAAAACAAATTCCTTTCTATACAAGAAAAAATCAATTCCACTTTTAATTTAGAGCTTACACACTTAGTTGATGAACTTGGTGTTTCCTTAAAATTAGAAGAAACACAAAAAGAGCTAATAAACACAAACAATTCTTCTTTAGATGAAAGAAGCCCTAAAGTAAAAAAATACTTAGAAGAATTTGTCTTTGGTATGCCTCTTCCTAAAAACTGCCAAGAAGTCATTAATAATGACTTTGTTATTTTTAGTGAGCCTTTAAGCGAATATTTTGCTAATCAAGCTAAAGATGAATTGCAAAATCTAAACTATCAAGTTTCTCTTTTTAAAGATGAAAAGCAAAGCGTTTTGGAAAATAGCCCACAATACCTCTTTGCCTATGCCAAAGATGAGACTTCTTTACAAAAAGCCCTTGAATACTTAAAGCATTCCCATAACGCAAATCAAGAGCTTTCAAATCAAAAAACACAAAGATTAAACCACTAAAGAAAGGATAAATATGTCAGTAACTCAAAGCATTATGCATCTTAATGATTATGCCAAAAGTATCAGCGAAGATGAAAGTTTTAAAGAATTTAGCCACGCTCTTTTCATTTTTTCAGAAAAAATAAAAAATGAAAAAAATATCAATGATAAAGATATTTTTACGCAGGAATTACAAAAAGAACTTCTTAAAAACTACGAAAGCGATGAGGCTTATAAAGAATTCTTTTTCACACAAGCAGGAGCTTTAGCACTTGAAGTAGATAGTAATGGAGACCTTGATATTAAAAAAATACTATGAAAATTTTAAAAATGCTTATAAGAAATTCCAAGAAGAAGAAAGACTAAAAGAAGAGAGCTTACAAGAAAATCAAACAAACTTAGAAAATCTAAGCGAAGAGGATAAAAAAGAAGAACTTATTAACGAACTCTTCCAAAACCTTGACTTTAATGAAAGTTATTCTACTGAAAAAGAGGACTTAAACCATCAAATCGCCTCTTATGAAAAAACTATTTTGGATGAGGGCTTTATCGAACCTCTAGAAGAGGAATTTAAAGAAGAAGCAGAAGAAGTAAAACCGAGTGAGCTTATTGCTTTTATTAAAGATGAAAAGCAAATCTCTTATCCTTTTAATAGAGAAGATACGCTTAAAAATGCTTCTTTTATGAGAGGATTTAGAAAAGAGCTTAATGCTCTTGGCACTAAAGAATTAGAAGAAATGATTAGTGCGATGAAAGCTAAAAATGAAGCTTTAAGAAAAGAATTAGATGAACTTAAAAATAAAAAGGAAGGTTTGCTTCGTCAACTAGAGGGTGAAATGGTCGCCAACTCCAACCTTTCTTTAGCTAAAGATGAACTTGAAGCTACAAAAGAAGAGCAAATGAAAGAAGAATTAGGCGAAGTAACTTATACTAAAGCCGATGAAGAGCAAAGAGACAATAGGCTTGAAATAAGAGCAGAAACTAACACACAGCAAAACTCGCAAGAAGAGCCTTTGCAAGAAAAAGAAAATCAAAGTCTTAATGAGAAAAGTAATGCTCTTTTAGAAGAAATCGCCCAAAAACGAGCTGAAGCCGATAAGATGAGTGAGAGTAGAGCAAACTTTATGAACGATGAAATGTTTGAAAAAGAAATGAAAACTGAGGAAGAGTCTAAACAAGAAAATCAAAACAGCAATGAAAACTCTCAAACAAATAAAATCAGGAAAAGATAATGAGTGAGTATGGCAGATACATTTTAGAAGAAGTTACAAGCATTAGAGAAAAAAATGACTTGATTAAAAATGCAAAGCTCGATTATAAAAGCTTTAATGAGTATCGCATTATGCTAAGTCAAATCGAAAATTTTGACATTAATAAAAATTATAGCGATAGTGAGCTTTTAAAAAAGCTCAATGCCTTTATCCATAAGGTTGATAGCCTTTTTGAAGAAATTATTGTTAGAAATCATTTATTAGAACAAAATAATGAAAGTAAAAAGCTTTTTGATTATAGCGAGGAGAGTGATATTTGCTTTTATGAGGCTTTAAAGCAGATTAAACTTTTTACACATAAAAAAGACTTTTCTAAAGAAGAATTGGGCTTCTTTTTAGAAGAGCTTGATGAGCTTTTACTCAATAAAGAATTTAGTGAAAATCAAACAGCTTTGCTAGAGCAAAGTCTAGAGCTTTTTAAAGAGGAATTTATGCAAATTTTAGATGAAGAGACCAAACAATACGAAGATTTATTTGACGATGAAAGTAAGGAAAAAAATAATCTAAGGGTTAATAAAAGATGAGTAAAGATGCCTTTACAATGCAATACCACCTAAAGCAAACGCTTTATTACTTTTTAGCTTCTAAATTGCATTTAGTCTTTTTAGCACTTTGCTATTTATTCACAAATAGCTTTGAAAGCTTTATTTATATCTATCCTTTTGGGGCTTTAGTATTGTATCGCTTCGGCTTTAACATTAGCAAAAATGACAATGCTTATAAAAGCATATTTTTACTTAAATATTATGTCAATCTTTTAAAAAAGCTAAGGGAGAAAGCGTGAGAATTATCATTACTTTAATAGCTTTTTTAAGCCTTGCATTTGCAAGTGCAGATAAGGCAATAGACAATATGAATACAAATATTAATGAGCTTAATAAGCTTTATGGTGAGCAAAACATTAAAAATAATGAAATTTTAGCACTAGATAAAGACAAGGCTTTAAGTTTAGCCTCTTTAATTTTTTTACTTGCTAAACATAATGAATTACTAATGAATACTCTTAAAATCAAAGGACAATAATGAAAAAGAAACTTATCTTAATCTCCCTCTTAGCTTTTTATCTTTCTTCTTGTAAAGAAAATACAAGCAATGATGAAAGTATTAAAGAAGTAGATAGAAATTTCACGCAAAAACTTATTAGCGAGACAAAGGCTAGTTTAAGTGCAAATCTTAATGAGGGCAATATCATTGCAGATAATGAAACAAACACAAGTTTGCAAAGTAATGCTCTCAATGACACTCAAAAGATAGAAAAGATTAAAGCCTTTTATGAAGAAAGGTTAAAACCTAACTTTGCTAATGCTAAAGTGAGCTTTATTAAAAAAGTTTATCTTAATGGCTTAGAAGCCTTTGTATTTGAATTTGAAGTGGCAGGAGAAAAGAGCAAGGAATTAGTCTATGTTAAAGGGGATTTATTTTTTGCAGAGGCAATTAAATTTAGCGATTTAAAATCCTTAAGAGATGAGGGGCAAGAACTTCTTGCAAAAGATAAATTTAAAGACATATTAGAAGCTTTAAAAGAGGATAGTGCATTTATTATCACTTTAGGAAGTGGAGATAAAGAGCTTTATGTTTTTAGCGACCCTGAGTGTCCTTATTGTAAAAAGCATTTAGCAAAAATAGATGAGAACTATTTAAAAGAGCATAAAATCCATTTTATCTTTTATTCTATCCACGATAATCACAAAATCACAGCTTCGCTTTATAAAGAACTAAAAGATAAGAAAAATGATAATGAAAAACTTAAAATCATTAAACATTATTTTTTCGAAAATCCCTCTTATGAAAGCATAAGCGAAGAAGAGGCTAAAAAGACAAATAAACTTTTTGAAAAGTATAAAGATTTAGGTGTCATTTATACACCCTTTGAAATAGAAACAAAGAATTAAAAATAAGGAAGGTAAATGGATAGTCTAGGAAATTCTGCTACCCAAACCATAGTAACAGCTTTTACCTTTGGAACTTGTGCTTTAGCATTTGCAACACTGCCTTTTTTATTTGTGCTTGTCAATGGACTTTTAAAGGCTAATAGTGGTAATACGCAATCAAGCTCCATTATTAATGTCTTCGTTATAGCTTTTGGGGTGCATTTTATCTCTTGTATCTTTTTTATGCTCGGCATTAAATTACTTGATATTTTAAATGCTATTTATGAGGCAAATTTCTTACAAAATAAAATCTTTCCTATCTTTTGGGCTAGGGGAGAAAGTGCTGTAATGAATTTAGCAGGAGCTAGTGGAAATAGCGTGGAAGATAAGGGTGCTTATCTACAACTTGCCTTAGTGCAAGAAGTAACTGATTGGTTCATACTGCTAATGTTTTGGGTGGTGTTTTTTACAGCGACTGCTTATGGGAGCATACAGGCAAAAAAAGATGTGATGCACTTTAATTATATTTCTATGCTTGTATGGGTAGGAATTGCAAATGTGGTGGGCTTTTTTGTCTTTATTCTTTGGGCTAAGATAGCATCTTTGGCTATGTTTATTCCTAATGGAGAGGATATATTAATGAAGCTCTGGGAAGCTTATCAAAATTTATTGAAAGCTTAATCAATGTCCTTTTTCAAAATCCATCAAAGTCCTATAACACAAAGAATAGAAACTTTGTATTTATTAGAAACAAATCATTTCAAAGGAGAAATAATGCAATTTAGCAAAGAAGAAAAACAAGAATTAAAAGAGCTTTATACTAAGCTAAGAACTCTTTATGAAGAAAGAGCAAAACAAGAAGTGCTTAAAAAAGAAAGAGAGGATAAACTTAAAGATGAATTTGCCTTTGCTCTTGATTTAAAGAACAAACAAGGTGAATTACAAAGCTCTAAGGTAAAAATGCCTTTAGTTTCTGCCTTACTTGATGAGCTTTATAAAGATAAAGAAAATAAAAAAGAGTTAGAGTATGAATTAATGCAAGATTACAAAAGCTTAATCAAAAGTAAAAAGATTAATGAAGAGGCTTTAAAAGCAATAATAAGTGCGGAAGAAAACCTTAATGAAAACGCTACTTTCATTAAAGAAGCTTATAAAGATAGCACCTTTTGTTCTAAAGAGAGTTTAGATGCCTTAACGCTTATCTTAAAAGATGAATTTAAACTAATGCTAGGTGATGCTTATGAAAAGGCTGGATACGACATAAAGCCTATAAAAGATAAAGCAGAATTAGAAAAACTTAGCCAAAGCATTAAAGAGCTTTTAGGAATTTAAAGAAAGGAGGAAGGATTAAAGAAGTTTAGCCAAAGGGCATCTTAGTCCCCTCAAAAGAGGGGAAGGTTTAATAAACCTTGACTACTACTAAGCAAAGTAGTATAATTATCACTAGAATTTGATGATTCAATCTAATCACCGCCTTTCTGGGCGATGATTCAGTGTCAAAGGTGGCGACCTTTGGCACTCCACCCTTTGAAATTATATCCAAACTTCTTTAATCTCTAAAAATCAATGTTTAGAACAATCTTAACGCTTAGTCTTTTAAGTATTTTTGCATATGCTGGTGTATGGAGTTCTATGGCTCAAAGTGGCTTTAGTGGTGCTTATAATCAGCTCAATAACTTCGTCTCTAATCAAAACAAAGAAATAGAAGACTTTTGGAACAATGAAATTAAGCCTCTGGTCGAAGAAATCAACAAAGAAAGCAAAGCAAAAGAAGAAAAACTAGCTATTTTAAGAGAATTGGAAAAAGCCATTCTTTTAAACGAAAAAGAAATTGAGTTTTTACTCCATAAAGAAAACGAGCTTTTGGGAAATAAGGCTAATGTGATAGGACAATAGCCTTGAAAAATAAAATCTATAATGAAAGGAATATCTTAAGGAGCTTTGAAATGATAGCAAGGAAGATTAAATAAATGAAAGATTTATATAAAAGCTTTAAAGATAAAATAGATACCGCTCGTAAAAATAGACAAGAAAAACGAGGCATTTACAATGTAAGTTTTAATGAGAAAGACTCAACGCCTATCAATGCTGAACTTGAAGCCATTGAAAATATCATTATAGATTATGTCGTGCATTATATAAAAGGTTGGCACAACGAAAGAAGAGATAAAGGAAGAGGTGCAGAGCATATTAAACTCCACTTAGAAAAAGGCAGTGAGGGAGAAATCACTTTAGAGGAATTGTTAAATCTTGGCAACTCTATAAGAGAATATTTAAAATTATTTAAAGAACCTTACCTTGAAGATTTAAATAAAGATGGAAAAGTTTTTGAATGGGAAAATGATGAGGGTGTGCGTTTTAGAATTGCAACTGATAAAATCAAAGGGGAGGGTCTCATTCCGCCACTATCCCCCTTTGATGAGATAATTATAACCTTTTACTCTGATAGAAATCTTAATGAAAAAATGGAATTTAAAAATCCTAAGGTAAGAGAATACTACGCAAATAAAGAAAATTTTCAAAAGAGTGAAAGCACAAATGAAAATTCTCTTTTAACTACTAAAAAGCTAAGGCTTAAAAAATGATTTTAAAACTTAAATTAAAGGAAACTCAATGAAAGAAAAAACAAAATCTATTCTGCAAGAAAACATAGAACTCTTAAACTCTATCCATAACATCGTAGAGTTTTTTAAAAAGCATAAGAATCTTACAAGCTATGAAAGCAATTTTAGTGTAGAAAAAGATGAGGAATATGAATACTTCCATCTAAGCTTTACTAGGTCTAAAAAATATAATGATTGTTTAAATTTTACAATCTATAACCATTCCCATAGAAAGCTTGTATTTGAAGAAGTAGAATACAAAGAAATCTTAAAAACACTCATCTTAATATTAATTAATATCTATAAGCTTAAAGAATTTGAAAAGGCTTATAATACACCTTTAAACGACACAACACAAGATAATATAACAACACAAAGCACAACACAAGATAAGACGACACTAAATAATCATAAAGCAAATTCCCAAGAGAAGAAAAGCTTTTATGTGGAAAAGTGAAAGAAAAAAACACAAATTAAAGAAAGGACAGAATTATGGAAATGATTTTTTATTATGGAGAGCAAATTAACGAGGGTGATATAGTAGAGCTTAAAAGTCTTAACGAAAAGCATTATGGAGTTGTTTTAAAGGACTTTAAGGTCGCTTTTTATAATTATGATAATGATAAGGACGAACGCTTTAATATAATGGATTTAGGAAAAGTGGGGTGTAGGTTTGAAACAATAAAGGTTGTAGAGAAGAAAAGCTTTTATGTGGAATAAAACACCAACAGAGACTAAGAGCTATTCTAATTTTAATGAAACAATATAAAAATAAAATCAATTATAGAAAGGAGAAAAGATTTAAGAAGTTTAGGTAAAATGCCAAAGGGATTGTAGTCCTCCCAAAAAGGGAGGTGGCTTTAATAAGCCTTGACAGCAATCATACATAGTAGTATAATTGCAACTACAATGAAGGACATTGAACTCACCTCCCAACAGGGCGGTAAATTAACGCCATCGGGGTAGCAGCCCTTTGGCGTTGCACCCTAATGAAATGATACCTAAACTCTTTAAATCCTAAAAATACAATGAATTTAAAACCCATCAACCTACTCAAAAGAATACTAAAAACAAAGAAGATAACTTTTTCTTTAGTGATTGCGATTGTTATTTTTGTCATCAGTCAAAGTCCAAGCTTATCTTCAAGCTTAAACCACAATATACTTTCAAACCTTAATCTCACCCATTTCCTCCCTCAAAACACACTAAGCTATTCTAATACACAAGGAAGAGTTTTAAGAGTGATAGACGGAGATACCATAGAATTATTAGTCAAGCAAGAAGATATTAAACAAAGTCCTAAGATTAAAGTGCGTTTATTTGGCATAGACGCCCCTGAGAAAAAACAAGCTTATGGAAAAGAAGCAAAAGAGTTTTTAAGTTCTCTCATTTTAGATAAGGAAATTACTTTAATCATTAACGATAAGGATAAATATCAAAGAACTATAGGCACAATCCTTTTAAACGATAAAGACATTAATAAAGAAATGGTTAAAAATGGTTATGCGTGGGCTTATGAAAGTTATTCTACAAAATACCTTACAGAGCAAGCAGACGCACAAATGTTTAAACTAGGACTTTGGCAAGATGAAAATGCTATAAAGCCTAGTGAGTTTAGGAGGGGCAAATGATAGTTTTAATACTTTTTCTCTGCTTAACCTTTATTTTTTGGACTAAGCACAAACTTGATTTAGAAAGAGAATTTATCTATGAATATGGTTCTTATATTATGGGGCTTAGTAGTGTTTTAATTTATGCGTATTTGTATATGAGTGAAGAAAAACAGACAAGTTTTTATTACTTATTTTTAATTCCTTGTTTTTTATTTTTGCTTTATTACATTAAACAAAAAATAAAAGCTAAACCTTTAAATATAGAAGCGAACCAACAAAGATACTTTGATGAAGTTGATGCTTCTATGATAAATGAGTATTATAAGAGCAGAAAAGACATAAAGAGCAATAGAATAGAAGTAAGTGTCAATAAAGAAAGTAAAAAGCTGATGAAAAATGGCAAAATCGTGCCTGAGTTTTTCTTACTTTATCATCATTTAGAGCCAACTAGGGTAAAAGATATAAATGAGCTTAAGAGCAATACCATTTTTGCCATTATCTTTAAAAAGCTTGAGGAATTTATCAAACTTAAAGAAGTTAAAATCGATTATGAAAAAGAACTCGCTTGCAATAATCATTATTTAGCAGAGTTTTTCTTAATGGAGCTTTGGGAAAAATACACTCCACAATTTAATATCTCAGTCGCAAATTTAGACATACTCGCTAAAAATGAAAAAGAAAGAGAATTCTTAGGGGCATTAGATTTAATCCATCTAAATTGCGTTAAAAGAAAAGGGGCGGTGTTTTACTATAAATACCTTGAGTTTAAAGATAGGATTAAAGAATATGTCAAAAACGAAGTGAGTGAAAATCCTACAAATGAGAGTGGATTTGATGAAACTTATGCAAAGGAAAATGATAGTGATAAAACACCTTATAAAACACAAAACTGACATTTTTGCTAAGTTTATGTGGAGTTAAGACTTTGGTATAATTTGAGATAAATTTTTAAGGAATAGATTATGGATTATGTTTTAAAGAATAAAGACAAGGCAGTATTAAAATTTAAAGTAGAAAACATCGAAACAAAATCTATGGTTACAAATACCATAGAACTTAATCAAAAATTAGTAGAAATTGAAATCATAGAAAGTGCATTATTTCCAAAAAACTTACCTCTTAATGATTTAGAAAGAAATTTAGAGCTTTGGATTAAAGATAGAAAAGTCCCACAAAATAGAGCCTTTGTTGAAAACATTATTGCAACTTATGCTATTAATGGTAAAGAACAATTAATGGATTACATTGATGTTTCTTTAGGGCTTTCACTCAACGACTCTTTTTGGATAGTGCCTAAAGATAAAGCTTACAAATGGAAAGATTATAATCTTTACACAAATGATTTTAATGAAGCTTTAGCCTTAGTTGCCTTTGGGATAAAAACTGAAAGGATAGAGGGTATTACCTCTTCACCTGAATTTACCACTAATGGTATGCTTAGGAAATGTTGGCATAAAGATGAGAGTGGAATTTATCTTTATAAAAGTAATAGCGAAGCAAAAGATTCTAAAGAAGCTTATAGTGAGTATTATATGGCTCAAGTCGCACAGGCTTTAAATTTTAATGCCATACCTTATGATTTAAAACTTTTTCACAATGAACTAGTGAGTTCTTGCAAACTTTTCACTAATGAAAACGAAGGATTTGTGCCTATATATCATTTTTTAAGCGAAGAAAAGCGAAAGCTAAAAGGACTTGAGCTTATAGAAGAATTATTTACAATTTATGGCAAACACAAAGATGAGCTTGTTGATTTGCTTTTATTTGATGCTTTAATTGCAAATAAAGATAGACACTTAGGCAATTTTGGAATGATAGTGGATAATAATACAGGCAAACTTTTAAGAGTAGCACCTATATTTGATAATGGACTTTCTATTTTTAACTTGATGAAATATCCTAATGATGAGTGGCTAGATAAAAAAAGCTTGGAAAAGACTTCTTGGTTTGAATTAAGCTTTAAAGAGCAACTTTATCGCTTTGCAAGAGAAAGACACTATGAAGCCTTATCAAACTTGCAAAACTTTACTTTTCAAAGGCATAAAGATTTTAATTTAGACGAGCAGTGGCTCATATCCGCTCAAAATAATATAAGAGCTAAAGCCACAAAAGCCTTAGAATTTATCAAAGAAAAAGAAGCTTTAGAAGAACAAGCAAGACTAAACAACTTAATCGAGCAAACTAAAATACATCAAGCCGAAGCAGATTTAAGAACTAAAAAAGGCTCACAGCAAAGTGATATTTTAGAGACAAGCTCAAGCGAAAGCTTAAAAGAGGTTACAAACACTCACGCTCATAGAATTAGGAAGAGATGATGATTTTGGCTAGAATTTATCCTTTTGCAAGAAAGGATATAAAAATGAAACTAGACAGAGTTAAAGAGGAAGTCGCAAATATTAGGCGAACGCAGAATTTTTTCTTAACAGCATTGGTAGGTATAGTCGCTTATCTTTTTGCTAATTTTGAATTAAAGCCTAATCTTAGAAATGTTTTAGCAGTGTCTGCTTTAATAGTATTAGTCCCCATATTGCTTTCGTTTAAAGATGCGATGAAAAGAAAATTAAGTGAATTAGAAAAAACAGGAAAGGATGAGTAATGCAAGATGTAACTTGGTGGTTAATCGTGCAAGTTGGCGTAGTCGTTTTTTCTTTTTTGTTTGTAGTTTGGATTATGGTGTTTGATGATTATGAATTTCCATTTGGTAGAAAATCTAAGTGGACGAAAAGGGACGAGTGATGCAAACAATAGAAATTATAGGTTACCTTTTTATGTTTTTAACACTTATTTTTTATCATTGTTTGCTTGCGGATAGCTTTTGGATAAAAATGAATAAAAAAGAGCTTGAAAAAAACAGGAAAGGATGAGTAATGAGCTATTCTTTAGTTTCAATCATGTCGTTGTTTATAGTTATTATTACTTTAATCTTAGCCCTTTTGTATGGTATTTTTAAAGATAAAGTTTATGAGTGGTATGAAAAGAAATTCTATCCAGAACAACACAAAGAATTTAAACTAAAAGAGCTTGAAAAAACAGGAAAAGACAATGAGTGATACATTTATCTTTAAACACAACAAACTCTATGCAAAAATACAAGATAAAAATTATTATCTCTTAAAAAATGATAGCTTTATTCTCGCAAATGAGAGCATAAATGAAATTTTAGATATTTTACCTGAGGGGCTTGACCTTGAGCTAATGCTTCATACTTTTAGGCTCAAAGAACCTTTAGAACTTTTGCCTTATCTAAAAAATAATATAGGAGATTTTTATTTTTCTAAAAATATTAATGCCCTAAGTGAAACAAGCATCAATTCTAATCTAAAGCTCAATCAAATTTTCCCTAATGTGCTTGATTTAAAAATTAATCTTTCTTTACAAGCCTTAAAGCCCAATAAAGAATTCAAGCCTTTACAACGCTTATCTTTAAGTGGTTACCAGCACAAACTTCAAGTTAGTATCATTGATGAAACAATTGAAGAAAATTATGCTGATTTTATTTTAAAACCAGCAAGTGATGATTTTTATAATTTAGCGATTAATGAGCATTTGAATGTAAGCTTTATGCAAGAGCTTGGCTTTAAAACACCTTTTAATGCTATTGTATATGATGAAAGATTAAAAAGCTATCATTATCTTATCAAACGATTTGATAGAGATGAAAATGGTAAAGCACTTACCCAAACAAGCCTTAATGCCTTAATGCAAAGCAATGACAAATATGCAGGAAGCATAGAACAAATTGCTGATTTTTTAAAAACAAGACTGGAAGAAAAAGAAAAAATAAAGTTTTTAACCTATATTTATGCAAATGCTCTACTTTATAACAACGACTTACACAAAAAAAACATTAGCTTTCTTTTTAAAGAAAATAAGCTCTTACTAAGTCCCGTTTATGATGTGATTAATATTTATGCGGTTAAAGGATTAGCAAATCTACAATGTGCTTTAAGTATTAAAGGTAAGAAAGATAAAATCAAACTTTCTTATTTTAAACAAGCAAGTGAGTTTTTGGGTATTGATTTTTTAGATTTGAAAAAGTCCTTACAAAACATACGGGAGCTTTATTTGGATTTATATCCAAGCTATATTGAAAAACTTAGCCAAATTCCTCATTTAAGTGGAGCAAAAGAATTAAAACATTTGTTATTAGAGAGTTATGAAAGAAACAAAAGGATTTTTAGAGAAGAAGCTCAAAATCAAAATAACAATTTAGAAGCAAAAGTGAGTGAATTGTTACGAGAGCAAGAAAGCATAGACTCAATGCCAAAAGCAAATGATATTCTTATGAAAGGCTTGGATGTAAGCTCTAATATGGAGTTTGACAAAGAAGATTTAAACGATGAAGCAAACTTAACTTCTCAAAACAATGAGAGTAAAAACAAACCAACTTATACGCTATTGAGGAAACGCTAATGAATAAAATCCTTGAAATTTTAAATGAGGAAAAAGATAGAGTCTTTAAAAATGGCTTGTATCATTACATTCAAATTCACTTTGCTTATAATTCTAATCACATCGAGGGAAGCACACTTACTAAAGAGCAAACAAGATTTATCTATGAAAAAGATTCTTTTTTGGCAGAGGATAATCAAATCATAAAAACAAATGATATTTTAGAAGCCAAAAACCATTTTAGAGCTTTTGATTTTATTTTATCTAATGTATTTAAGCCACTCAGTCAAGATTTTATCAAAGAATTGCATTTTTTAGTGAAACAAAATTGCATAGATATTGAAAGCATAGGAGAATTTAAAAAGAAACAAAACTTTGTAGGCGATATAAAAACAACGCCACCAAATAAAGTAGAGTTTGAAATACAAAATTTATTAGCCAATTATAATGATAGACAAAGCTTTGAGGACATTATAGACTTTCATTTTCATTTTGAAAAAATCCATCCTTTCGAAGATGGTAATGGCAGAGTGGGAAGACTTTTAATGTTTAAAGAGTGTCTTAAAAACGATATTATCCCCTTTATCATTGATGAAGAACATAAGCTTTTTTACTATAGAGGGCTTAAAGAATATGAAAAAACTAGAGGTTATTTAGTAGATACTTGTCTTTCTTGTCAAGATAAATTCAAAGAGCTTTTAGAATATTTTGAAATTGATAACACTCAAAAAACTAATCAGGTTCATAAACTAAGGAGACGCTAATGAAAACTTTATTAAATATCACTCAAAGGACACCACAATGAAAAAATCTATACCGACTCTATTTATCTTATCTATATTAGCTTTAACTCAAGCAAATGCTTGTGTTTGTGCGGGGCAAATTAGCTCATCATATAATGATTTTAAAAACCACATTAGTTCTAAATTAAACGCCCAATTTGAGTCTTTAAAAAAACTCAATAATAGTTTAAAACAAAACGCCAATACCCTCTCTTCGCAAAATGAGCTTCTAGTCAAACATAATGCCTTAATAAAGCACGATGCCCTAAAAGAAAAAGAGCTTATCTTTAAACTCACACAAAAAAATGAAATGAGGTAAAAAATAATGGAATTTGTAAATGCAGATATAAAACATTTTAAACCCAAAAGATTAAGTATTAAAGAATTTTTGCAAAAAGAAGATGGGATAAGGAATTTACTTTCGTTTTCTACTTATCTTTCTATCATTTTTCTCTTTTTACTGAGCTTTAAAAGTGCAAATGATAATCTAGCTCTTTTTGTGTTTATAAGCTTAATAATGCTCTCATCTATCGCTTTGGCTCTTTATCTTTACACTGAGCCTAAAGATACAAAAGAAGCCATTATCCCTAATGAAAAAGGGAAAGATTATTTACTAAGCTTAGGTGTGGAAGTAAAGAAATTTTATGGTGATGCGGTAAAAAGCTCAAAAGCAAAAGATAATAAACTCCGCCCTCTTTTAATCAATGCTGAAACGATGAAAAGACATTTTTTAGTAATGGCGACCATAGGGGCTGGAAAGTCTGTTTTAATGAAGGGGCTTATTGAACAATACGCTCTTTTAGGAGGAGGCTGTTTTATAATAGATGGAAAAGGCACAGATGAATTTGCGAAAGAGATTTATGGTTTGGTTGCTAGTGTAGGAAGAGAAGATGATTTCGTGCATCTTAATTTTTTGGATATGGATAATACCCATACCATTAATCCACTTCTAAGCGGGGGAGCTTTAAGCATTTATGAAATCTTAATCGCTCTTTTAATCGGTGAGGAAAACGAGTGGAAGGAAAAACAAAAGGAATTTATGAAAAACATTTTAAAACTTATGGTGTATAAAAGAGACAATGAAAAAGACTTTGTTTTTGATTTTTCTGCTTTAACAAATATGATGAGTTTAGCCACTCTTATAAAATACGCTCTTGATTACAAACACTTAGCAAAATCTAATGTAGGTATTATGGACTTTGTCAAGTATGTTTCAACAACCATTGAGATAGATAGCGAGGAATTTATCAATGGCAATAAAGACGATGAGAAATGGGTCAAAAGCCTTTATGAAAAGCTTAATCCTAATAATTCAGGACAGGGCGTTTATGATGTTTCAGTTTGTGTGGGTGCGTGGAGAAATGTATTAACAAATTTAAGTAGTGATTATGGACGCATCTTTAATGCTCCAAATCCTGACATTAGCTTATGGGAAGCCACACAAAGAAATAAAATTGTTTTTGTAACCTTACCTACTATGGATAGTGATACTACGCCTAAAGAACTTGGGCGTTTGCTCTTAGGACTTATAAAAGGAGTTGCCGCTCAAAAAGCTAAATTTGCAAAAGAACCTAAAATCCCTTTTGCGTGTTTTTGTGATGAGCTTGGCTCTTATGTGATAGAGGGCTTTGGAAGATTAGAGTCTAAATCTAGGTCTTTAGGAATTTCGGTTGTGCCTTTCTTTCAAAGTCCCGCTCAAATTGATGTGGTGGCTAAAAATGATTATGAAAGAAAAGAGATTATCGATGTAACAGGTGTGCATATCTTAATGAAAAATATGCACCCAGAAACAACAGAGTTTTACGCAAAAATGGTAGAAAAGATTAAGGTAATGAGTAGAGATTTTACTAAAAGAAGAATTTCTGCGAAAGCTGAGGGTAGTGTAGAAGATAGCTATAAAGTAGAGGAAAAAGATGCTTTTGAGCATAATGAAGTTACAAATATGAGTAATGGAGAAATGATGGTCTTTGCAAATGGTAAGCTTCATAGAGCCATAGCTCAAGCTGAAAGCTCTTTACTTGCACTTGGCAAGAAAACCACTTATGAGGGTATGAGTGATGAAAAAATCCCTCTCACGCAATATGTCAATAAAAAGGTGTTTTTTAAAGAAGTGGGAAGAGTGTTAAATAATGAAAAGAGTGAAAAAGAGGGGGTGGCTTAATGAGAATTATGGGATTTTGGAGAAATGGGTAATTTTTTAAATCACACTATAGAGTTTAAGACTTTTTACAAATGGAAGCGGTTCTAAACATCATATATAGTCCATTCATACCTAAGCCTATTTTTGTATGTTGTTTCTTATTGGTTTCTTCTGATTTCATATGATTGCCTCTAAGTTCAGATAAAACCATTTGTAAAGCTTTCTTATGAAAAGATTCTTCCAATTCAATTTGCTCTACTCTTAATAATCTTAGCATACAAACAATAGAAGTTGATATAGCTAATATAGCAAGTTCTTTTTGCTCAATATATAAAGCATCTGCTAGTAAATATCCATACCAAGCTAAAATTTTATAAGGACACACATCTTCTACAACAAGTTCATAGGCGATTGCATAATCAATGTATTGTTCTAAAATATCATTGATAATTTTTTCTTCAAATTCTTTTGTGAGAGAGATTTTCATATTCTCAACTTGCTTTTCATAGCTTTCGGCAAAGGTTCGTTGAAAAAATGTGATGAGACAATGCATTTTATTTGCATCAAAATGCACGAAAGGTTGTGATATTTTAGACATTTTTATATTCTTTCACCAATGAAACAACGCTATCACTAGCCTCACTTGTTTCCTTTTTCATAATTTTGTCATTTTGCAAACTAGAAAGAAAATCTGATACTTCTTTGCCACTACCATTACGTGGTCTTTCACTTTCATTTTTTGTAAATACCACTTTTTGATTTTGCGTTTTTTCTTCTAACTTTTTTTCAAAAAGCTCTTTAATCTCACCTGTTGTCATTCTACTTTCCCTACTACTTTGATGATATAGATATTGTATTAAAAAATTTAAAATGTGGTGCTTAAAATTATATAAAATTACACGAAATTATTTTAAAATTAATAGATTTTACAAAACTAAAAGAATATGTGGCAAGATTAGCAGAAAAGCTATGTGAAAATTTAATTTTGAAAAAAGATTGAAAATAAGCTAAAAGAAATCAACACTTCTTAACCTATCGTATCCGCCATAAAAATAAAAAAAAGAAATCCCGTAGTCTAAAACATAAATAAGAAAATAAAATATCCAAAGAATAAGAATTGGAATAAATGCAATGAGTGGATATTTCTCCTGATAGCTTTCGTTTTTACTAACAACCCCATATATTGCAGTTGCTATGGGTGCTAATAACATAACCCAAAAACAACCTACTAAAAAGAACAATCAGAGATAACTTGGACCAAGAGACTTTCTTAACCCAAGCTACTGCTCAATAAAAATCAATCTTTAAAAAATATACCTTTGTAACTAACATCAACCCGAAATGCACTATGCAACAATCCATCAATAAAAAGGACTGAAAAAAAGTCAAGATAAACAAAATAATGAAAAAGAAAAATTAAGAAAATAGGAACGATATGAATTAATTTTAATTCTTCCACATTAAAAAACAACAATAGTTTTAAATAGCAATACACCAAAAATAATGTAATTATAGCTGGAAGAAAAAATCCAAACATTCCAAAATTCCTTTGCTTAAAGTTCCCAACTTTCGTATTCTACCAAATTCTACTAAAACAAAAATTAAAAAAATATAAAATATAACCTATTTTAGTTATATTAAGAATACAACAAACCTTAAACTATAAACTTAAAGATAATAAATTTTTATGAAAATTAGATAAAAGAACGATTTTTCCATACTCTAAAAGCATTTATTAAATATATAACTAAAAATTATTATAAATAAGTTAAAATTAAGCGTTAATCATAATATTTTTTAATTATATATAAGTTTCAAATCCTTATTACATAGTATTTTAAAGATAATCATATGAAAACTTAAATAAAAAATTAAAATTTGCTTAATTTTTCTTAAAAATAGCTAAACAATAATCCCTGTCGTTATAAATTTTCATCGCTATCATTATAATTCTTAATCATACTTGTTAAGTTTAAGAAACAGTAAAACTATGTAATAATAGGACTTTAAAAGAAATTTTGCGCAATACTTTTCCCTTTAATGTTATTCATACACATTTTTATTCAAAATTCAATTTTTAAACAAAATAAATTTAAAACTTAAAAGTAAGATAAAAGTATAAAATTTCTTGAGAAGATAAATTAATTAGAAACATTAATTATAACTGCACTAACTCATAAAATAA
>NZ_CP020480.1 GCF_002080395.1 Campylobacter helveticus
ATGAAAAAATTATTTATTTTAAGTGATGAGAATGCCAAAAGATTAAAAGAAATTTCTACTAAAGAAAATAAATCTATGAGCAAGATTGTTAATCTACTCATAGAAAATTATTTCAAAGATGCCGAAGTGGAAAAAAGCATTTCTCAAAGTATTGAGAAGTTAAATTTTAGCGAAGATGAAAAAAGCAAAAATCACAAAATTATTAAAATAAAAATTGCAGAAAAAGAATACGATATACTTAAAAAATTTGCACTAAAAGAATCTTTAAATAATGTAACTCGATATATTAAATATCTCATATCTTTGAAAATTTATGCAGATAATTCCCTTTCAAATTTAGAACTAAAAGAGCTTGATAAAGCAAGAAGTGAATTTAATATGCTGGGCAAAAATCTCAATCAAATTTTAAAGATTTTACACTCAAGAACAAGCACAAATGAAAAACAAAACTCAAGTATTAAAAATCTAAATGAGCTTTTAGAAGATATCAATTCTAAACAAAATATTTTATATTCTAAAATTAATTCCTTTATACAAACTAACAAAAAGAGATTTTAAATGTGCGCCGTTATTTTTAAAAGAAAAGATGAAGAAGAGCTTAGAGCAAAAAAGTTTATTGATTATGGCAAATTTGCGAGAAAGAATTGTTATAAATTTATTGATTATCATATAGGGAGCTATTACACAAAAACGGCTTTTAGCAAGGATAAAAATAGTAAAATTAAAAAAGAGAGCAATCGCTTTATTAATAAAAATCAGCATATCAAAAACACAGAAGTGCTTGTTAAAATTACTTCTAATTCCAAAAATCAAAACGCAATTTATAAGCATTTAGAATATATCAGTCGTAATGGTTCGGTAGAAACATTGGTTACAGATTTAAACTATTGTGAGCCTGAGTTTAGAGATACAATTAGCGGACAATATCATTTAATGGGAAAAGAATATCTTAAATACACACACTCTTTTTATGAAGAAAAAATAGATTTATCTAAAAGTAAAAATGCAAGAAAAGCCCAAAGATTAACTTTTAATATGGTTTTTTCTCTTAAAGACTATCAAGGTATAGATGAGTTTTCTTTTGACCCTGAGCTTGTTAAAAAAGCGACTTTTTATACTATTAAAAAATTTTATCCTAATAATTTTTTCGTTCTTGCTTTACACACGGATACAAATAATCCGCATTGCCATATTTGCTTAAAAATACAAGATGAAAATGGCAAAAGAATAGACATAAGAAAAGCGGATTTGCATAAATTAAGAGAAGAATTTGCAAAAAATTTAAATAACTTAGGTTTAGAAGCAACGGCGACAAGAAAATATGAAAAAAACACTGAAAAATATATCAGCTCTTCTTTGTATAAAGATAAAGTCGTTCCAGATTTTTACCCTAATGCCATAAAAGAGCGAAATGACCCAAGATTTGCTCCAAATCAATTAAAATGCTTTGAAATTGTGGATTTTGGAAATGCACCTTATGAATTTATGCAAGGAAATCCGCAGAGTTATTTTATCACTTATCTCACAAAAGATTTTAGAAAAGTTAGCATTTGGGGACAGGATTTAGAAAGGATTGTTAAAGAAAACGATCTTAAAAAAGGCGATTTTGCGAAATTTCACAAAATAGGCAGAGCTTATAAAATGAAAAGCTATGAAAAAATCGTAAAAAATAGTCTGTATGAGATAAATGAGCCTATTTATTATTCTAAATGGGATTGTATCGTTTATGATATGGAGAAAAAATCTTTGAGTAAAGATAAATTTGAAAAATTAGCACAACAAGAAGTTTTAAAGCCAAGCGTTAAATTTATTAAAAAAATATCAAAGGAACACAATGCAAGAAAACCACGAAGACCAGATAGCTCAAGACACTACACAAAAGAAGAATGGGCAAAATATCATCAGCGAAGAGGGCGGAAAGCTAAACGAGCGTTACAAACTCCCACAAGCTTATATAAGTCCGAGTTTAATTTTGATGAGCGCAGAGGATTTAACAACCTTGCTCCAAGAGAATTTGACTCTTTGCGAACTTTGCCCCAAAGCTCTATGGACTTTACAAAGCGAGAAGAATCAAAAAACACTGACTTGTTTTTGTCAAGCGATGCATATCCTAAGCTACTCAACGCGCAATCCCAAGCTTATACTGAGTTGCGATGGACAGCTTCAAGCTCTAGCGGAATTAGAGGCATAGAGAATAATAAAGAAAATTTAGAAAGAGAGTAGAATATGAATAAGAAAATTAAACAATACTGGAAACGAAATTATAAAACAATTTCTTCTTGGTTTCAAATTATAGCTTTTGCTGTTTGTTTGCTTTTGTCATCTTATGCTTTTACAGATCCATCATTTGAAAAATTGACTGTTGAACAAATAACAAAAAATGTAACTTGCGCCTTGATATTTATGGCAATAAGCTTTAGTTTATTTTTATTTTTTACTTATGGAGATAAAAATCAAAAAATACTAGAACTTTTAAAGACTTATTCTAGCTCGGTTTGCGTTATCATTATAATGTTTTATTATTTTGTGGAAAAATACGAAGACCATCTCAAAACAAATAATGATATGGCCGAAGTTCTTTCGTTGCCGTATAAATTTTTTTGGATTTTAACGATTTTTATGACTTTTTATCTCATAAAGGTTGCTTTTTTCAATGACAAAAATGATGATAATTCGGCTTAATATGGATATTAATTATAATCTAATAATAGATTATAATTAATTATAGAAATTTTACCTGTTTGAGTCTTTGTTCTCATCTTTAGTGACGGAAGTGTCAAAAAATAGAATGTACCCAACAATGAGAGCAGCCATTGTAAAAGTAATGTATGGCAAATAAATAATAGAGGAAGATTCTATAAGGATTTTTTGCTCTTCAGTTAAAAAGAGAAGAATGAGATGATATGGGAGATAAATCGCAATAAAAAATGTTATCAAAAGAGCTATAGAAAAAACTATGATGAGAATTACTGTCTCGGCGATAGTTAATTCTCTTAATTCTTTCACTTTGTGTGTTTCCTTGAAATCCATTAAGTTTGTTCCTCTATTTTTGAAGTAACTTTTTGATTAAAAACTCAAGCCTATCTTTTTTATCATTTAACGAAGAGAAATCTGCATCTTCAAAAAGTTCCTTGGCTTCTTCAATGATTAGATTTTTCTTCGCATAAAGTCCTTTTTCAACAAAAAAGCAACCATTCTCTTTCGCTCCATTTTTTTCTAATTTTTCATTCAAATTCTCGAAAATTTCTTCGCTAGATAGAAAATCAAATGGATAATTATAAGATTTTTCATAAATTATTGAGAAATGTGCCTCATTAACAATATCTCTCCAAATTAAAAAAGTATAAAGAAAATCTTCATATTCAAAGAATTCGTTTAAGATTTCATCTTCGTTAAAATAGCTATTTTCTACAATATTTTTTAAAGCACAAAGTTCTTTAATGCTTAAAAATTCTAAAACTTTAAAAAGAGCTTGATAGGCTTTTATGTCAGGCTCTTTAATTATGCCATTGTAGAAATTAATACTAAGTCCGCCCTCGTTATACATATCAGCTAAGATTCTTACATTGTCTCCACCTTCAAAACAAACAAAGGCATAAAATCTAAAAATATCCAGCCACTCTTTATCATTTTTTTGCATAAAAGGCTTGAGTGTGTCCTCAAGCCTTGCTTTAAAATCACTTGGGATTTTTGCAAAGAGTTCTTTAAGATAATCCTTATCGCCATAATACTCTTTGCTATCTTCATCAAGTTTTAATCCCAGCGTATTGTTTTTAAAGTCTTTAAATTTTGTGTCGCACTCTGTCAAAAACTCTTGCCTGTATGCTTTTAAAACATTTAACTTTTCTACAGAAATTCTAAAAATACTCATCTTTTCTCCTTTTATTGTTATAATTTATTAAATTATAATGAATTATAATTAATTATAATTTAATTCTTGTTCTTTTTCTACATTTTTTTGATGAAGCATTTTATAGCTTGGAATCCAGTCTTTTTCCTTATTTTGTATTTTTTCGATGATAGTATCCCTATCTTTTTTCAAGGCATTAAGCAGTTCTTGTTTTGCAAATCCGCCTTGATGAAGTAAAATATCATTTGTAATGTTACGCAAACAAATTTCTATCAGCAATAGTTTTGGTGCAAGACGACCAATGAGAGCCAAATTCTCAAAATGCTCACTTAGACTCGCATAAGATTGTAAGCGTTCTTTTGAGAGCAGAATTTCTAAGCTTTTCAAACAATCCCTTTTTCTCTAATGCACTCTTTAAAAAATTTGGCGATTGAGAGATTTTGACTTTGACAATAGGCTTTAAGTTTAACATATTCGCTTACTTTTAAGGAAAGTGTAAAAATTTTAAGCCCATCAATTATAGGCTCTTGTGTTTGTGGGGTTTGAGTTTGTTTTGCTGTTCTATTTTCTTTCATTTCAGCACCTTGTCCAACCTGAGCTAAAATCTGCGTGTCAATGATTTTCTTTGCCATTGTTTTATCCTTGTATTAATTAAATTAAAATATATTATAATAAATTATAATTTAATTAAGTAAATTATCAATTTCTTTAAAAAGTTTTTTTAATTCTTCTTGAGCTTTTATTTCGGAAGAATTTTTTGTTTGAATTTCTAAAATGCCTTTGCCTTCCGTGAGAGAATTTTTAAAAATAACCTTATCCCTTATTAAATTTTTAAGAAAGGTATAATGTGAACAGTTTTCCATTTGTTTATAGATATAGTCAAATTGCTTGATTGAGCTACTAATTCTATTAATAAGAAGATGAATTTTAAGTTTTTGTTTGCTCTGTTCTTCTATCTGATTTAAAATATTTTTATCAAAATCAATCAATCTTAAAATTTCTAATGGACTGTCTGAAAACGGCGTGATAACTAAATCACTCACACTTAAAACAATTCTATTAAAAGCCGAGTCAAACCCCCCACTATCAATAACTATTATGGTGTCATCATCATTTTTGTTAATAAAATTAATAAGCTCTCTTTCGTCTTTAAATTTCTTAATATCAAAGCCCCTAAGTTTATTAAGCACTCTTAATTGATTCAGATTTGAAATACTACTTTGTCCGTCTAAGTCGATACAAATAAATTTTTTCTTTTTATCTTGCAAATGCACTAAATAATTAAAACAAATTGTTGTCTTACCAACGCCACCTTTTGGATGCGAAAATGAAATTATAGCCATAATGAGCCTTTTAATTTTTATATTTAAATTAATTTTATCATAATTAATTTAATAAAACTTAATAAAATATAATTTAATAATTTTATTATAATATAATCTAATAAATTAAAATTAATTATAATAAATTCTTATCTATCTAAATCTTTGCTCTTATCTTTAGGTTTAAGATTTTGCGAAGCTTTTCTAACCGCTTCTTGCATCGCTTCGATTTCCCTCTGTTTAGACATATCAATTTTCTTTAAATTGTTTTTGATTATTTTTTCTAAAGAGCTATTTTGATGATTCATTGCTTCAATAGAAGCTCGAAGCATAATTTCTTTTGGAGTTAAGTTCAAATCAAGTTCATATCCAGCATTTTTTGCAAGTTGATTAATAAAAATTCTTTGAGTGCGTCCATTACCCTCGCAAAATGGATGCATAGCGTTTAAATCAGCCATAAAATTTGCCAATTCTTTGATAAATTGTTCATCATTTTTGCAAGTTTTTAGCAATTCTTTTTCCATTAAACCATCAAATATTCTTTTTGATTCTTGTGGGATTAAAACGCCAACACAAAATTGAGAATCGCCTTTATGTAAAGCCTTAAAAAATTTTTCTTCATATCTGTCTTTTCCAGCCCAAGTGTAAATATCTTTAAAAATAAATTGATGAATTGCTTTTAGGTGTTCGTAGTTAAAATTACCTTTTATTTCATTTTTGCTGAGTTCTTGCATTGCTAGTTGAGCGAGTATTCTTTCTTTGTGTTCTAAATCACTTAATGAAGTTGCATTAACCTTATTTGTGGAGAGTAAAAATGTATCAATATCCGTATATGTATCTTGGGTATCCCACATTAAAGGCAACCCCACTGAGCTTTATAATTTTGAGTAATTTCTAAAACACTCTTATCGCCTTTTTGAATGGCTATGCCGTTTAAAATATCTTCTTCATTGAGATGCATATTTTCTATGGCAAAGCTACATATAATAGACTTAATATTATCGTATTGTCTTGGTGTGAGATTATTTGCATATTTATTTAAAATATTTAGGCTTTCTTCTAAGCTATAAACTTCTTTACAATTTTGCAACATTTTTATCCTTTTACTTTTTTATTAAATTATAATAAATTATTATCTATTTAAATCTTTGCTCTTATCTTTAGGTTTAAGATTTTGCGAAGCCTTTTTAACCGCTTCTTGCATAGTTTTGATTTGCTCTTGTTTAGAATCTTTTTGAAGATTTTTTGTTTGGGAAAGTGTTTGATTATCTTTAAAGATATGACTAAGGCTATATTGCTCCCCTATGTCTGTAACATCAAATTCTTGTATGCAAGAGCTTATCCAAGCAAATTTATCGTTAAGCTTTCTAGCAATTTTAGCTATTTGTCTATCGCTCATCACTTCTATCGAAGCATAGCCTGAATATTGCCTGTGTTCAAAGCCATTTTCAAGCATAAAATTCTTAATTTGACTATAAGGCTCTCTTGTATCGCCAAAATGCTTTTTAAGCTCTTCAGTAGATAAATCAAAATTAATAGCCTTACGCTTTTTCACTTCCAAATCCCCATATCATCACCGATAAGTGTTTCGTCTCCCTCTTTTTCGCTAAGCCAAGTCCATTCTTTAACATTGAGAGTGAACCAATCGCATTTAATGAGATTTGTATAAACAAATGTTCCTAGACAGCCTAAATCATTCTCATCGCCCTTGCAATGATAAGTATTTTTATCTATCTTTACCATTTCACTATGCTCCGCCATTTCATCAATTGCTTTATAGATTTTTTCTAAATCGTATTTATCCTCTTTTAAAATCTTTTCTTCATCTAAAATAAAATGTGTGCCTAGAAGTGGATATTTTTTCGCTGAACTTGTTGTCATTGCTATACTCCTTAAATTTGATTTTTTAATTATAGCAGAAATTCTAAAATGGAATTATATATTAAATTATATTTAATTATAATGCAATTAAATATAATAAATTAAAGTTATAAAACAGCGGAATATTTGCTTTGCAAATCGCTGTAAAATCGTGGCTGACACGATTTTTATCGTAAGGCTATCGCCTCACTCTGCTAATAGGCATAAAAGATAATTTAATTTTGCAGAAAAGCAAACCCTTCTCTTAGTTTGAGATAGTGTTTTCTTACTTCTTTTTCTTCATTTCTTTCATACAACTATCCATTATCCTTTCAATATCCTCATCGCTTAATTGTTCTCTTAGAAAAGTTTTTTGTTGAAGAAATGTTTGTTGTTTTTGAAGTGCTTTTTGATATTTTTTAAAGTCGATTAAGTCTTTGTTTTCGTGGATATTACCTAAAACGATGCAAGGTGTATGGTTTAAATACTCATCTAGTCCAGTAATTTTACGCGCTGAATATGTATCTCTAGGAATAAACTCTGTCTCTTCAAAATCAATCACTGAAATTGTCCCACCTGCACTTACAATATCCCCTGCATAAATCTTATTTCCCTTGCTATCTTTGTAGCCTGTATATAATTCTACTTGTGTTTCTTGTCCTGTCTTTTCATCACTAAGGATAAATTCACCTAATCTAAATTTAGCCTCATCGCCGTATAAAAATGCAATGTTGCAAACACACTCATCATTATTGCAACTTGCATAGTTTCCTCTTTCGTTTTTGCGTTTGAGTATTCTAAAGTCAAAGTCTTTTAAATTTTCAAAGTCTTTAAGCTTATAGATATTAATTAAGACTAAGATAAGTGTTTTTAGAATTTCTTTATATTCTACCTCTTCAAATACAAGCTTTCTATGGGTGTGATTATTAATTGTAAAATCTAAACAATCATTATATTTTTTAGACCTAATAAAACTTAGATGAAAATATTCATAGCTTTCATTATTTCCTAGATTAAAGCTGTTTTCATAGATTTTAAGGTTTTTATGCTTTTTAAAAAACTCTACGATATTATGGATAGAATTTAAGAGTTCTATGTTTTGTTCTAAGATGATTTTGGCTTTTTCTTTCATTACCCTACCTTTTCAATTTTAGGCTTACCATTTTCCTCAGGGCAAAGAAAGCGACAGCCGTTTTTAAATTCAGAGCACCCATAAAAAAAGCTTCCCTTTTGATTTTTGCTTTCTCTTCTTACTAAAAAGCCTTTTTGACATTGAGGGCAGCTATACTCACTTGGTTTAATTTTTTGTTTAGGACTTAAATCAGGTTTGCCATTTACGCTTTTAGCTTTAAAATCACAGCCCTCTTTATAAGCAGAGCAAGAGAAAAATTTCCCAAATTTGCCATCAAGCTCTCTTAAATATCCCTCTTTGCATTTAGGACAAGAAATTTTATTATCATTAGTTTGATTAAATTGCATTTTACTTCCTTTGTTTTCATTAATGAGTTCTAGTATAAAACTATCTATTTCTTTTAAAAATTCTTCCTTGCTTAAAGCTCCATTTAATATTTCTTTTTGTTTTTCAAACCATAAAGCCGTCATATCAGGCTGAGTAAGTAAAGGCGGAAGAGCTTTGATTAAGTTAATACCTTTCTCAGTCGCTTTAATCTTTTGTGCTTTATCCTTACTTACTTCGATATATTCTCTATCAATTAAAGTCTTAATATGATTTGACCTTGTTGCAGGTGTGCCTATGCCTCCACTCTCACCCTTTTTATCCTTATCCTTTTCAATTAAAAGCTTTTTAATTCTTTCATCTTTGACATATTTAGAGACCTGATTTAAATCTTTCAGTAAGGTTGTCATTGTATATAAAGGCTTAGGCTTGGTTTGTTCTTTTTTAAGCTCAATACTTTTACAAAGAGCAAAATTTAAAGCAAGTAAGCTTTCATAGTCTTTATGCTCTTTTGTTTCATTATTAGCAAAAAACTCTTTAAAGCCTAGCTTGGTATCTACTCTTTTACTTGTTTCAAATACATAAGTCTCCAAGCTAAAAGTGAAAGTAAAGCTTTCATACTCGCAAGGATTATAAAACTGCATTAAAAAGCGTTTAGAAATGAGTGTATAAACCTTTAGCTCATCAGCACTAAGCTTATTTAAATCAAGCCTCGTTTGAAGTGGCACTATGGCATAATGAGCTGAGAGCTTACTATCATCAAAGGCTTTACTTTTAATACTAGTGTTTGCACTATTTTGCCCTATGTCTTCATTAAAATTTGCTTTTAAAGTTTCTATTAAAGCAGGGGCTTCTTCAAATAAATTCTCAGGCAAATACTGACAATCACTTCTATTATATGAAATTGCTTTATGTGTTTCTCTTAGATTTTGCGTAAGTTTTAGGGTCTTATCAGGACTAAAGCCGTAAAGCTTAGAAGTTTCAGCTTGTAATTCTAAAAGATTAAAAGGTAGAGGCGGATATTCTTTTTTACTTTCCTTAGTGATATGTGCTTTAAATTCTTTATTCTCACAAAGAGTTTTAATTGCTAAAGCTTTATCTTCTTCGGTGATTTTTTCATCTTTATTTAGCTTTAGTGGAGCATTAATAATAATATTATTTAAAGCGAAATTTCCACTTACTGCGTAATAATGTAAAGCCTTATGGCTTTTAAAATCAAGCTCTCTATGAACTATAAGACCAAGTATAGGCGTTTGCACTCTACCCACTGAGATAACGCCATTTCCTCCATTATTTTGATTTAAGAGGGTGTAAAGTCTTGTAAAATTAAGCCCGACTAAAAAATCAGCTTCATTTCTTGCAAAGCCACTTGCACTTAGATTTTTAAATTCATTGTTTGATTTTTTCTCTTTAATCGCTTTAGCAATGGCTTTGGGAGTAAGGTCATTAATGAGACAACGCATTACAGGTTTATTGTTTCTTGCATAGGCTAAAATCTCATCAATTAAGATTTGTCCCTCTTCATCTGCATCCCCACAATGCACTATCTCTTTAACTCTTGCATCATTAATAAAATTCACAATCACACTAAGTTGATTTTTTGCTTCAGCTTTTGCTATTCTTTTTAAAGGGCGAGGCAAATTTAAGGGTAAATCATTTAAGTTCCATTTCTCATAAGCTTTATTATAAAGTTCAGGCTTTTTAAGCTCTAAAATATGTCCAAAAGCGTGAGTGATAATATTTTCACCTTTTATAATATGGCTTCTTTGTCTTTCTTTGATTTCTCCACTAAGTCCCTCAGCAATAGCACGGGCAAGTTCAGGTTTTTCAGCGATAAAGAGGGTCATAATATTCCTTTAATTGTAATTAATTAAAATATAATAAATTATAATTTAATTAATTATATTAAACTCAAGGCGGAATAATCCGCCTTTTTAGCAAAGCTCATCTATCAAGATGAGCTTCTTGCTTTTTTTCTTGAGTGCTATCTTTTGCTTTAAAATGCTCTTCCTTTGTGGTGATTCTAAAATTATCTTTAGAAACAACCGCAAGAGCATTTTCGCCTTTTTCTTTAAGTTGTTTAACAAGCTCGGGATTGTGTAAAACTACTCTAGCTTCTAAATTGCTACGACTAGCTCCGTCCTTATCTTGCCATTCAGTTGTGCTAAGATTTTCTAAAAATGCCTTTCCTGCTTCACTTTTGTCATTTAGAGTATAGAAAAAATAATTTTTTCCATTGTTTTCTTTAGAATGGCGATTAAAATACACATTTTGACTTGAATCTGTTTTGTCTTGTAAATCTGTTGGCACTAAGGTAATCGTTCCGTTATTTTCATTACGATTTACAAAATAATTTTTATAAGCACCCTCACTATCTTTGACACTCATTGTTACCGCACCAAATCCCATTGCTGTAACTTTACCAGCTTCTTCTGCGATTTCTGTGATAGCAGTTTTAATTTGCTTACTTTGTAAATTCCCCTCCTTATCTTGATAATTTAAAGAATTATCTACATTTACAACCGCTTTTGGATTTTTTCCTTTGTCTAATGTTACAACTGCCATTTTTATCTCCTTGTATATATTTTTAATTTGGCTTTAGAAAGTCTATAATTAAAGACTTCAACGCTTTTTGATGGACTCAAATTTGCAAAAAAGTGCAAAATGCTATATAATTATTTCATCTATTCCTCCTTTATTGTGAGGTAGATACTATTTTTATCTTCTTTAAAAATAGTTTTTAATTTGGCTAAGCTCAGGGTTACTTGACCTTGAGCGTTTATACTGATTTGACTTTCTAGTTTTGTGGCGATATTAACCAAAGCCTTGCTTTTGTTTTGATAATCTCTATACGCATTAAATAAGAAATAAGATGAAAACGCCAGAAGAAAAATAAGCAAACCATTAATAGAATAAAAAATATAATTAATTTTTACATTTTTCTTTAAAATGGTAATTTTATCTTGCGTTGCCTCGCTAAGATGGTTTAGTTTTTCAAAAGTAGCATCATAAGTTTGCGTAAAATCCTCAGTGAATTTTTTGTTTAGCATTTTGATTTGATTATCAAAGCCTGTCTCCATACTTTTTTCAAAATCTTCAATTTTTTTATTTACAAAGTCTCCAAAAAGATTTCGCATATTCTCTACTTCTTTTTCAAGCCTACTGATAAATTGCGATTTTAAAGAAACGATTTCTTCGATACTTTCAGTTAATTTTTCTTCTTCTAGTTTGCTTTTGGTGTTTAGCAAATTTGTCAAACACTCATTGATTTCTTTAAGCACCGCATTTGTGGATAAAAATTTGTTTAAATCCGCAAGTTCTTCGCGGTTAAAAGCTCCATTTAAAAAAAGATTAATTTGTTCGGCTACTTCTTTAAGATTATTCCAATTTTCACTTATTTCTTGTATATATCCAAAAAGCACACTATCTTGATGATTTTGTGTTTTCGCAGCGTATTCTTCATTGAATTTGTTCAAACGCTCTTTTTGATTTTGCAGAATTTGATTAAATTCCGCAAAATGTTTCTTAAAATCAAAAGGCACTTCAGTCTTTAATGTCTTTAATTTTTCTTCCATTATTCATTAACCCAGCATTGTTTTTTGATTTCTTCTTTCGCTCCGTTTGTTTCAACGAAACCATTATTCCAATCTTTTTCTTCGTAAAATTTACCATTGCAAGTGTATTTTAAATGATAATCCGTGTAAGCACTGCTTGAAAGCAATTTGCAAGAGTGTGTAAGATTTGGATCGATTCTATATCCATAAATATTTACACTTCTGCACGAAGAACCCTCTCCAGCTCCATTACTTTCACAAACTTTTTCAACTCTTAACAGAGTTTTTTCCACACGCTGATTTAAAGTTTCTACACTGCAACCTCCATCTAGATTTGCTAAAATTTCATTTTTGTATTTAAGCATTTCACTATCCTGCGACTCCACAGGGCAAAGGTTTAAAAAAGCCTTTCTAGCATTAACGGTTTTCCACGGTTTTTTAAAATGAATGCTAAAATATCTAGCGAGTGAAGCACTACATTCAGCAGGTTGCACAGGACTTGCCAAGCAAAGCATAGCCTCACAAGCTAGTTTTGAATCACCACTTAAATACTCTAAATTTACAGCACTAGCTAAAGTTCCAGCTAATGCTACACTTAAAACAATTTTTTTCATTCTTTCTCCTTATTTTTTATTAAAAAATAAAAGCTTTACGCTATCGTTTTGATAATCATCTAAAGGCTGTAAATACATATCAGCTCTAACACCATTTTCTAAAAAATAATTTTTATAGGCTTTGATTTTATCCTCATCACCTACAATAATGATTTTTGAAGCATTATGTGCCAAAAGAAAGGTTTTTACCATTAACTCATTGGCAATTAAATATTCGCCACTTGGAATTAGCTCAAGCTCATATACAAAATTCGTATGAGATAGGAATTCATCTTTTGGGATAAAAGAGTATTTTTGCTCCAAAAGAGCATTATTAATGCCTAGATTTTTACTATTTTGCAGTTTTGCAGGACTTTTAGCCCCACAACCAGCAAGTAAAATTACACTGGCCAAAGCTAAACTTAATTTAATATTTTTCATTGATTTTCTCCTTTTTGAATCGGTATTGTAATATTGCATTCTCCACTTAAAATGGCTTTTTCAAGCTCATTTCTATTTGGAATGCCTTTAACGCTTTTTAAGCTTGGTGAAACTTCTTTAAATTTATCCATAAAATGCGTATCGCTGTAATAAAACGCCTTATTGCATTTAATGGGCTTACCACTATCTATGGTGATAAGCTCGTTTTCAAAAGGCATTTCTCTAAGCTCTTGAGGCAACATTAATGCACGATGAGTTTCACTTATGCTTCTGCTTCCACCCATTTGTCCATGATTAATGCTTTTTGAGCTTTGTTTGACGGTTTTGTTTCCTAGTATTTTACTAATAGCTTCAGCATCTTCTTGTTCTCTTGGTGCATAGAAAATTTGACAAGCGTGGTTTGTTAATAATGTTTTAGCTCCTTCCTTTCCATATCCTAAAGGCGGAGCTGTTTCAAGTTGCGATAAAGACTGATAAATGGTAAGCAATCTTAAATTGTATCCTGCAATAAAACTCACTGAAGTTTGTAAAATTTGAATGCGACCTGGTGCTGTAAATTCGTCCATTAATAATAAACAAGCGTATTTTAAAGACTCATTTTGTTGCGGTAGTTCTTTAGTGTTTAAAAGAATGAGTTGCGACCAAAAGACATTTAGGATAAAAGACGCATTAGCAAGTTGGTCTGGCGTGATTCCTATATAAATTGTCATTTTCTTTTTACGCAGTTCTCTTAAATCAAAATCACTTGTTTGCGTGGCTAGTCTTAATGTTTCTCCTTCAAAGGCTGATAGTGGAGCATTAAAGCTAGACATTACGCCTGATTTAGTATTTGGAGAATCAATTTGAATATAAGTTCCTATTCTTCTTTTCGTAGCTTTTCCTAAAATATCTAAACTATCAAGCACATTGTAAGTATTTTCAAAGCCTGTTAAAAGCTTTACATTATCATTTGGGTCAATCAGTTCAAAACCCTTGCTTAATTGCAAAATTCCAAAAAAATTAAATTCAAGCTCTAAATTATAAGTTTCAACAAATAAACGCCCCTTTTCACTCAAAGCCAAATCTCTGTAAAGATAGCAAAGTCCTATGAAAAGATTTTGAGCCTGTAAAGAGAAAAATTTACTCGTATCATCAGTGCCTAAAGGATAAATAATATTTGCTAAATCCATAAGCTGAGAATCTGCATTTTCTTCATCACTCATATCTATGTAGGTAAATGGATTATAGCGATGCGTTCTTGCGCTAAAAGGATTAAACAAAAAGACCTCATTATCTAGTTTTTCAGCCCTATATTTACTTGTATAATCAAAACATTCTTGTTTTATATCTTGCACGACAGCAGATTCTTCCCAGTGAAGTAAATTTGGTATGACTATACCCACTCCCTTACCGCTTCTTGTAGGGGCTCCTAAGGTGACAAATTGTTGTCCCCCAAATTTTAAAAACTTATCTTTGTATTTACCTACAATAATGCCTCGTTTGACATAATTATTTTTATTTCCCAACAAGCCTGTTTTTCTTATTTCATTTTCAGTTGCAAATCTTGCTTCGCCAAAAAGGCTTTCTTTTTGGCGACTTGAGAAATATAAAAGAGCCAAAACGCCAAAAGAAATAAGTAGAGCGATTATTATTGCTGTATAAGTGTGAGAGTAAGAATTTAAAATGCCATCAAAAATAATTGTAAAATGCCAAATTTTTAAAAATTCTAAAGGATGCACCTTATTAAAGATGAGCAATAATATACCGCTTAGAAAAAAACTAAAAATGATAGCAACTACAAAAGCAAAAGTTAAAAAGGCGACTTTCTTTTTATCCATTTTATTTCCTATATTTTTTTAATCTAAAGACACAATTAATTTTCTAATAGGACAATAAAATAATATTCCCCAATCGTTACCATCAAGTTCTTCTTCGCTAAAAGAACGATAGCAATTAAATTTTAGTCTAAGTGAATCTTCGTCGACATATTGAAATCTTATTTTTTCAAATTTTAATTGTTTATTATCCCAACACTGAACGGCATAAACTTCTCTTTTATCAGTATTCTTGCAGTATATGTAAGGAACAAAAGCATGAAATTTTTTTATATTGCTTTTATTTTTAAATATGATATTCATAAATCAATCTCCTTGTTTTTTGCATTTTCTTTTAATTTCCGCGAAGCCTTTTTAACCGCTTCTTGCATAGTTTTGATTTGCTCTTGACTAAATTGAGCTTTTACTTCTTTAGCTGTTTTTTGTGGTATAATATCATTAGCAGGGCGGAGAAAATTAAGGTCTTTAATCAAGTGGTGAGGCTGACCTTGCTCACCCCTACCCTGTTCTTGTCTCTCGTTGTATCCTGTTTCGGTATATGCAGTAAGTAGCCTATTTGTGTTATTATATTCTCTACTCCCATATCTTATGGTGTTTCCATCATTTGCTTTGGTTTTCCAAGTATAACTCTTATGGAGTTTGTTATACTCCGCTTCCACGCCTTTAGCCACCTTAGGAAAAGAAAGCATTTCTTTAGTGGTAACCATACCTCTTAAACTTGGATTATCAAGGTGTTTAGTGATTTCTTTTTCCATAAAATCTTTATCCACTTTAATGTTTCCTGCTTCACTTTTAACCATAGTATGCGTTTTATCGTCTTTAAGCACCTTATACATACTAGAGCTTTCTTTTTTGCTTTGTCTATCCCAAGCGAGGTCTTTTAAGGCTTGTATTGCTTTTTCACATTGCTTAATGTTTTCTTCGGCTCTTGTGATATTTTTCTTTGTTTCTTTGACATAGTTTTCAAGTTCTAAAATCTTATTTTGCAAATCTTTTTCATTCATCATAAAGCCTCTTTAAAATAAATTTCACTTATTCTTCGCTTTCCTTGATAGGCATAAATATGCACGATAATATCGATTAAATCTCTTAGCATTGCATTAATGATTTCATAAGGGATACATTGTCCTTGAGGATTTTGCAAAATCATCATAGAAAGTCTTTTAAAAGCTTCTTCACTGCTTCCAGCGTGGCAAGAAGTTAAGCTTCCACCATGCCCACTAGCTAAAACATTAACAAAATCATAAGTCTCAGCACCTCTAAGCTCTGCAAGTAGTATCCTATCAGGCTTCATTCTAAGGCAAGATTTTAAAAGTGTGGCAGAATTTAAAAAATCAGTGCTTTTTGCCTCACTTGGATAAAATAACTGCACGAAGTTTTTATGCTCATAGAATTTGATTTCTTCCACATCTTCAATGGTAATAATCCGCTCATCAATGGGTATAAAGTCAATTAAGGACTTCATAAAAGTGGTTTTTCCACTTCCTGTTTCTCCGCAAATAACGATATTTTTACCAAAACTCACCGCCTTAGCTAAAAAATTTTTATAATTTTTGTTTTGATAAAGTTCCAAAAGTTCAATATTTTTCAAATTTGTTTGCTTTGAATTAAAATCTTTAACACTTTCAAAAAGTCCGCTTTTTTCATGGTCATTTATAGTAAAGCGTTTTTGAGAAGGTTTTCTTATGGTAATGCTTATCATCTCTCGTTTAGTTGCTGGAGGCATTACAATCTGCACCCTTTCACCTCCTACTAAAACACAAGAAAGAATAGGCTTTGACTTATCAATTTGGTCTTCTTTATAACTTGCACTTGCTTGAGAAAAAGCTTCTGCTCCATCAAAATCTAGTTTTGTATCTTCACTTTCCCATTCCCCATTAGCATTTAAAAACCAAATTTTGTCCTCTCCGTTGTAACAAATTTCATTAATGAGTGGGTCATTTAAATATTTTCCAAAAAATGAAGAAGCATATTTTTGTAAAGAGATACTCATAATTCAATCTCCTTGTTTTTTGCATTTTCTTTTAATTTCTGTGAAGCTTTTTTAACCGCCTCTTGCATAGTTTTGATTTGCTCTTGTTTTATTTCTTTATTTTCATAGTATTCTCTTACCTTAGGATTTTTAAATTCCATTTTTTCATTAAGATTTCTATCAGAGTAAAAGGTTATAATTATCTCATCAAAGGGGGATAGTGGCGGGATGAGACCCTCCCCTTTGATTTTATCAGTTGCTATTCTAAAACGCACACCCTCATCATTTTCCCATTCAAAAACCTTTCCTCCTCTTCCGTCATCAAAAGGTTCTTTAAATATTTTTAAATATTCTCTTATGGAGTTGCCAAGATTTAACAATTCTTCTAAGTTAATTTCTCCCTCACTGCCTTTTTCTAAGTGGAGTTTAATATGCTCTGCACCTCTTCCTTTATCTCTTCTTTCGTTGTGCCAACCTTTTATATAATGCACGACATAATCTATAATGATATTTTCAATGGCTTCAAGTTCAGCATTAATAGGCGTTGAGTTTTTTTCATTAAAACTTACATTATAGATATTTCTTTTTTCTTTTTTACTCATCTTTTTTGCCTTAGCCCATAAACTTTAGAAAAGTCAATATCCCTATTTACATACACGCCTACTAAATCGCCTTGATTTTTGTATAAAGTCGGCTTAATATCAATCATCTTTTCTAAAGCAATCTCCGCTATTTTAGAGGCTTGCTCTCTTGAATTTTCCGTGTAATCGTAATAATTATTCCCTTTAGAATTATTAGAAAGTTTATCCGCAATCACTGAAAAGCTATCGTCAATAATGCTTAGTAAAATTGCTGCTCCAAATCGTTTCATATAGTGATGATTAACATAGCCCTCCATTCCACTTGCACCTAGTTCATCACTTGCATTTGAATTAACAGGAATTAAAATATTATTTGGAGTTCTAATTTCTTGCCATATTACAAAAAGTCTTGTTGAGCCGTCATTTAACTCACCACCACTATAACTACCTGTGATGATACTTCCTTTTTCAATGAGTAGAGTATGCCCATTACTTGAATATACATCGTTACTTACTATACAAGCAATTCCACCTTTTACTTCACTCACCAACCTTGTTTTTAAGGCGCAACCTATATAAGTGCCTTTGGTTAAAGTGAGACTAGGATTAAATTTAGAATAGCTTGCCACGCTCGGCGTAAAAACTTCACCCTTGCATAGAATTACCACCTAAAGAATTATTATTTGCAAGACTTTCAAGCTTTCCGCCTCCATTTTGGCCCAAATTCAAGCACGGTATTTGGCTTATCATATAGACTTAAATCACTGCTTTGAGAATTTTGATTAGGGTTTGCTTCATTTGCATTTGAAGCAACAACACTTACGCTTAAGCCCTTAATAATTCTAGGTTTTACAATAGGACTTTTTTCTGCTATTTGAATGTTTTGACTTGAATTAGCTAAAGTTTGAGGTTCATCTTGTGGCTCAAAATTCTTTCCTATAACAGAATCATTTAGGCGAAGCGTTTTCGTTAAATTCTTTATCTTTAATGCTTTCTTGCATAGAACTTTCTTTTTGCACTTTTATTTCATTTGTGTTTTCTTTTTTTAAAAGCACCCATACAACTATACCTACTACTAAAAAAGCACTTAAAGCGAAGATGGCAAGAGCTTTAAAATTTTTCGTCCTTAACTGCTCTAAGTGATTGTTGTGATTGATATTTTCACTCATCTTTAAGTCCAAGCTCTTTTAGGTTTTTAATATTTTGTTCTTTTTTCTTGCTTTTTTCATCAAGTAACACTCTTTCAACTTCTTTATCGTTTGTGGTTTGTGGTGTCGAATTAAGTGGATTTTTGGCATAGCCACGATTAAAAATTCCTACAACTTTCTCCCCACTTCTTAGTAGAATTTTTGGTAGAGTTTTATGAATAACTAAAACATCATAATTTCCAATCTTCTTAATATGTGTGTTTAAAATGCTTTCTTTGCCTAGCTCATAAGCAAAAACGGCAGGAAAAGTTTTAGTATTGTCAAAACCTAAGTAAGTAAAAACGCCATCATCATAAGCAAAATTTGGGGCGATACTTTCACTTTCTTTATTAACTTTCATATAAAAATCCCAATTTCTAGGCACGGAAACTCGATTTAAAGAAGTGTCGATTTTATCTTCTTCTATTTGCTTTTTAAGCTCGGCTTGAAGCTTTTGGACATTTTCAAGCTCTTTTTGAGGATAAGAAAAAGAGAGTTTATAAACCTTTTCTTTGGAGTTTAAAACTAAATCAAATACATACATATTTAAATTTGTCGTTACGATTAAATTTGTCTTCCATTCGGCAGGATTTGGGTCGACAATAATTTCACTAATGGCATTGCCTTCTTCTGGGTTTTCGCTGTGTATATATTTTGTGGTATAAGCCTTTGGTTTAATAAAAAGCAAATTTCCCTTATCAGTAAGTTCCCAGCCTTGAGAAAAGCCTGTTGCCGTATTGATAATTCTTTCATCTTTGCTAAATTCAACTACGCTCACATAACCATTAGCTGAAGCAATTCTAAATACCTGATGGGCATTAAAAACGGCGTAAGTAATTTTCTTATCATACTTGCTAGTTTGTGGAAGCTCTAAAGCATTTAAAAAACTACACATTAAAAACGAAACTAAAATCAATTTTTTCATTTTGAAATTTCCTCATCAATTCTATAAGTTAAGACTTTAAAACCTAAAGGGTTTAAAATTCTATTTTTTTCTTGCATTTCATTTAAAAGATACTTGTAAGATAGGGTAATAACCTTAGTGGAGAGACTTTCTTCTTTTGAATTTTTATTCGTGCTTTTTAGATTAATTCTTGCTGTAGCTGTTTTTATGCCGTTGCTCTCACCCAAAACAACACTTAGAATATTAACTTCTACTTTAGTAAAGCTTCCAAGTCTAGAATCCCTTGAGTTTTCACCACTATAAATTGCTCTATAACTTTCTGCCACTTCAGGACTTGAAAGAAGCTGAGTAAAAATATAATCTTGGTTAAGCATATCGAAAAAGTAGCCCTCTCTCGCTTTAATATATTGCCCTATAAAATGCTTATCTAAAGCTTCATTTTGTGTAATTTGCTTTTCATCAAGTGTGGTTAAAATATCCACCATTCCTGTGGTATTATCCACACGAATCACATAAGGCTCAACCGTTTTGAGCGGAGTTAAAACTAACACAGCAAGAATACTTAAAAGCGTGATAAAAACGCTGACAATTGCGATAAGCCACGCTTTTTTATTACTTTGTTCGATAAGATATTTTACCGAAGTCTCAAAATCAAAACTATCTTTATAAATACTCATTTAGGCTCTTCCAAAACTTCAAGTTCTTTTTCTAAAGCTCCAATTTCCATTTTTAAGAGCATAAATTCTTTAAACATCTCTATTAAAGTTTCCTGCTTGACTTGTAGTTGAGAAGTAATGATTTTTTTCGTTTTATCTTTGCCTATTCTTGCTTTGTATTCTTCAATATCTAAGTCCAAAAAGTTTGATAAATTTAACTCAGCCATTGTTTTCCCCTAAATTTTGTTTAATTTCTTCTGAATTGACAGGCACTAAATTACCGTCAAATAAACTATCTTTAGTATTTTTAGACGCACAAGCGATAAAAAATACACTCAAAAATACTAAAAAAATGGTTTTCATTTTTACTCCTTTAACCACTGATTTGACCCCAAGCTTTTTTAGCTAACCAAGCACCACCTTTACCCAAACCTAGTCCTGCCTTATAAACTCCTTTGCCTGTCCCCCAAGCACCTTTACCAGCTAATTTTCCTCCTTTCCAGCCTAGTTTTCCTGCTGTTTTTCCACCACGAAAAGCAAGTCCCACACCTGAGCCTAGTTGTCCCATTGCTCCACCTGCTGAAGCGTCTAAACTGACCTGAGCTAAATTTGAAGCTAATCCTTGCATTGTGCTTACAATTGTGATTAAAATAGCAGAGATTAAAATAGGAAATGCAATAGTTATAAAAAGGCTATCGCTTTTATTTCCTTGACTATATAAAGTCGTTAAATTTCCACAAATAAAATCAATGAAATTTGTTAGTAAGATAAGTAAAATAATGTTTGAGAAAAACATTTGTAACCATTGCTGAAAAACTTGTTTAGTCGTTTGATACATAAAGAAAAGCAAGGCTAAAGGTAAAACTATAATGAGTAAAGTATTTGTTATGCTTGTTTTGATGATTGAAAAAGCAAAACTTAAAATTACAGCCAAATAAGAAATTATCATAAAAAGACAAACAAAAAAACCAATAAGTTTTTCAAGACCAGAATAAGTTTTCCAAACTTCCTCCAAACTTGTAAAAAAGCTATTGTTTAATTCATCGAGTTTTGCATAAAATACCGACCCGCCACCAGCCCACTCATAGACGGCGTTTAAAGTATCAATCGTTAAATTGAGCCAACCATTAACATTTAAAACAAAACACAAAATAAGCATTTTTCTGCCTATATCCCAAGCTAATTCTCTTATAGGGTCTTGCTGTCTTCCAGCCATAGTTAAGTAGCCTTGATACATAATGCTAATAACTATCATTGAGGAAATAATGGCTTGTAATTCTATAAATTTATCGTTTAAACTCGCATTTTTTAATAGCTCAAAGGATTGTTCAACAATAGCACCTAAATTTGAAAAAATTTCTGTTTGCATTATTTTTTAAATCCTTGAGGGATAAAATCTTCTTGCATTCCTTTTGAAATCATTTGATTGATTTGCTCTTCTTTTGCTCTTCTTTCTGCCTCATAGCGATAATGTTCATTTTGTAAATTTGCATTAATAACCTGCAACTTTGCTGTTTGGACACTTAAAGCATTAGCCAAATCTTGACTTTCTTTAATATCTTTGCTTTGTTTCATTTTTGCATCAATTTCTTGTATTACTTTTGCAATACCATTTAATTGTTTTGATTTTTCTTGTGTGCTTTGTATTTCAGCCGCAGTGGTGAGCATTTGAGAAAGGCAAATATTTCTTCTATTTGTATCTTGTATAAATTCACACCTATCAAAAATCATATACTTAGAGTAAGTATCTTTTAATTTATCTTTGATAAAACCATCAGGGTCGCTTAAAACCTTTTCGTTAAAGTCTTGGATATTCTCATAAGCCCTACCAAAATCTGCATAAATTTGAGAAAAGTCCTTAAGTGTTGAAAGAGAATCTTTAATTCCTGTTTTTGCCTTTAATTCTTCGGCATAAGCTTGAAGCTGTTTTTGATAGTGAGCTACTGTTTCACTCCACCTTGAAGCTTCTTTAGCCCATTCTGCTACTTGCTTTGCATTTTGCATAGACATTTGTTGATTTGCAGTGGTATCTACTACAGGAATACCAGCACCAAAACATTGAGATAGCGACACTAAAACAGCAAGACTTAAATGTGAAAATTTCATTTTTTCTCCTTAGGTGATTTGATTTTACGAGTTTGAAAAGATATGTTAAAATTTATATTTGGGTCTTTTGGTGTGCGATTATCTACAAGATAATTTAAAGAGAAAATATTTTTAGCTTCTCTTGTGTGAGGTTTATTTGTGATAAGCACATTAATTTCATAGTCGTCTTGTGGCAAATTAGGATAAATTTGTCTCATTAAATCTGTTAAGTATTTATTAGGACTATAAATTTCTTTTTGCAAAAGCTTTTCCATAGTATTAAAAGCATCAATAAAAGCGATTTTCCATTGCAATGCCTTTTTACCTGTAAAGCCCATCGCTAAAAGTGAAAAACCATCACGAGTAATTTTATACATAGGCATTTTTCTATTAACAAGCTTACCACTCTTAGGGTTCGTTGTTTTCGATATTCTTACGACCTCCCCAAAGTTGAGTAATTCGTTAGAAGCACCTATTTCTCGCAAATCTTTTAAAAGATTTTCAATGTCTCTTAAGACATGATCATGTCTTTTTCCAAAAACCCTAGCTATATCTAAACTCGTGCAAAAAGTCTTATTTTCATTTGCTGAAAATTTCACTTCACAATCATTGATAATTAAAGAATGCAAGAAACTCATTTTTGCTCCTTATAAAATTTTTTAAGCTCTGCTATTTTTTCATCAAGACTTTTGTTTTCTTGTTTAAAAATTGTCTCAATAGTATCGATAAAGGCTGTTCCTGTGGAAAGTATCATTAAATTTTCCTTACCTAAAGAGCTTAAATTAAAATTTGCTATAACACTTTCATCTTGCCTTTTAACGAGCAAATTTCTATTTTCAGGTTGAAAGTTTTTAATGATTTCGTATTCATCGAAACTTAAATTAAGTCCGCCTACATAATCTTCCTCTCTTGCTTGCGGATTAGGTAAGAAAATCTTAGTTGCGGATTGTTCTATGATAGTTTTTGCAATAGGAAGCTTTAAAAAATCTTCCACGCTTTGCGTTGCTAATCTTAAAAAACCATTTTGCTTTCTAATGGTTTTAAATTTGTTCTTTACTTCATTTGCTACAATATCATTTTCTAGCCATTTCCAAGCCTCATCTATATCAATGACAAGCCTACGCCCATCAGCCAAATTCATTACGCGCCAAAGTATGAAATAGCTAAGTATCCCATTAACATCACTATCATCTAAAAATTCAGTCCCATCGATACCAAATACATTGATAGAATCAGGAAAGTCTAAATTGTCAAATTCGTTATCGAATACCCAGCCAAATTGTTTGCCTTGTTTAAAAGCTAAGAGTCTTGATTTTAAGGAATTATCATCATTGACATCTTCGGTTAGATTTTCTAAAAGTAAGGAAATAGGGTATTTTCTTTCTTGCACTTCAAATTGAGTCATTATGAAATCTACCGCATCGCTTAACTTTTTCTCTTCCTTAGTGTTTAAAATTTCACCTTTTCTTGTTACGCAAAGTGTAATGATATTTTTTAAAGCTCTTATATTTTCTGGTGTGCTTTCAACCATAAAGGGATTAAAGCCTGTAGGCTTACCATTTTCAATACTAATATATCTGCCACCCGCACATAAAATATTGCCCAAAGCTCCCTTATCTTTATCCAAATATACAGCTGTAAATTGTTTTTTCTCATCAGGTAAATCATTAGGAAAGGTATTTTTATCAGCATATTTAAGCATTTGATTGAAGCTAAAATTCATAAACACGGTTTTACCGCCACTACTTTGTCCTAAGATTAGAGTATTTGCTAAAAGAAATTCTCCAAAATCATCTTTATTTTTACCTCCGCTTTGGTGAAAATTTAAATAATAAGGACTCTTGCTTCTTGTTTTAAGCATACTTACCGCCTCACCCCAGCAATTTTTGTTCTTTTTGCCTCTATTAAAATTGTGCAAGGCGATAAGAGCGGAGTAATTTAAACTTGAGAGTAAATTTACACGAGGACGGAGAGAAAAATTGCAAGGCAATGTTGAAAAATACGCACTAGGTAAAGCTACATTTGCAATACTTGCCATAAAGCCAAGCTCGTTTAGTTTCGTAATAACTGTATTTGCATTATCTTTACATTCTTTTGGAGTATCACCATAAATAAGCATTTCAAAATGATATTTTCCAAAAGAAAGCTCTCCACCTGCTAAAGAATCAAGAGCAAAATCAAGCTGTTCAACTTGAGAGATAGCATCATCTTCACTTGCTATTAATTGCTTTCTTTGTTTATCTAAGGCAGATTTTGCGTCTATTCTAGCTAGGGTTTGAAAACTTTGCGTTATGGTGTATTCAATATCCAAATACATCAAAACATTTAAAATTCCTGCGTGAACTTCACTGGAGTAATCCTTAATTTCAACAGCTCTTACAAATTTTTTATTTTCATCATTATAATTAAGCTGAGCCATATCATAATTAAAATAAATTGAATTCAAATTCCCTGTAAGATACTCATAAATAGGACTTTTTAAAAGTCTAACTTTGCTAAATTTTCCTCCTAAGAGATAATTGTAGAATTCAAGCTGTTTAGAAAACAGATTGCCATTTTCTTCATATTCGCAAAGTCTTTTTGCCTCAAAAGAATTTAAATTTGCTTCTAGTCTTAAAATGAGTTCTTTGAATTTCTGCAAATAGCTTTTTAATTCTTTACTTTTATTCATTAGGGAAAGTTTTTTAAAGCTTTGTTTTTCAAGTTTTGAGATAGGATTATAGACTATGCTTAGAAATAAAGAATTCTTATATAATGCACCATCTTTAAAGATTTCGTAGTATTTTTCATCAAGCTCTTTAAGATAGCTATTTGTAAAATTTGATTGTAAGCTTTTTTCAATTTTGTGCCTTATGTTATGAAAGTAAAAACTCACGCTTTCATTTGCAAAAGATTTGAAAAGCATATTTAGAGCCTCGTTTTTAAAATCAAGCTCTTCATCGCTTTTTGTTTCAAAAGAAATTCCCTCGATTTCATAAGTGGCAACAAACAAATAATCTTTTGTAATAACCACACCTTCATCGATAATAGAAGAAAATGGAATTAGCTTTTCAAAATTTGGTTCAGCATTAAGATGAAAAAGTGAAAGTTTTGGAATGAAATTTTTTGAATTTTGTTTATGATTGTAATGATTTGCTGAGTAAGTTTTGACATTATGAAATTTCTTTGAAAATGGATTTGTAAAAAACTTCATTTTCAAAAACAACAAATGAAATATGAAATCGTCTTTTTTAGCCATTTGTTTCATCACAAAATATACAGGCACAGATAAAATAGTCATAAAAATATTTTGCGTATAAAAGCTAATCAAAAAGATAGCTCCCATAGCAACAAACAAAGGCACGATAGGCACACCAAATATCATAGGGGGACGCGTTAAGCCTTTAAAAAGAGGAATGGCTTGCATACAAACTCTTAAGCTATAATATAACCAGCAATTGCCGAAGCCGCACCGACTAAAACACCGCCGATAAATACAGGTGCAACTTCTCTAAGTGTTTGTCCTTGAAACATAATTTTAAAACCAGCCCACATAAAAGCTATGGTCAAAACAACCGCACCAATGCCGTAAAGTGCGGTGCTAAGATTTTCTAGAAAACTATTAACCTTATCAATTCCACCAGCTGAAAATACAAACAATGGACTGAAAATAATAAATAATTTTGCTTTCATTTACTCACCTTTATATAAATTAAATCGTTCATTAAATCTACTTTTTAAAATTAGCTTAATAAATGAATTAAATTAAGTTTTATGATGAATAAAAATTATTTTTTAAGGTTTTTATTTATATAACGAAATTTTGCTATAATTTAAAAATGAAATTTATGCTAAGGAGACAAAATGGCTTATCCACTTTTAGGCACAAAAATAGTTTTAGATGAAGAAAAAATTTTAAAAGAGGGAAAGTATGATTTAAATGATATGTATAAAATTATTGATAAGTATGCTAAAGAATCAGGGCTAATAAAAATTGATAAAAATACCTATCATTGCAGAGGCGATAAAAATGATTTAGGTTGTTTAGGAATATTTGTTAATTGTAATCTAGTCGAATGCGATTGGTTCACTCTTAATGTTAAAGAATGGACTTGGTTAAGCGAAAAAGAGGGAGATAGCGATTTAATAAGTTTTTTTAAAGAAGAAAATGAGGGCATATGGCAATAAATCTTTCTCGCAAAGCTATCAATTTTGATTTATCAACAAATAAGCTTAAAAAATATTTTAGCGATACAAGGGAAGCTTATGGTAGTATTAAAAATTTTATGCTTAAAAATGGCTTCGAGCATAGACAATATTCAGGTTATACTTCAATAAAACCGATGAGTGATAAACAAATAAATTTGCTTATAAAAAGACTTACTAAAAAATGTGCTTGGATAGGTTCTTGCATTAAAGAATTTGATGTAACTGATATAGGGGAACAATATAGTTTAAAAGATACTATACAAAGTTTATGCACTCAAGAGCTTAATAAAAAAATTAATCACAATAAAAATTTGCAAATACAATCTAATCAAAAATCACAAGATATAGAATTATGAATATAGCTTATGTAAGAGTTTCAACAAATAAACAAGAATTAGATTCTCAAAAATTAGAGATTATGGAATATTGTCATAAAAATAATATTAAATTAGATGAAATTTTAGAGGTAAAAATAAGCTCAACTAAATCACAAGAAAAAAGAAAAATTAAAGATTTAAAGAAAAAATTAAAAGCAGGGGATTTGTTAATAGCTACTGAGCTATCAAGGCTTGGTAGAAGTATGTTAGAGATAATTAATTTAGTGCTTGAATTAAACGATAATCAAATCAATTTTTTGTTTTTAAGACAAATTGAACTTAGTAATTTTAACAATCCTAGCTCAAAATTAATTTTATCAATTTACGCTTATTTAGCGGAAAATGAAAGAGAATTAATAAGCAAAAGAACAAAAGCAGGGCTTGAAAATGCAAGAATTAATGGCAAAATACTAGGACGCCCAAAAGGCACTTTAAAAAGCGTGTATGATAAAGATATAGAAAAAATTAAAGTGCTTCTTGATAAAAAACTATCCATTGCAAGTATTTGGAAATTACTTTATAGTGATAGTGGTAGGACTTATGACGGTTTATTGTGGTTTATTAAAAAACGAAAATTAAAATAAAATTAATTCTTTGTTTAAGTAAATTATAAAAATTTTTGGATAAAATCTTACGAACGATTTAACTCTCTATTAATCATTTTCCATAGTAATAATATAACAAAACAATCCCAACAACAAGCCACAATTCCCACCATTTAAAAAGTATGACAAAGGGCAGAATAAATATTATGGCTAAGATTATACCAACAATCTTTTTAATCCATATTAAGCCTTGATAGATTACATCTTCCGTTTTTACATACCAATTCCAATGGATAAAAAATTTATTACGCAAAAATACTAAAAAGAGAAAAAAGTATTTTAAGCATAAAACCAAAATCGCAAAGGCTAAACCAACTAGGAAGAAAAACGCTCCTATTATAACCCCAATAGCACCGCCAATCATCTCAGCTTCTGCTTGATTAGACTTTTTTTGTTGTTCTTGCTGCACTCTTTGGAAATTTCTTTGCCTTTGTTCTTCTGCCCAAGTGTCCCATTCACTCATAATCGTCCTTATTAACTTCTAATATTCTAAAAATATTCTTATATGAAATATCTATTTTAAAGTCTTAAAACTCAATCGAATAAAGACTTTGGCAAGAGAAATTTATTGTTTTTGGTATTTAATTGATTCATAGGGTCGCTTCGCTTAATATACCTTTTTACCCTATTGTTGCTTTGATAAACAAAGAACAAATCGTTTTCATTTTTATATTTATTATAAAAGAACTCGTCATCATAATCGGCAAACTCTACATTTTTACCATAAATATTAATGCCAAACTCTATAAACTTGTCTTTTAATTTAATAATTTCTTTTTTTTGTTTTGAAATTATGGAATTTTCTTTATAAAATTTATAAGCTTTAATTTCGCAGAACTCACTATAACTAAGGATTTTTTTGTCAGGAAAACTTGTTAAAAATCTAATCAAATCCTGTGCCACTAAAGAATTTAAATTGATAAGAATTTTTGATAAATCATCATCATAAGAAAGAGTGGATTCGGTTTCAAGTTTTTTAATGTATTCTCTACGCACCGTTAAAACAAATACCGAGATGATAGTTCCATTATCTTTAGTAATGCGCTCTACAGAATCAAACATTAAAATTCCCTTATCTCTTTGAGCAATAGTTTTTTTATCTCCACCTTCAACATTTTGAGTAAAAGCTAAATCATACGCAAAACGAGAAATTTCTGTAAATTTTTGCTTTAACCAAGAGTAGTTATTAGAGGTTTTATTAAGATATTGTTTTAAAAATTTATAAGGCTCTAATCTCACCTCCATATCCCAAAAATTTTCTTGATATTTCTTTATCACATTCGTATCCACATTTTTCTTAATATATAAAAATAAGGCGTCTAAGATATTTCTATGTGTTTGTGTCAATAAAGAGTTTTTTAAACTAATTGCATAAGATGAGCCATTTGCACCTGTCATTTCAAATTCTATTTTATTGTCGTTTTCTTTAAATGCTTTATAGAAATTAGTATCAGTAAGTTTTCGCGAACTTAGATAAAAAACCCCTCTATTTTCATTCATCGTTACATAACCCTCTGCCAAATCATTGACGCTCACGGCAGAGATATCTTGTTTATTAATAATCTCTAATGTATTAGAATCAACACTGTTAGCTTTAATATTTTTAATCAAAGGCTCATCAATACTAGAATTTTGTAATACTTTAATCGTCTTTTGAAATTCTCCAGCATTAATATTATTATTATCCTTTAAAACTTCAAGCAAACGGTAAGTTGTGGTGCTTTTATCTTCTCCCTTTTCAAAGGAAAGCTTATAAACGAGCCTTGGAGCATTAATAATTACAGAGCTGCCCATAAGGCTTTCGCCTTTTTTATCTAAGTGATGAAGTAATAAAATTGCCTGATTGTTTGATTTTGCTATATCGGTTAAAATATTAAAGAAATTTTGCACATCATTTTGATTATTTTGGTCTTTGAAGCCTAAAATTGAAAAAAATGCACTAAAAGTATCAAGAACAATCAAATCACAATCTGCTAACTCATTAAGCTCTTCTTTCAAACTGCTTATAGGCTCTTTATTAATTTTTGGAAGCTCATTAGAAAATTCAAGCTCCGCAGTATTAAAAGGATAGAAATTTTCTACATTTTTAATGCGCTCTAAAATCGCTTGATTTTTATCTTCTATGCTCCAAAAAAAAGGCTTTAAACCGTCATTAATTGCATTAGCACATACTTTTAAAGCTAAAAAAGATTTTCCCACTTCACTATTGCCACTTAATACAGCTACAGAACCTCTCTCTAGCTTAATAGTATCTTCACAAAGCACAGAAACATTTTCATCGCTAAAAATCCCCAGTGTAATGGTATCAATAGTATTGCGTTTTGGCATATAATTTCTCCCTTCTACCCAAGTAAATTGACTTAAATGTAAGGACTTTTCTTAAAAACACGCAAATTATACCAAACTATTACATCTATGTCAATAAATAAACTACATATCAATCATAAAAAACAAAATTGACTTAAATGTAAGTATCTATTACATCTATGTCAATAAAAAACCGAAATAAAGAGCTTCCAATTATGAATAAATTGACTTAAATGTAATGGTTTTTGACTTAAATGTAATGGTTTTTGACATCTTTGCGAAATAAGTATATAGAAAAATAGAGCTTCCAAAACAAAATTGACTTAAATGTAAGGACTTCTAAATTTTCAAATTTATTAAATTTATAAAAATAAATTTAATAAATAATCCATCTTGCCTAATACTATGAAATGCTAAAAAATCTTACGATTTTTGAGCTTTTACATTAAAAGCAATGTTTTGCTAATCGCAAAACGCTTTTTTAAAACTCCAAAAAAGAAGTGAAAACATTTTGAGCTAGAGATAAATAGAGTATAGCTTGTTGCTTTTCTTTTTCTGCAGACTTAAAAATTTTTAAAGAAATAAATTTTCAAATTTTAAAAAAGTTTGATTTGTTTTTAAGTTTGTTAGCTTGTTCTCATAAGGAATTGTATTGTTTTAAATTCTAACTTAGAGTTTAATTTTTATTCTTATTTGCCGTTAATTTTGTTTTTAGAGAGATTTTTTAATAGGCGGAGCAGAAAGAAAAATTTATTATTTTAACTCACTCATCTTTTCTTTTATTATCTTTGCTCCATATCTCACAACTATGTCATTAAAATCGCTTAAACCTTCTTTAGCTTCACTTTCATCTAAGTTTGGATAGAACACTTTAATATCTTCATATTTTTCTTTAATCGCTTTAGCAGTGTTTAATCCTACATTATTGATATTTTTTAAATCATTATCCGCATAAAGAATAATAGGTGTAAAGGGATAATTTAGTTTTAACACTTCAATTACGCTAATTAAATTCCCTGCGTCTATTGCCATAATTACAGCTTTATTTAAATATTCTTGTAAAGATATAGCCGTAGCAAATCCCTCACAAATTAAAAACTCATTTTGTTTTTCTAAAGAAACTTGAGTATAAAAACAGCCTTTCTTTCTTGCTAAATATTCTACTTCTTTTTCTTCTTTAGTTTTAATCACCCCTATGATTTTCCTGCCACTTTCACTAATTCTTTGTAAAGACCATAATTTTCCTTTAATGTCTCTAAGCGGAATTAAAAGATTGTTGAACCTATCCACTCTTAAATCATAGGCATTATTAATTCCTTTATTCTTTAAATATAAATGAGAATTTAGAGCTTTTTTTGCTTCATTCCACTCTTTTTGAAGTCTTAAGGCTGTTTTTTCTTGTAAATTTAAAAGCTCTTGTTCTTTTTGGACTTGTTTTTGAGAATTGATTGTAGAATAGGATTTTTCAGTTTTAGAGCTTCGATAATCTTTTTCAAGCCGAAATTTCCAGTTTTCTTTAATACCTGTTTTAAAATTTTGCATAAAACCTGCAGGATATTCATCTAAGTATCCTAGATAAGCTCCGCTTTTTTCATTTCCTTTATCTTCTTTTGTTTTACATCTTTGGATTTTGCCATTCATTATAGGATAAGTCTCAAGGATAAGTCCAAAAGCTTCTAAGGCGTGTTTAAATTGTATAAGAGCTTCATTGTGATTAATGTAGTTTTGTTTTGGAGCGTTTTCGTTCCATTTGATAAAGGGGGTAAAATCTAAGTAATAAGGCACAAAATACTTTTTCGCATTTTTATCCCAAATAGCCCCCAAGCTTTTAGCTTCATCTTTGTCTTTAAAGGGGACATTGAGATATTTTCTTATGCGAGGCATTAGAATTTTAATTCCTAAATTTATTTTCTTGCTTTTGTGTAAAGTCCCTATCGATTAAATCCAAACTTCTTTTTTGGCAATACTCTAGAAATTCCGCAAATGCTTTTATATTATTATTTATTTGAGCTTCTTGTAGAAATTCTAAGTATTTTTTTCTGTTTTCATTTTCAATAAGGGGTGGAATTAAATTATTTTGAATACATTGGAAACTCATTAAAAGTCTTCCTGTGCGTCCATTTCCATCACTAAAAGGGTGAATTTTTTCATAAAGGGCGTGAAATTCGGCAATTTGTTCTAAATTGAGCTGATTGCTAGGAAATCTATAAAGCAAATTGTCGAGTTCTTGTGAAATAAGGTGTGGCAGGGTAAGTTTTATGCTAGAGCCTACGATTTTGACCTCTTCATTTCTATATGCCCCAATAGGTTTTCTAACGAGATGGGGACAAATTTTTTGTGCATTAGAGAAGATAAGAAAGTGCAAATCTTTAATAAAAGAGCTATCAAGTATTTTATTTTTGTCGTTTGCTTCACGGATGATTAAATCATAAGCTTGTGCAAATCCTAATATTACAAGTTGTTCATCAAGTGGTTTGTTGTTAGCAGTTTTACCTGTTTCAAGCAAGGTTTTTGTTTCTCCATAGCTTAGAGAGATTCCTTCTATAGCATTACTGTGGTGCGTAATGCTAACACGCAATGTTTTAAATAGCTCTTCTCTTTGTAATAGGCTTAAATCACTTAACATTTCGTTTCCCCATAATTTATCTAGACATTGCGATACTTTTTCTATTATTAGAAAGAGAATATTCTTTATCTTTACTTTTTTTTTGAGAGCTAAATTCTTTAACCTTTGCTAACATTTCTTGTTGCGCAGAAGTTAATTCTTTCTTAGTTTCCTTTTTTTGTTCTTTATTGTTGTTGGAAAAAGCATTTTTTACAAAACCATCTATAAAACTGCTTAATTCATCTCCTAAAATTTTACTTTGCGAAATATCTTTTATGGTTTCCAAAGTAGAATATCCATAATTTTTTAATTTTTCTAAATTTAAATCATTAGGAATGTGTAAATGTTTATTAAGCTTTTGTAAAAGAGTGCCTTTTTCTTTAGCCATTCCAAGCGAAAGTAAATGCTCTATGCCTTGAGTGAAGTTTCCCTCACCAAGATTTATATTGTCGAAAAAATATTCATTGATTTTTTCATTATTTTTATTTTTTAATTCCATTTTGAAATTTAAAGGCTTGTTTTCAACCTTACCTAAAAAAATATTTTTTTGATTTTGCACCGCATCAATATGACTTAAAAAAGAAAAAACAGCCCCAACTTCTTCTAAATCAGTAAAGGGATTTTTAGACTCAAGATTTTCTTTTAAATCTTTCCCCAACAACTTTTCATCTAAAGATAAAAAATCAACTTTTATAGACTCAATATCTTCGTTATCAACTATTTTTTTCATTTATTTATCTTCCTTAATATAGTTTTAATTTGGCTTAATTATTTTTTTTAAATCCTTGAGGGATAAAGTCTTCTTTCATACCATTTCGTATTTTAGCTTCATTAGCATTTTGGCATTCTATAAATTCTTTATTAGAGGATTTTCCTGTTGTCGCATATTGCATTAGTTCCTTTTGAAAGTCGGCGCTGTTAAATTTGTTTTCGCACTCTTTTCTAAATTTATCTAACTCTTCTTTTGGCATTTTTTGAAATTCTTCTATGCTTCTTGGCTCACTACTGCAACCAAAAAAAGTAAAAGTAGCTAAAGAGGCTACAACTAAACCTGAAATAATTTTTTTCATTTTTTCTCCTTATGATGAAATTAAATTTTGCTAAATTTTTACAAATATGCTTCTTTTAATTCTTTATAATATTTTTTAGAATTTGATAAAGAAAACTTATCTAAAAAAGTTAAAAATTCATTTTCAACTTTTTCATTATTGAAAGATTGCAAAAGAATATCGTTTAATAAATTATCTCTTATTTTTTGGAGTTTTTCATTTTCTTTAGCAATTTCTTTTTGTAATTTTTGATTCATCTCTTTTTTTATTTTGGTTATGAATTTAGATTCTAGTTTTGCCATTTTATCCCTTCAATCGTTGAGTTAATACCGAATAAATTATTTGATTATTATAGTTTAGATATTATTAAACTAATCTTAAGCTAAGTAAAATTATAATGCGTTTTATCAAATGCAGGATAAGGGAAAGAGTTCCAAAAAGTATATACATATACTTTTAAACTCTTTCCCATCTGCTCTGCCGAGAGCTCTTAAAGATTTTTACTTTTTCAAAAATGAAAAAGTAAAAATAGCCGAGTTTTTGCTTTCGCAAAAAGCAAAAGTTTAAAACTTTTGCGGCAGATGCATTGTAGATTTAGGAAATAAT
>NZ_CP020481.1 GCF_002080395.1 Campylobacter helveticus
GTATTGAAAGCCTTAAAACTGCTCTAGGGGGCTGTCCCCCTTAATCTTTTTCAAGCTTGGAGAGTTTTAGAGTGAGAGTGTAAAGCCTTTATCTTGGTTTTTTTGTCGTTCTTGCTGTCTTAGCAATTCTTTTTCTTGCTTTTGTCGCCTTGTTAGTTCGTTATTTAAGGCGTTTTTTTCTAGTTCGCCCAATCCTGTTCTAAATGTGCTATTACTGCGTAGATATTCAATTTCCGCATTAAAATCAAGTTTTTTTAATGCTTCTTGTTCGGCTTTTGCGATGAAGTTGTTTAGCGCTTTGTTTTCTTTGGTTAAAAGCATATTTTCATAATCAAGTTCTCGTATTATGCTTTCTTTTTTGCTTAGCTCTGTCCGCATTCCCCCTTTTGCTTCACTTGCTTCATTTTTGGCTTTTTTTATTTCTTTGTCCTTTTGTATTAGTTTAGTTTCGTTTCGCTTTTGTTGGGCGATTATGGCGTTTTTAGCGATATTATATTTTTCATCTATGCTTTGAAAGTGTTTTCCGCCTGTAATGATATTTTTAAAATAATTCCATAAGCCTTTTTTCTCTTGTCTGCGTTTTTTGTCTAAGTCGTTAAAGGCTTCAGGGTATCCACTCTCTATTTTTTGTCTTTCATCGTTAATTTTTTTCTCTTTATGATTTAAACGCTTTTCTTCTGCGTTTAAATCCATTTCTTTTATTTTAAGCTGGTTACCCATTGCCTCAAGGTCGTTTTTCAATTTAAGGGCGGTTTCTTGCATTTTATCGTTATATTCTTTTGCTTCTCTTTGTGCTTCCGCAAATCTTTTAAAATCGTCTTGGTTTTGTATTCTTTTGGGTGCTTGAGGTTTGTAAGCCCTTTTTTCTTGCCTTGAAAGGTTATATTCTTGGAGATTAAAATATTTTTGCCCCCTTTGCATTTGTAAAGTTTCTGCGGCTAAGTCTTGGATTTTGCTTAGATTTTTTGGATTTAGTGAAGCTTGTTGCCTTGCAAGTTGTTTGCCTGTGTTTTTGTCTAGAGTAAAAAATACCGCGTGAGCGTGATAGTGTGTTACAAATTCGCCTTTTCCATTTGTATGCCCCTCGTCTCTATGGATTGAGATTTGCAAGGGTGTAAAGCCTGTAAGTTTTGCGATTTGCTCGGTTAATTTCTCACATTGCTCCATTGTGGTATTTTCGTTAATTTCATAAATAAACTCGTGATAGCTTCTTTCTTTTGGTGTCTTTTTCCCCTTTTTTCCCTTTTGTTTTTCCATTGCTTCGTTATAAAGCTTGTCGATTTCTCTTAAAGCTTCTTGGGCTGATTTATTGCATTCGTTTAAATGGCTTCGCTCTTTGTGTATGTTTGGGCTTGTGCTGTTTGTCCTGTCGTTATGTTGTAAATGTGGTGAGATTTTTGGATTACAATGGACTGCCCCTATTTTCATTTTTTGCCTTTGTGATGATTTGATTTTTATAAGCTCTATGATTTCTTTAGAGGGGTCAAGGGGCTTTCCCCTTGCACGCTAAAAAAGCTAAAAAATGTTAATTTTTTTTGCCTTTTTGGGATAGCGTGTATCCTAAAAAGAAAACTTTTTATTGTGAGATTATAACAAGAATTAACTAATTTTTGCTATAATTTTTGTATGAGTAAATTAGATAGAGAGAAAGAAAAAATCGGTTTTACACAATATTATTTTTAAAAGTATCAATCATTTTAAAAAACACTTCTTTATTTTTAGCGTTGAAAGTTTGTTCTATGTCATAAATTAAATTTTCAAATTCATCTCTTATAAGTCTTACTGCCATAAATTTTAATTCTTTATAATCGAAAGAATTTGCCTCATAAAGCATATTTTCATACACGAACCTAGCTTTATTTTTTACCATATTGTGTGCTATTCTTAAATATTTGTCCTCTTTGGTTTCTATTTTTTCGCTTTCTTTTGCTAGTTTTTGCATATCGATATTTTCAGGCTTAAAAGTAAAGGTTATGCCTGAAACCTTACCGCCACGCCCACGCCCTGCGGTTTTTTCTTTTTCGTAAAAAAGATTTTTAAAAGGCACTCTAATTTGGTCAAAAAGATTGCGTTCTTTAGAAAGCTCTTTAAGGGCTGGTTTTAAAATCCATTTATCAACTTCGCTTTGTCTATAATCTTGTGGTATCTTCATAATCCTGCAAAATTCTTCCCACTCAAAATAAGCTTTGCCTGTGGTTCTAAATTGCTTTAAAAGGCGGTAAAGTGTTTTAGCATATTTACCGCTAAGTTCTGCAAATTCTGCTAATTCAAAGGCTGTAAAACCAAATTTTTTATTTATTATCATATCGTAAAAACGACTTTGTAAAGTTATATGCACTTCATCAGCAATAATATTTGCTTCTTCAAAACAAACAAAATTATAAATCGTTTTTTCATTTTTTTGGTATGAAACAAGAAAATTGCAAAGTTTTTTTAAGCAATCATCAATAGCAAAGAAAATTTCTTTATAGTCCATTTTGCTATCGTTTAACCGACACAATTCAATAAACTTCTTTTGTGGAATAATTATTTTTCTTTTATCAGGGTTAAAAAACTTTTTTAAAAATGGCGTATTTTCTTTTTTGTCTTTGGTTAGCGAGATAATAGCCATAAACATATCCATTTGTATGGCTTTGAGTTCAGGCATAGGTAAAAGATTAAAATCATTATTATATTTAACTATTTCGCTCATTTGCATATCCAAAGTAAGACAATCAAGGCAAGGGGCTTCTCTGCCCCTGCGGTTTTGTTAGAAAAATACTTCAACTTTAAGCTTAAAAAACCTAAAATTTAGGTATAATCTCACAAAACGCTTACTATGTCGTTTCATAGTTAGCCTTGATTGATAAATTTCCGCCAAGAGTGAAAACTCAAGGCGGATTTTTTATTGTAGCATATTAAAAATAGATTGTCAATATAATTTCTCCCCTTAATAGTAGAATTTTCTCCCCTTAATAGTAGAATTTTCTCCCCTTAATAGTAGAATTTTCTCCCCTTAATAGTAGAATTTTCTCCCCTTAATATTTCGCTAGACCCCATCATATAGAGCTTAGAAAGCCCCCTAAAAATATATAAAAATATAAGAAAAATAAGAAAATTCGCGTGCGTATGTGTATGTGCGCGATTTACAAATTTGTTTTTCTCTTTTTGTAAAAAAAATAAACAATAGGGCGGGGGCTTGTTCGTTCGTTTGCTCTAGGCAAACTTCACGCCCCCGCACCCCATTTAAAACAATATCACGCCTTTGGCGTATTGTTTTTAGCTAATAAGTGATGATGA
>NZ_CP020482.1 GCF_002080395.1 Campylobacter helveticus
CCGCTTATTTTTTGTTGTATTACTCTTGCATTTTACCCGCTAAAAATCTCAAGGCTTGAAAAAGTTTAAAGGGGTCAGCCCCCCATATGCAGTAAATAAGGCTTTTGCACCTCTTTCACATATTAGCAAGTATGGAAATATAGCGTTTTGGTAGGTTAGTGAGCGGAGCGAAAATTTAAGCTTAATTTAATAATTCCATGTGTGTGTTACTACGACACACACACATGGAAGGTCGTTGGTCGTTGGGAAAAATTTGACTTATTTACTATAATGTATTACTATTATAAAACAAAAAAAAAGGGAAGTAGAAAGGTTGCAGCCTCTACTTCCCTTAAAAAATCAAAAAAATAGGGGTATATTATGGCAGAAAATGCTAAAAATGACAAGGCAAGATACTGGGGATTTTTAGTTTATCCTGAAAGTGTAGCACAGGATTGGGAAGAAATTTTAAGTTTAAAATATGGTTTTGAGTGGGTTAGAAGTCCTTTACACGATAGCGATGTAAATGCAGATAATACGCCAAAGAAACCGCATTACCATTGCTTAATTTATGTCAATGGTAAAAAGTCTTACAATCAAATAAAGACTATAATGGACGAAATAGGAGCAACAGCTCCGCAAATAATCCATAATGCTAAAGGTAATGTCCGCTATATGCTTCATTTAGACAACCCAGAGAAAGCACAATACAAATTAAGCGATTTAAAGGCATTTAATGGCTTTGATATAGAAAAGTATCTCTTTAGCGAAAAAGAGCTAAATGAGAAGCGTTTAAAAGCGATTGCTGACATAATGGACTTTATAGACGAGCAAGGTTTAACAGAATTAACTGAAATATTAAAATACGCTAGAAAAAATGAGCCTTATTGGTTTGAGCTTCTTTGCACTAATTCGGCTTATATTGTAAATTGTTATTTAAAGTCAATTCGTTATCAACTTGAAAAAGGAGTAAAAACAAAATGCCAAACATAAAAAAACGCCCTACTGAAATTATGACAACAAGAGTTCCTAAAAGCTTGTTCCCCTTTTTTAAAACTTTAGAAAATCGTAATAATTATGTGTTACAGCTTATAGAAAACAGCCAAGAATACAAAGATTATTTACGCAAAAAAGCAGAGCAAGAAAACAAAAATCAACCTAGCTTATTTTAAGGCTTATAATGAGTAAAAAAGAGAGAGTTAAATTTACGCTTGATTTTGCTAAGGCTTTGGTATTTGCATTATTAACAGCCTTATTCGGTATATTTGCTTTTGTTGTGATACACATTGAAACGATTAATACATTTCAAAAAATCGCTTCTTTTGCTGGTATTATTATCATAGCAGTATTTTTTTACTTGCTAATTAAATACATTGCTAAAAAACTTGATGAGTTGGAAAGGTTAGACTAATGGCACTCTTTATAGCTATTTTTGCGATTTTAACATTTTGCGGATTATGCTTATATGGAGCTATCGCAATTTCAAAATAAAAGGGGGTAACAGAATAGCAGATGTGTATCTGCTAGTTCTGCTTTTTGCCTTAATCTGCTAGAGCATATTAAGAGCAAAAACTTTACCCCCATTAAAACTCCAAAAGAAAAAATAAAATGAGCCTCGCAGAGCAGGTGGGAAAGAGTTTAAAAGTGTAGGTATATACTTTTTGGAACTCTTTCCCTTATCCTGCATTTTATTTTTTAACGATTTTTTACTTCATTTTA
>NZ_CP020483.1 GCF_002080395.1 Campylobacter helveticus
AATATTTGCTTCGCAAATCGCCGTAAAAGTGGGGCTGACCCACTTTTATAGGAGGCTAAACGCCTCCTAGCTAATAGAGAAAAGAGGAAGTATGCCACGCCCTAGAAAGCGTCCAACCGAGATTATAAGTTTAAGAGTGCCAAAAGACTTAATTTATTTCTTTGGAACTTTAGAAAATCGTAACGAATATGTATTACGCTTAATTGAAAATGACGAAGTTTATAAAAAATACTTGCAAGAAAAAAGGAGAAAAGACGATGAAAACCAACCTAGCTTGTTTTAAGGAGCTGTAAAAATATGCCGAAGTTAGATGAGAAAAAAGCAAGGCTTGAGGAATTAAAAGTTTATAGAAACTTTGCCCTCACCTCATTACTTGCTTTAATAGCCTTTATTTTCACTCAAAACAATAAAAGTAATACTTGGATATTAGCTTTATGTGCTTTAACGATTATAGTGCTAAGTATAAGCGTTTTTGTGCTACAAATAAAAATATTAAAAATTATCAAAGAGATAGGAGAATTATAAATGGAAATCTTAGCTATTTGTGCCGCTGTATTTGGTTTAATTAGTTTCTTTGCAACAATAGCACTTGTAATAAAAGGCATATAAAAATAATCCAAAAAAAAGGGGGTCAAGGGGCTTTCCCCTTGCACGCTAAAAAAGCTAAAAAATGTTAATTTTTTTGCCTTTTTGGGATAGCGTGTATCCTAAAAAGAAAACTTTTTATTATTTTTACCGCTTATTTTTTGTTGTATTACTCTTGCATTTTACCCGCTAAAAATCTCAAGGCTTGAAAAAGTTTAAAGGGGTCAGCCCCCATTTCGCTCTTAAATGGCTCTTAAAAGCAAAAAAAGACTAAGGGTAATACTTAGATACCCCCTAAGCAATTTAAAGGCAAAATAAAGCCATTTTTGACTTATTTAGCCTATAAAACAATTTAGAGTTAAATCGGTTTAGTGAGCGGAGCGAAAATTTAAGCTGGAATTTTTGACTGCTTAAAAAACTTTCTAGGCTAAAAAAAGTTTAAGTTTATTTTAAGATTAAGGGGGTTAGGGGGTAATAGATCTTATCTGCACAAAAATACACACCAAAACAACAACTAACAAACACCTATTTTATAGTATTTAGATAGCATTTTTTTAAAAATAATTTTGATATACTTTTTTATAGGTTTTGATATACTTTTTTATAGGTTACAATATATTATTAATAATTTTTATGATATAATTTAAATAAATTTTTAAAAAGGATTAAAAAATGTTAGCCACAAATGAAATTATTATCCCCTCAAATCAAGGTAATAAAAGAGCTTTCATTACCCACAAAAGTCCAAAAATAGAGAAAATAACCGCTATAAGTGAGGAAAAAATTTATATAGACCCAGAAACAGGAGAAAAAATTAAAGCCCAAACCATAGTAAAAAGACTAGATAGAAAAGGCTTTGAAATTACCTATCTAGCTTATTTATTTGAGCTTTTTGACATACTTGGAAATAAAAAAATGCAAGTGTTTCGCTATATACTTGAAAATAAAGATTACGACAATAAACTAATAATAACGACTAGAGAACTAGCAGAAAAGGCAAAAGTAACATACCTTACAGCTCAAAAAACTTTAGTTCTCTTAGAAGAAAGAGGCTTAATTAAACGCAGAATAGGCAGTTTAATGGTAATCCCTAAAATAGCCCATAAAGGTGATACAAATAGAGAAAAAAACCTAATGATTAAGTTTAAAGAGTTTGACGAGGAATAAGGACGGCGG